>JAISCR010000125.1 GCA_031265435.1 Treponema sp.
CCCCCCACCCCCACCCCCCCCACCCCCCCCCCCGCCCACCCCCCCCCCCCCCCCCCCCCCCCCCCCCCCCCCCCCCGCCCCCCCCCCCCCCCCCCCCCCCCCCCCCCCCCCCCCCCCCCCAAAACTCATGCCAAGTCCGGCAGTTTCAGAGATGTTTCCCAAAAAATCTGCCTTTTTTTGCTGTACCCTCATTATGCCCTCATTTATAGCAGATACCGGCAATAACTGTCAAGCGGAAATCCCAAAACTGCAGCAATTCCGAACTTGGACGTATGAGGAACTACGGTCAATTATTAGGAAAAAGTAAAAAAATGCCCGGCCCCAGGAAACCCCGGAACCGGGTGGCGGAGGAGGCTATTCGAGGCCGTCGCCAACCGCCGCCGCCTCCGGTGGCATTTTCAATATACTACAATGCCGGCAGGTTATCAAGCGGCGGAGCACACTATGGTTAGATTTTACGATAATACATTACGATGGCGCCAGGTTCGCAAAGGAAAAGGCCGCGGATGGGTTTTTTGTCAGGAAAAATGTGGACCTGTATCTGACCCGTTCCAACTCGAAAATGCTCTTGGGAACCTGGGCGACCCTGCTTTCCGGCCGTTATGTAGAAATCCACCTGTTTCCCCTGTCGTTCAAAGAGTATATGTCGTATATGAAAGTCACAACCCGGTTTTAAGGCTTTTGAACTTGACCGGTTGTATGCCAGGTATATTGGATACAGCGGTTTTCCCTATGTAACACAGCTTGATGAATCGTTTATACGGGACTACCTTTCTGGGCATCTACAGTACTATCGTTCTCAAAGCTGTGGTAGAAAACAAACATATCAAAGATGTAAGCCGCCTTGAAAGCGTTATCCGGTTTATGGCCGATACTATTGGGTCGGAGATTTCGATCAACAACATAGCAAAAACCATGACCGCGGACGGCCGGAAAATAGATACCCACGCAGTTGAGGATTATCTTGACGCGCTTCAGGACATCTATATTCTGTACCGCGCCAGCCGGTATGATGTGAAAAGGAAAAAATTGGTGGCACACCAGCGACGGAAGCATCGGTACACCGGGCCCTATTATCCACCCTATAGTGTTACATTCAGGGATGTAACGCCGGTCATATCGGTAATGACAGCCGAACCCTGGTCTATATAAAAAATCTCAAACATGCCGTCGTCAACGGAGTACATATTTCCAAGCAGAGGCATGATCTCAAGGGCCTTTTCCCTTGCCGCCCTGGAGGGATTAAAACCGACGGTTCCGGTAATGCGGAGCGTCTTTCCGTCCGAAGAGGCGGTAGAAATTTCCACTCTGGGATTCAGTTTCATCTGTTTGAACATGTCCTTTTTATTATTGGTACAAAACGATAATTTCCCGTCGTATTCCATAACAAAACCGAGAGGTCTGACCCTCGGCTGATCCCCGTCAAGAGTCGCAAGGTAATACACCTTGCAGTCGTTCAGAAACCGAATCACTTCTTTCATAATCTACCTCCATATGCTCTCAAGGGGGAAACCGGGTATCTTCCATAATAATGGCATAGGACATTGGAAGATACCCGCAAGATCCGGACTATTCCCGACCCATGATGGAATACGCCATCAGCAGGAATATGGACCCGTACCATGCCGAAAAGGCAAAATCGACATTGTAGGCCGGGTCTATCTGCGGCCCTTCGCTTAACAGGTTCCACTTGACCGGTTCTCGCCGGTAATTGTGCATCCCCAGAACCGGACCCTTTGAGAGGACGGCGTTTAGATACCTCACGGCGATCAGTTTGGCCTCCTCCCTGTGACCACTATCCCAGAGTCCCTGCACCAGAAGCATCTGGGTCGGGGCGATGACGGGCCCCGTGGTAAAGGCGAACAGTAGCTGCTTGTCGCTCTTGAGGTGTTCCGACGCGACGCCGATTTCTGTAAGAAATTCTTCAGGGTCTGTGAGGCGTTTGGCAATTTTGTCGGTGATGTTTTTCGGCAACCTGTCCCCGAGCATGATAGGCTGAAGCAGTGCAATGGAACCACATGTATATTTTTCACCCGTGGCAGTAATGATCGCCTGAAACCGTTCCCCGTCCCACATGACGTCAACCAGATACCTGATAAGTTTTTCCGATTTCTCCTGCCATGTTTTCGCTTCGCTGTCTTTTCCACATGTGGCTGCCAGTTTTCCGCAGCCCTCGCAGAGAAGGGCTACGTTGGCTATCAGGTCCGGCGATTGAAGGGGAAGGCCTCTGTAGAACAGGGTCGACTCGTCATACCCCGATTCATCCGCGTGGTAATACGACGGAACACCTTTCTTCGCGTGATCGTGATGTGTAAGCCACCAGTTTGTGTATGTGCTGAGCTTACCGTAAAATTCCTCGTAGTCTTCCTTCGCAAGGGAGCTCAGGTCAAAATTTTTGAAGATGTAGTCAAGCGCCCAACCGTGAATTGGCGGCTTTGAGGAAGTCCATATAAACTGGTTAATGTCGCTTACATTGTCTGCCATACCGCCGATTTCATTCGTGTAGTCAAACATGGTGAGCATCATGTTCCAGGCTTCCCGGGTATTGTTCTTCATCGCCATGGCGTGAAAGCAGTGATGCCATCCGAAAGCCCGGTTCATAAACAGCTTGTGCATGTATATAACCGTATGCTTGAGAGAACCCCGGGGCCCGAGTCTGAAACTCCATACAAGCCACGCGGCTTTCCGGGCCATGTTCCGGTACTGAACGGGTACTTCGGGGTAGTTGGCAAAAAACACCTCGAAATCGGCTTCCACCTTCTTTATGCAGTCGTCGAAAGGGGCGTACTTTTCTTTGGCCACCGTGTTGGTATAATACTCGTGAATCGCCGCCTCCCCATCTATTTCAATATAATAGGGATTCGGTCGCACCTCGCGGAAATTCCAGGTCGCTGTATTGGTCATGGTTCCCGTTATGGGCACAAAGAGGAGCCGTCCCAGCAGGTTAAACGAAATCTCAAACTGGCCGCTCTTGCGGGGAGCGCCCCCTTCGTGGAGCTGCGGGTTCCGGTAGAGGCGCAGGTGTATACCCTCTGTCCTCACTCGAATGATCTGCGGACCCTCATAGGTAAATTCAGCCGTTCCCTTGGATGTGGTGAGCTTCAGGAGCCCTGTCCCGGATTCGTAAATATAGGGAAGTTCCCTGCCCTCATGGAAAGGAACTATCCTGATAAGGTTCCTTTCTTCTACCACATCCAGATTTGAACGGGCGATTGAAAAATAGAGCTGGTGGTTCTTTATTTCTTCATAGATAGAAAGAAAAGCCCCGTCAATGCTGAACGAGAAACGCTCCAGATTGAATTGTTTATTGGTTCCAAACATACAACACCTCCTGATATGTCGTTCGTGTTTTATCGGGGCTGTCCGAACAATTTTTCAGGCCCGGTTTACCGGGCACCTTTCGGACAGCTCCAAAGATTCAGGTCACGCCGCTTCCTTGAGTAGTCTTGCGAGACTAAGGAATATTGCCCCGCTCCAGGAAATCCAGCCGCATCCCGGAACAAATGTCTGGGGCACAATGGACAGGGGATCTTTCTCCGATTCGGGAATCTCCACCTCCATCACCGTGAGTCCTTTCTCCAGTGTCCAGTCGCAGAAAGCCTTGGCTATCTTCAGGGCCAGTTCCTTTTTCCCCGCGTTGTACAGGCCAAGGGCCATCATGAACTGTACCGGCGCCAGCATGCGTCCCATCATAAAGGCCGTGCCTATGGAAAAGTACGGACTCTTCCGGCTTTCCGAATACAGGCCGCCGTCTTTTTCACTGAAAAAGGTTTCGGGGTCATTCAGTTTTGCCGCAATCTTGTCTATGATTTCCCGGGGAAGGCGTTTGCCCAGAATGATGGGCTGATACATGGCGATGGATTCAAAATCAACAACCTCATGAGTTCCCACCATACGGCAGATGAATTTTTCTCCGTTCCAGAATATCCTGACAAGATCGTCAAGCATCTTTTTGGCTTCGGCCATATATCTGTCGGCTTCATCGTTTTTGCCGAGTTTCCGCGCCATTTTGGAAAGCATTTCCAGCATCAGTATAAGGAACGCGGAACTGTCAGGAGTTTCTATAGGCATGCCTTTGCTGAATATGGAAGAATCGTCCCAGCCCGATTCGTCGGCGTGCACATAATCAATGATGCCGTTGCCGTCTATGTCCCTGAAGGTTCTCCACCAGTTGACCCACTTTTTCATGGGCTCAAAGAGCTTTTCGCAATGTGCCTTTGTGATACCATCCGGCCCGTAACGATTCTCAAGGTACTCCCAGGCAAAACCCTGGAAAGGAGGCTTGGTGCAGTGCATGTCGGAAAAGGTGTCGTTTAAACCATCGGGTATCTGTCCGTATTCGTCCATGAATGGCGTATTGGAGTAAAGATACTCTATGGCCTGATCGATGTTTTCGGCTCCTGCAATAGCTTGGTAGGTAGTGTGCCAGCCCATGGCTCGTACCAACATGCCGACCCGCATCATGTACATCACATTGGCGGGAAAATTCCCCAATGGAACGTTGATATAGCACTGCCAGATGGCGTAAATGGCTAACATCTTCGCTTCCTGGTATTTTTCGGGCACATCGAAATCATAGAGGGTACAAAATTCTTCAAACTCCTTTCGTGTTTTTGCCACACACTCGTCAAAGGGGGCAAGCTTACCAGGTCTGTTGACTCCCGACTGGGCATAATGAATATACGCTTCCACCTTGCCGCCCGGAGCGGGAAAATAATTCACGTAACAGGGTCTTGACTGCATCATCGGCCCAATCCACATGCCGTTATGTTCCAGTTTCCCACTGGGATTTTCAAAGAGGAATTCCCCAATGTTTTTCAGGCTGGTATAGACGGTTCCGTCAAGACGATCCAGAAACAGTTCGTGGGGCATAAATGTAAGGGAAAAATGAATGCCAAGCCCTTCCGTCGTCGTCCGGAACAAGACATTGTCGCTTCCTTCAAAGCAAATTTCGATATTGCCGTGCACGGATTCAAGAACCAGGAGGCCCGGCGTGGCGGTATAGATGTAAGGCAAAATCTGGCCCCCATAGATAGGCTCAACCTTGATGATATTCCACCTGGTTATACCGCTGCTCATACCATAGGTAAAGGTAAGATAGATCACTTCTCTTTCAGCGCCGGATTCATCTTTTGGAAGATCCGCCACAAAGGCAAGATAATTTGATCTTGACGCGAAAGGAATCCGGGTCAACTCGAGTTTTTTTATTGACAGGTTCATATTTCATACCTCCTGTAAAAATATAGTCTTCTCCAAAAAACCATCCAGAATTCACCGAAGGAACGACCGTCCTGCCGGCAGGACGGTAACGAATGACTATCAAGCATTCGCGCTCAGGGCTGAACCCGGACTCGTTTTCGCAGCGATTTCGGCCTTCATGTTGGCGATCTTTTCATCAGTCAGCCTGTAGCCGAAGATCATGACCAGCGCGTGTATGAGGTAGAAAACCACCGGTATAAGGCAGAATGCGGAATTAAGGGCGCTTATCCCTTCGGTACTCTGTTCGACATCGGGAACAAATTTAATCGCGATAAGGGTAGAAGAAAGAACCAGGCCCGAAAGGAATACGGCCAGCTTGGTGTTGATGTTGCCAAGGCCCAGAATGAAGCCCCTGGCTTCAACACCGGTCTTCCATTCGGCGTAGGTCGCCGCATCGGTAAACAACATGGGATGAACCGGCATGGCGCTGATCCAGAGAACTCCGGTAACAAATTCGGCGCCGATCATAAAATATGCGTTACGGGCAAATATTCTTACTATGATCATTACGATAGAAGACAGAAAAGCCGAGTACACCCATAGCTTCTTTGGTCCGAGTTTGTCGATAAGGATCTTTGCGACGACAATGGAAATAACCGTCGCCCATATGCTCGATGCGGTCATCTGAATGCCGAAGGCGCCGATATTGTTCCACACATAGCGGAAGTAGTAGAAGCCGAAGCCTATGCCGGTAAACATCCCAAGATCTCTAAGGGTAGCCGCTATAATCAGAACCCACAGAGGTCCGTTCTTGAGTACCCTGACCATGTCCACCCATTTTGTAACCTTTGGTTGAACCCCAGAGTCGGCCTTTGCCGCCTCGTAACCTTTGGAAACCGCGAATTGTATCCACCAGCCTATCGTCATGAGCAACCCGAAAATCACAGCCACAAAGAATATGGCCATTGAAGGACTAAGAAGACCGGCGAACATGCCTATCAGAGGGACGCCCGAAACAGAGAAAAGAAGGCGTCCGACAAACTGCCACATTTGCCTTCTGGCAAAGAGGAAATTGTAATCCGACTGGTTATCTCCGGCAAGGTTCGGTATGAGCCCCGCGTCGGAAGTAAAAGCAACGTTCCAGATAGTCCGTCCTATCGCAGAACCGAGAACGATAATAATGGCTGCAAGTTTCTCATCCACGCTGACCCTGGTATATTGCAGGGTGTTAAAAACAAACACTATGATGCCGCCTACAAGCAGCCAGGAACGGAATTTACCCCAGGGCATTCTTATCCGCTCAATGAAGATGCCCGTAAAGGGAGAGGCGACGGTGTCAATGCCGTTGCACAACGCCAGAATAAGGGCAACCATGGGCAGGCTGAATTTCGCGTAGTCGGTCAGGAAAGGCGCGAAATAATTCAAGCTGATCATAACGATTGCCGCAAAGCCGGCATCCCCTATAGACCACAACCACCGGACTTGTCTGGGCATTTTTTTTGTTTCGGTCATAATCTCCTCCATAGTCAAAATATGAGCCGGATTCCAATATTACGGACCGGCGTAATCCCCAAAATATCAAGGGAAGCCCAACCGGGGTTTCCAGAGATTCCTTTAAGCCAGCTGAGCGGCTCTTCTTGCCTCAATTTCCGCCTTCATCTTTTCAATCGTCCCACCGTCGAGCCTGTACGCGAATGTCATCACGAGAATATGCAGGATATAAAACGCAGGGGGGATCAAACAAAAGGCAGAATGAAGCGCGCTGATCGAGGCGGCGGACTGTTCCGCATCGGGAACAAATTTGATGAGCATGAGCACACCGGAAAGTACCAGGCCCGATACAAAGACCGCTACCTTGGTATTGATGTTCCCAAGCCCAAGAATAAAACCCCTGGCTTCAATTCCCGTTTTCCATTCGGCATATGTCGCCACATCGGTAAAAAGCATGGGGTGAACAGCCATGGCGCTTGCCCAGGTAAAGGCGTTAAAGGCATCGGTGACAATAAACCAATAGGCGTTTCTGGCAAAGATTCTCAGAAATACAAACAAAACACTGGCTATGGACGCCGATACGATCCACATCTTTTTGGGTCCCAGTTTGCTGATAAGATGTTTCGCGATAAACATGGTGACAACGGTAGACATGATGCTGGACACGATCATGTAGTGGCCGAAAGCGGGAAGGTTGTTCCACACGTACCGGAAATAATAGAAAGCGAATCCTATAAAGGTGAACATCCCGATATCCCGAAGCGTAGCCCCCACAATAAGCACCCACAGAGGCCCGTTCTTCAGAACCTTTGCCATATCCACCCATGTGGTGGTTCCCATCCTGTTCGCCGGTTGCGGTACAGATTCTTCGTATCCCCCGGAAATGCCGAATTCTATCCACCACCCTATGACCATGAGAAGGCTGAAAATAACGGCTACGATAAATATGGCCCAGTAGGGGCTTATGAGCCCCGTGAACAGGGCTATAAGGGGAACTCCCGAAATCGAGAACGAAAGCCTGCCCACATACTGCCACATCTGCCTTCTGGCCATCAGGTGGTTATAGTCAGACGACGCATCCGCCAGTATGGGGATCATGCCGGTATCGGCGGTAAAGGTCACGTTCCACATTGTTCTTCCAACGCCAGCCCCTACGATAATGATGATCGCCGACAGCACTTCGTTGTGGCTGAACCTGGTGTATTGCAAAATATTGAAGACGAATACAATAAGGCCGCCCACAAGCAGCCAGGAACGGAATTTCCCCCAAGGCATCTTTATCTTTTCGATGAATATGCCTACAAAGGGCGCCATGATAGTATCAATACCGTTGCAAAAGCCCAGTATAATGGCAACCATGGGCAGGCTGAATTTGGCATAATCGGTCAAAAAAGGCGGAAAATAATTCAGGCTGATCATGACAACCGCGGCGAAACCGGCATCGCCAAGCGCCCAAAGCCACCGTATCGGCCTCGTAATCTGTTTTTTTCCGCTCATTCCATGTTCCTCCTCTCATTATCCATGTTGAAGATTTGCCGTCCCGTAGTACAACAGCTCATATCGGCCTTGCCAGTGTCAGCTTAACTCCTCCACTTTTATCCCGGCGTCAATTTTTTTTCTGTTGACACCGAACCATATCAGGCAGATTACGGAAAGTACCGTCATACAGCTTATGCTGACCGAAACCTGCAGGGGGGTAAGGGTCATCATCGCCATTACGATAAGGCACAGCTGAACCACCGTACATACGCTCATGATGAAGTAAAACACCGGCAGGGACATACGCCCGAAAAGACCGGATTTCCAGTATTCAGGAAATTTCCGGGGAATATTCCATGCCGCAAAAAGAGTCAGAATCTTGACGATGTATTGCACCATCGTGGCGCTGTTAGCAAGGGTCGCAACATTGTCGGTAAGCAGGACAGGAATCAGCGTAACCGCAAAAAGCGCAAATACACACCATACCGGAGCGCCGTATCTGTTTTTCCAGGCGAATTTCACGGGGAACCACCCGTTTTCCGTGGCCTGCTCAAAAGGCCGCGAAGAGCCGAGAAAACCTGCGTTAAGCGTGGTAGCCACCGCGAGAAAAGGACCGCAGATGACAAAGAAAACGAAGAAACCAAACGGCAGGGTTTGTTGCGCCACCACGATAAGGGTCTTACCGGCTACTTCTTCTATGGGCAGGGCGTTGGAAGTTACAAGAGACATAAGCGGATAGGCGGCAAGTATTATGCAGGCGGCCCATATCATAGCCCAGGGCGTGTGCCTCCGGGGATTCCGGGTTCCCGGCCCAAGATTCATGACGGTAACATACACAGATGTCGAGAAAGTCAGGGTTGTTATCGCCTTTATGAAACCTCCGGCACCGCCTCGGAAATAGCCCGGGGCCATAATATCGAAGGTTCCCGGCTGCAGCCTCGTGATTCCGTAGGCTATGTAAATGACAAAAGACAACATAAGAAGGACAAACATAAAATTCTGGGTCTTTTTGATAATCTTTACCGGCATAATGTTGATGACAAAGAAAAATACGATGACGGCAATGGCAATGATCCTGCCCGGTGCAGCCGGCCATATCGCCTTTATATACATACTCACCGCTGCGGCGGAAAGGGAAAAGGCGAGGTTCATGACTATGTAATTCCAGATATAGAGACCGCTGGGAAGTTTGCCGAGGCCGAGTTTAACCAGGGCGTAATCGCCGCCTTTGTAAACAACAGCGCCGGTAACCAGAAAATAGGGGATCACCGTGATGAACCCCAGAACTACGGCGACAAGGTAGGCAATCCAGGCGGCGCGGCCGGCAAAGGCGGTTGCCGGCGCCTGAAGGGAGAAAACCGCCGAACTGATGACCATTCCTGTCGCGAAGGTGACAAGATCCTTTAATCCAAAAGGCCTTTCCGGATGCGGCGTTCCCTCAATAGGATAAATTTGTACCGGATTACTCACATGCTACCTCCGTATATATTGTGAAACACTTGTCTGTATGGAGTCCTGAAAAGTAGAGAGCGTGAAACTTGGGAGAAACTTTTAGCGGCGGGTACCGGGACTGTTAGACAAACCGGGGGGGGTCTTTATTTGCAACAGGGTCTAATGCCCAAGAACCCACCTTTCGGTGGGGGAGCTTCAGGGCGAAGAGGTTCATTATGTGCATAATCGTCAACACCGCGGGATAATGCCCGGGATCCGCCTCCTTCAATTCCAAAAATTCGGTCTTTATAAACCTATAACTTATAAAGTTACAATTTCGGTCAGTATACACACATTATAACGGGGTTGTCAACTCTTTTTTTTAATTTTTTTTTAAATTTCGCAGAAACAGGGGTCAGGCTGCGGCTTCGTTTCCGAATTTTACCACCGAATCAATAATATCGCTGAGGCGGATACGGGCAAGTTCGTTTTCTACCTTTTTTTCAACCACGGCGAGCTTTTTCTTCAATATAATATTTATTTTTGATCCCACGGGACAGGTGGGGCTGGTTTTGTCGTGAAGCTTAAAAATATTGTCTTTCGGGGTCTTTACCGCAAGGTAAATATCCCTGAGGCTTATGTCCCGGGGTTTTCTGCTCAAAAAGGCCCCGGTTACACCCGGTCTGACGATCAGCAGCCCGGATTTTTTCAGAAGTCCCATGATACGCCTGATCACCACAGGATTCGTATTTACACTAAGGGCAACATGCCTGGCGCTCACCTTGTCCCTTCCCTGATTCTTGCCGTCCAGGGCAAAAATAAGCAGTGTATGAATCGCAACCGCGAACCTGGTCGAATTTTTCATAATATCTCCTCATTGCTTGAGGCCCTTCCCAAAACGTCTGATTTGAAAAAGCCCCGCTATTTGTCCGGTTCGGAAATTCCCCGTTCCGGCGGTATACGCGGGAAGCTCTGAAACCGAAATCCCCAAAATCTATTATAACGCAAATCACCGGGTCAAAACAATACAAAAACAGGCTTAAACCGGACACAATTCTCCAGAAATCCATGAAACTTGAACTTGTTCCAAAACATAGTTGGTTTTAAAACAAACTTTTGAAAAATAACTTGTAACTTTTAAAGTTATATATTAAAATAGATAAAGGTTTTTCAAAACATCTGATTTTGAAAAGGGTTCTCTTGAAACCCGTCCGGCAGGACGGAAAAACTTCTGAAAGGGGGAAATCATGATCGAGCACGTTAAGCGGGAACTGATAAACCGCGAAAACATGGAAAAGAAACTTGCGTATACCACGGATTTTGAAAACCAGATGAGTGGTCCGCGCGGCACCATTGACGGTAATTCGCCCGAAGTGCTGTTTATGGACTACGTTTCCAAGGGAGAGACGGACAGGGCCGCCGCGCTTTTTGACGACACAAAACTGTTTGGCGGCAAATCTGTCGTGGATGAACCCCACGGCCGTTACGAAGGGCTGGACGAGATCCGCCATTTTGCCGATTCCTGGCTCGGTTTTGCCCTTGCCGAATCCGGCTGGGTAACTCCCCTTGTACAGACCAGGTGTATGGGCCGTTCCCTGACTGAAATGATGATCAGCCTGAAAATAAAGGGAACGGGGGGCAAAGTGCTGAAATTCCCCGCCGCGGTAATAGGCGATATCAGGCCGGGCAACAAACTTGACGAGCTGAGGGCCTATTACTTTTGCGGATGGCTGCCGGGAATAATACCTTACCGTCCCAGGCAGTGGAAACCGCAGTATGGGGGAATAGCGGATCATGAAATGCTCTACGGCGCCCTGAAAGAGTATTTCGACATGATGCATATGAAAAATCGGCCGCTGGAAAAGCTCCTGATGCTTTTTGACAACGACATACGAAGCGGCGAGTACCGCCCGGACCAGCTCTGTATCCCCTTTAAGGGATATGAAGGCGCAAAAGAGCTGTACTCCAGGCTTTACGGACCCACCCCCCTGTGGAATGTCCTGAGGGTTGAGCATATAATCGACGATGGTGTCACCGGGGCGGTGGAATGGATCTCCTGTCCGACTCCTCCAGAGGACTGTGCCGAAGAAAAATACGGCCCATGCCGCTGGGATGTCCATTCCTGGCAGTCAGGATTTGCGGCCTATGAACGGAATCCAAAGAATGGGAAAATCTGGTGTATCCGGATATGCGACTACTACGGTTTTGAATATCCCGACAACAGAATCGAAGAGGCCTACATGGGGAACCCTTACCCTTCGGGGCCCTGTGAGTTCAACGAGGAACTGAGAATAGAAAATTTACATATCCGGTGGTAATTGGAAATGTCCTTGCCCGGGGACTGTTTTTGGACAAACGCGGCGAATCATTGTCATCATGTCCAGCCCTCGGTGTATGGCCACCGTGAGATGCCTCATTTTGAAAATGGTACCGAAAGTACCGTTTCTATCAGGATGCATGTTCACTATAATGGAGTCCTGGCACTTGCAACAGGCGCATATACGGAAGACCCTGTTGCTGTACCTGGGTACAGGACAGCAGGATCCCCAAGATAAGCGGAATAAAGCGGACCAACACGGACAAAATCAGAAATTCGGGTCAAAAAGTCCGTTCTGTCCGTGAGGGTCTGTGCTGGTTGAATTCAAAATAACCACGGCTGGTACCAGTCTACTATCCACTCCCGGCAAAAACGGCTATAATAGAAACAAAATATGGAATTTAACGAACTAAATCTGCATCAGGATCTTAAGCGGGGCATTGAAGAGGCCGGATACATCAACTGCATGCCCGTCCAGGAACAGGTTATAAAACACGCTTTTACAGGTCAGGATCTCTACGTCCAGTCCCAAACCGGAACGGGCAAAACCGCCGCCTTTCTTGTCGTCATCTTTCAGCGGCTCCTTACGGAAGAAGCCCTCAAGGGAAAGAAGGCCATCATCATGGTGCCCACCAGGGAACTGGCGGTTCAGGTTGAAGAAGAGGCAAAAGCGCTGGGGAAGCATCTTCCCTTCAAAATAGGCAGCTTTTACGGCGGCGTGGGTTATGCCCAGCAGCAGCAGCTTCTCCGGGAAAATGTTCAGATCCTTGTCGGTACACCCGGCCGGGTTCTGGATTTGAACAAATCGGGACTTATGAACCTGATGGATCTTGCCTTTCTCATCCTTGATGAAGCGGACCGGATGTTCGACATGGGTTTCTATCCGGATCTCCGCAAGCTTATCAAGGTGGTGCCTCCGGCAGACAGACGGCAGACCATGCTCTTCAGCGCCACCCTCAATGCCTGGGTAAAGAATCTGGCCTGGGAGTACACCAAAGACCCTTTTGAAATCGAGATTGAGCCGGAAACGGTTACGGTGGACGAGGTGGAACAGGTTCTCTACCATGTTCCCTCGGGTGAAAAAATGCGTATCCTTCTCGGTATCCTGCAGCAGGAAAAGCCCGAAAGCGCTATCATCTTCTGTAATACCAAAAGGTACACGGAAATTGTGGCAAAACGGCTCCGTATGAACGGGATAGATGCGGAATTCATCATCGGCGACCTTCCCCAGAAGCAGCGGCTGAGGATCATTGACGATGTCAAGGCAGGAAAAACCCGTTTCCTGGTGGCTACCGATGTGGCGGCGCGGGGGCTGGATATTGAGGGGCTTGCCCTGGTCGTCAACTACGATCTTCCGGTGGAAGCCGAAAACTATGTACACCGTATCGGCCGTACCGCCAGGGCGGGGAAAACCGGCAAGGCAATAACCCTGGCCAGCGAACAGGATGTCTACGAGCTCCCCGATATAGAAAAATACATCGGCAAGAAGATCCCGGCCCTGATTTCGGGGAAAGATCTGCAGGGTGAAGACAAGAGCGAGGGACAACGGGTATGGACTGAATTTGCCGGTTTCGGCCGGGACGACAGGGGCAGGGACCGTGGAAGGCGGGACAGAGAGCCTGTCCGCCGGGAAAGGTACGGTGAAAGAGACCGGCCGCCGAAGGCACGGGGCGAAAACCGCAGGCCGCGGCGGGAAGAAAAACGCCCTGCCGGGCAGGAGATCGAAGACCTCGCGGGCTTGAGCTTTGAAGAACGCATGGCCCGTTACAGGCAAAAATACGGCGGAAAAGCAGGCGGACAAGGCCCGGGTCAGGCGGCTTCAACGCATGGTTCCCCGGCAGATGAGAAGCGCAGGGAGAAAAAGCGCGGACGGAAGCCGCCGCAGAGCCGCGGCGAGGCGGATACTCCCCGGCGGAACAGGCCGCAGGGCCGCAACGAAACGGAAACGAAGGCTCCCAAAAAAAGAAGATCCGGCGGCAAAGCCGAAGACAGGGCTGGCAGTAAAACTGCTGTCAGAGAGGAAGTCAAGACTTCCGCTCCCGGCAAAAAAGAAAAGAAGGGTCTCTTCGGAGCATTGCTGGGACTCTTAAAAAAGAAATAATTTTACGACAGGGTTATGTATTCATGATTACAGTAAGCGATTTAAGCCTCTCTTACGGAGAGCGTGTTCTGTTCAAAGATGTCAATTTGAAATTCACTTCCGGAAACTGTTACGGCATCATCGGCGCCAACGGAGCCGGAAAATCCACCTTTCTCAAGATCCTCTCCGGCGAAACCGAATATGACAGGGGAGAAATTTCCATCAGTACCAATGAGCGCATTGCGGTGCTCAAACAGGATCACTTTGCCTTTGAGGAATACCCGGTACTGGAAACCGTGATAATGGGTTATCCCAAACTGTACGGCATACAGAAGGAACGGGACTCCGTCTACGCCAAAGAGGACTTCACCGAAGAAGACGGCATGAAGGCAAGCGAACTTGAGGCCGATTTTGCAGAATTGGGCGGCTGGGAAGCTGAAGCACAGGCAAGCAGACTCCTCTCCGGGCTGGGCCTTGATGAGGAAGATCACGGCAAAATGATGGGCGAACTGGACGAATCAAAGAAGGTGAGGGTGCTTCTCGCGCAGGCCCTCTTCGGCAATCCCGACATCCTCCTGCTTGACGAGCCCACCAACGGTCTTGATCTTGAATCCATTTCATGGCTGGAAGAATTTCTCATTGATTTTCCCAACACTGTTATTGTTGTTTCACACGACAGGCACTTTCTCAATTCGGTATGTACCGTGATCTGCGACATTGACTTTGGCAGAATTACTGCGTATTCGGGAAACTACGACTTCTGGTACCAGATGAGCCAGATGCTCCAGAGGCAGGCCAAGGAACAGCTTAAAAAACGGGAAGAAAAGGCACGGGAATTAAAGGAATTTATCCAGCGTTTTGCAAGCAATGCCAGCAAGAGCCGCCAGGCCACCAGCCGGAAAAAAGTCCTTGAAAAACTGGATCTTGAAAACCTTACGGTTACCAGCCGTAAATTTCCCTATGCGGGCTTCAAGCCAGAAAGGGAGATCGGCAACAATGTACTGCGCGTGGAGAAACTTTGCGCGTCTTCCGGTGAAGCGGAAGTGCTGCGGGATTTTTCGTTCCTTGTAAACAAGGGAGAAAAAATCGCCTTTGTGGGGGCGGAACACGCCGCCAAGACTGCCCTCTTCGATATAATTGCGGGGGTAAAAAAACAGGAAGCCGGGGATTTTTACTGGGGCCAGACCATCAGTGTTTCCTACTTCCCCAAGGATAATTCTTCTTTCTTCGGTTCGGATCTGTCAATCACCGAATGGCTCCGCCAGTATTCCCCGGATCAGGACGAAACCTATGTGCGCAGTTTTCTGGGGCGTATGCTTTTTTCCGGTGACGAGGCCCTGAAACCGGTAAATGTCCTGTCCGGAGGCGAAAAAGTCCGCTGCATGCTCTCAAAACTCATGCTTTCCGGAGCAAATATACTCATCCTGGATGAACCTACAAACCATCTGGATCTGGAGGCGATCACGGCGCTCAACGAAGGGCTTATAGCCTTTCCGGGGGTGCTTCTCTTCAATTCACACGATCATGAATTTATCACCTCAATTGCGAACCGCATCATCGAAATTCTCCCGCCGGGCGGCCCGGATTCCTGCATTGACCGCATGATGCCCTTTGACGACTATCTGGCGGATGAACAGGTCAAAACCATTCGTTCCGAAGCCTATCGTCATGCACAAACCGCCGAAGGCGGCGCCGTTTCGTCAACTTCCTTGCGTGCATGGCCCGAAGGGACACACGCGGAACGGCTGAAAATTTAACGGTGTTATTGAATATTAAAATAATACCGCTCCAGATATGCTATCCGCCGTTTTGCGTCGTTATAACGCCGGCTCTGCGGATACTCATTGACAAGCTTTCTGTAACATTCAACGGAACGCTTAATGTCCCTGGCGGGGCTGTTGGCTTCATAAAACTGACCGTAAAGCCACCAGGTCTCATCAGTCCCCGGAGGATAGCGTCTGTAAAATTCATCCAGCACGGCGATTGCTGAAGCGGTTTTCCCCGCTTCAAACTCCTCCCGGGCGCGGGAGATTAACTGTTCAGGCTCCGCATTGAGGGGAATACCCGCCCCTTCACTCTCTCCGTCCCCGGCCTCCGCCGCGGAAAGTTCAGGCTGCCGTCCCGCTGGAACAGGGGTCGGGGGAACAGGAGCCGCGGGAACAGTTTCATTGACAGGCGGCGCTTCCGCAGGCGGAGACGCGGTTTTAACACCGGTAGAAATACTGTCGATTTCGGGCCAGCGGGGATTGGCGACTACCCTGCCCCGGTCAAGCGCCTCAGAAGGGCCTCCGCCCCGGGACGGCTCGCCGACGATCACCTGCACATGATCGTTTATGATATAGTCCCGGATAAAATCCTGACGGTAAAATTTCAGCCCATAGGTACCCGGCTTTTCGGCCCGGAAAATAAAACTCTGTCCCTCAGGATCGAGCCGCCGTGAATCGTAGCTTATACCGGATCTTCCCGCCAGTTCTCCCAGGTAAACCCAGCCGGTTCCCCGAAACGGCACTTCAACAAGCTGCCCCGCCGTTGCCCGGACTATCCGGGAATACTCAATGGCCGTTTCCGCGGGTACAGGACTCATCTCTTCCCGGGGCAGCGCCGGGGCTTCGGGAACAGGTTCCGTCTCAGGCTCTTCCCGGACAATACGAAGCGGGGGCTCCTCTTCGGCAGGCCGCAGCCGCCTGGGATCCGCCGGGGGCGGCCTTCTTTCCGTGTCTGCCGTCTCTGCCGTCTCTGCCGTGCCTTCGGCGGGGGAAGGACCGGCCTGCGCGGTGCTTTCCGGAAGCTCCGGTTCGGACGGCGGCGGAACGGCAGGAGGAAGGGGAGGAGAAGCGGGTTCAGGCACGGAAGCGGAAACAGCGGCCTCGGGCGGAGCTTCCTCCGGGCCGCCGGCTTCGGCCAGATCGATAAGAGGTTCAGGCACGGAGACGAAAGGTTCGGGGTTTTCAGGTTCTCCGGGAACTTCAACAACGGAAGGCTCTTCTTCCTGCTCTGCGGCCTGCGGGGCAACAGGTTCTTCGGGCTGTTTTTCCACGGGCGGAGCGCCAGATTCCTCGGACTGTTTTTCCGCGGGGGGAGAGGGAGCTTCAAGCTCCGTAACTGTCTCAGGCGGCGGATCTTCGGTTTTCGGCAGACCTTTACAGGAAAAAATCAGGAAAGAACAGAAAAATACGAGTATGGTGCAACGGCCCCAAAACCCGGAACATCCTCCATCTGATCTATTCATGGTATGGACTCCAAAAGCCGGTCTACCGTCTGCCTGGCCCTTTCCCGCCAGAGCCTTTCATCATGTCTGAGGGGATCATACCAGAATTCCCCGGCATCTTCTCCCGTCCAGGTTTCCCGCCGCTCTCTTTCGGGGATCAGGGAAGGCAGAAAATCCGGTTCCTCAGGCAGAAAGAGATCCTGGGCCTGAATCAGGGTATCCGGAAAAACATCCGCCATGGAGGCAGCCTGTTTGTCCGCAGCTTTCCCGGAGGCAAAGGCGAAAACAATCAGTAAAACTATCAGGAGCAGCGCCGCGGCGCCAAGGCCCAAAAATACAAAACGGTGTTTGCTGTGGATAATCTCTTCAAGCGTTTTCATGGAGAGGTTTTTATCCGGAAACGCCAGCGCCTTCCCGGCAAAATCAAGGACTTTTGAGACCAGGCCTTTCATCTTTTCCGGCAAACCCTGCAAAAACCGCATATGGTAAGTGTAACAAAAAAGAAGAAATTTGTCCTCTAGCAGAAAAATGAATTTTTCAGTATTGTATAGACAGAGGATTCTATGAACGAACGGCTTGTTTCCCTTTTACGGCGCTATGATGAAGTCAGGGAAGAGATAGAAAATCCCGATCTGGTTAAAGATCAGAAAAAATACCGGGAGATCATGAAAGAATATTCCCATCTCAGCGAAATCGCCTCGGCTCAGAGTGAAATCGAGGCAATTGAGGGGCAGTTGAACGATACACGGGATCTGATTCAGGACGAGAAAGACGCCGAAATGCGGGAATTGGCAAAGGAGGAGCTTAAGGAGTTGGAAGGGCGCATCCAGGATTGTGAAGATCGGCTCAAATTCCTCCTTATTCCGCGGGATCCTCTGGATGAAAAAAACATCATCATGGAAATCCGCGCAGGCACCGGCGGGGAAGAGGCGGCCCTTTTTGCCGCGGATCTTTTCCGCATGTATTCCCGTTTTGCCGAAACAAAGGGCTGGAAATTCGAAATCATGAGTTCCAACGAGACGGAATTGGGCGGTCTCAAGGAGATTGTCTTTTCCATCGCCGGCAGTCATGTCTACGAAAACCTCCGCTACGAAAGCGGCGTTCACCGGGTACAGCGCGTTCCCGCCACCGAAGCATCGGGCCGCATTCATACATCCGCGGTAACCGTGGCGGTTCTCCCCGAGGCGGACGAAACCGAAATTGACATCAAGCCGGAAGACCTGAGAATCGACGTGATGCGCGCCGGAGGCCCCGGAGGCCAATGCGTCAACACAACCGACTCGGCGGTACGGATCACCCATCTTCCCTCGGGAATCGTAGTCCACTGCCAGGATGAGAAGAGCCAGATAAAGAACAAGGCCAAGGCGATGCGCATACTCCGGGCGCGGGTCTATGAAATGGAAGAGGCCAGGGCCGCTTCCGAAAGGGCGGAGGCCCGGAAGAACCAGGTTGGCAGCGGGGATCGCTCCGAGCGGATACGCACCTACAATTTCCCCAGAACCGCCTCACCGACCATCGGATCAGCCTTACCCTCTACAAGCTGGATCTTATCATGCAGGGAGATGTTGGAGAACTCTTCGATGCCCTGAAACTCTCCGCCAGGGAAGAACTGTTAAGCGCCACGGCGAGTTAGGTGTGCATACGTGAAGCCCTTGCCCAGGCAGCGGCGGAGCTGAAAAAAATTCCCCATATTGGTACGCCTTCTCTGGATGCCTCACTCCTCCTGGCGGAAGTGTTGCAGAAAGACCGGGTCTGGCTCATTGCCGAAGCTTCCCGGCCGTTTGATGAAAAAGATCTGCATAAATTTCAGTCATTTCTGCGGCGGCGCCGCGGCGGAGATAGCGTAGCCTATATACTGGGCCGCAGGGAATTCGGGTCCCTCATGTTTACCGTATGCCCTGCGGTGCTGGTACCCCGCCCGGACACGGAAACCCTGGTTGAGGCGGCCCTGGAGAACCTGAAGGGAAAAAAATCCCCAACCGTGCTGGAGATCTGTACCGGTTCGGGCGCCGTGGCCGTGGCCCTGAAAAACGAGGCGCCGGAAACAGAGATCTATGCCTCCGACATTTCCGCCGCCGCCCTGGAAATTGCCGCGGCCAATGCCGCCCGCCTTCTTCCCGAAAAGAGCATCCGCTTTTTTCAGGCCGACCTTTTCACGCCGCTCCCAAAAACCGAATCGGACATAAAACAAAATTTCACGCCGCTTCCCGCTATGCCGGAAGAGCGCCTCTTCTTTTCACTTATACTTGCAAACCCCCCCTATGTCCCCTCGGCCGAAATTGAAGGCCTCTCTCCGGACGTGCGGGCCGAACCTCGTATCGCCCTTGACGGCGGCCCGGACGGACTTTCCCTGATCCGCAGAATCATACACGAAGCGCCCGGGCATCTTGAAAATGGCGGCTCACTGCTTCTGGAGGCAGACCCCCGTCAGATGGAAAGCATACGCGCCCTGCTTGTCAGGGAGGGCTATACTGATATACAAACCTATAAGGATCTTTCGGGCGCCGAAAGGGTAATCGGAGCCAGTCTGATATTTGAACCCGGCGGGAAAAATGGAAACTGATATTTCGGAATTGAACGGACTCATAAAGGACTTTTCGGAACAGGAGCGGGAAAACATCCGCAGACTCCTTCCCCGCTCCGGCATTGAGTCCCCGGCCCTGATCCTCCTCAGACTCGGCCTTGACGCCGAAACGGTCATGGCGGCTTTGCTTCTGGAGGAGAAGGAGCCGGAACTCTACGGGGCGGGGGTTGCGCGGCTTGTGGAAGAGGTTCGGAAAATCGGCGACGTCTCCGCCACAAACAAAACCATCCAGGAAGCGGAACATGTCCGCAAGATGCTCTTTGCCATGGCAAGCGACATCAGGGTGATCATCATAAAACTTGCCGAACGGCTTGCAAAACTTCAGGATATAGAAAATTTCCCGGAAACGGAGCGGAAGGGGCTGGCCCAGGAATGTCTTGATGTCTATGCCCCCCTGGCAGACCGGCTCGGTATATCCTGGCTCAAGGATCAGCTTGAAGATTTTTCCCTCAAGCAGATCAACCGGGATGCGTATAACCAGATAAAAACCATCGTCTCCGAAAAGCGGGATGAACGGAACCAGTTTCTCGAAAAAGTTCAGGATGATATAAAACGGGAAGCGGAAAATACCCATATCAATACGGAAGTTTCCAGCCGCGCAAAGCACTTCTACTCGATCTACCGGAAAATGAGAAAACGAAACAAGTCCGCCGGAGACCTCTTTGACCTTTTCGGCATCCGCCTGCTCTGCGACAGCGTTGAAAACTGCTATAATCTTCTGGGGCTCGTCCACCGCCTCTGGAAACCGCTGGAAGGCCGCTTCAAAGACTACATCGCCATGCCGAAATCAAACGGCTACCAGAGCCTCCACACCACAGTAATCGTACCATGGAACACTTCCACCGGCGCCGTTTTCAGCAGCAATACTGCCGGCAATAACTCTACCGGCAACGCTGCCGATGGCCCTTCCGATCGGGGAGAAGGCAGAATTCTGGAGATTCAGATCCGCAGCTTCGGCATGCACCATGTCGCGGAAAACGGCATCGCCAGCCACTGGCTCTACAAGAAAGGCGTCTCCAGCGAAACCGTGCGTCCCATTGACATTTCCATTGTAAACCGACTCAAAGACTGGAAACAGGATTCGGAGGATTTCAATGCGGAAAATTTCTGGGAAGAGATCAAGCAGGAAATCCTTAAAGATTCGATCTATGTTTTTACTCCAATGGGAAAGGTGATAGAACTTCCATCGCTCTCAAGCCCCATTGATTTTGCCTATGCCATACATACCGCGGTGGGTGAACACTGCTCCGGAGCCAAGTCAAACGGAGCGATAATCCCACTCGGTTCGGAACTGAAAAACACCCAGGTGGTAGAGATACTCACCTCCCCTTCCGCCCATCCCCACCTCAACTGGCTCAGGATGGTCAAAACCTCAAAAGCCCGCAGCAAAATCCGTGCCTGGCTTGAGCAGAACGATGATTCGATCATCATCGACAGGAATGTGGTTGCAAAAAAGAAAAACGCCGCGGCCAAAACCGCCCCCGAACCGGAACCAAAGACCCCGCCCGAAACCCAGCCCGTACAGAGAGTGCTGCAGCCTGACGGCAGTGCGGGCATCCTCCAAGTACGGCTGGAATCCGATCCCAACCCCCGGCAGAAAAATATGATGATCCGTTTTGCCCGGTGCTGCCGTCCGGTCATCGGGGACGCTATCATCGGTTATGTATCACGGGGCCGGGGCATCATCATCCACCGGAAGAATTGCAGCAACATTGCCAACATCCCCGACTTCGAAGAACGTAAGATTGAAACTCAGTGGGAAAACACACAGGCCCTGGTCAAACGCTTCAAGATCGAGGCAAAAATGTCGGCCGACCTCTTTTCGGAGATTGAAGGAGCGGTACGCAAACGGCAGGGCCACCTTATCGAAGGCCGCCTCGAAGAAACCGCCCCCAACCGCCTGACCGGTTTTTTTACCGTGCAGCTCGAAGACGCCGCCGATCTCAAGGCGGTAATGAAAAACATCCGCGGCATCCCCGCTGTCTACAGTATTCAGAATTTAAATTAGTGTCTCTTTATAAACAGACCCAAGTCGCCGGTTCAAATAAATCAGGTAGCGGCGGCTTCGGCAGGCTTCTCCGCGGCGGCAATTACCGGCAGGCTCTTCTTGCCGTGCTTTACCGCGGCCCTGCAGGTCTTACAGACCTTAATCTTTACTCCACCGGCTTCCTGTTCATAGAGAATCTTTACATTGGCCCTCTTGCAAACCGGGCATTCTCCCCGGCCATGGAAAGCCAGTTCCCGGATACCTTTTCCCCTGTGCGCTTTTGACATAGCTTCCTCTTACTCCGCAGCCTTTACTTTGGCTTTATCAGATTTCGTTTTGCTCTTCTTTTCAGACTTATCGGCCTTCTTTTCCTTCTTGCCCGGCTTGTCACCGGTGTCAAGCTTGTAATCCACCAATTCAAGAATCACCACTTCCGCGGCGTCTCCGTAACGTTCACCCAGTTTGATGATCCGGGTATAGCCGCCCTGTCTTTCCTGCATCCTCTTGGCAATATCATTAAAAAGTTTTGCAACAATCCCTTCATCAAAAAGCCGGGCGGAAACAATACGCCGGTTATGAACCGAATCCACTTTTGCCCTGGTAATAAGTTTTTCCGCGGCCCGCCGGATCTCCAAAGCCTTGGCCTTGGTAGTCCGTATCCGTTCATGCCGGAAAAGGCTGGTCACCATGCTGCGTTTCAATGCCTTTCTGTGGGCCTGATCCCTGTCGAGGGGATTAAAGCCGTTTCTATGCTTCATCTTCTGCTTCCTTTTGGGGCGTACTCTTGACTACATTCCGGAGAGCGCTGTAATCGGTTATCCCCAAACTTAAATTCCACTCCAGCAGTTTCTCCTTTATCTCCTGAAGGGATTTCTTGCCGAAATTACGGGTTTTTGCAATATCATCCTCGGTTTTCCGCGTAAGTTCACCGATGGTTTTTATGTTTGCATTCTTGAGACAGTTGGAAGAGCGGACTGAAAGCTCCAGTTCTTCCACCGGCATGTTAAGAATCCGGCGGATAGTTTCATCCATATCCTCATTGCCGTCATCTTCGGCATACTCATTTTCCTTGAAGTTGATAAATACCGAAAAATGATCCTTTGCAACCTTTGCGGCCTCCGCCAGTGCGTCATCGGGCCTTACCGTGCCGTCTGTCCACACCTCAAGCACCAGCTTGTCATAATCGCTCCGCTGGCCTACCCGGACAGGCTCCACGGCAAACTTCACCTTCTTTACCGGAGAAAAAATGGCGTCCATGGGAATGGTGTTAAGCTCTTCGATATACTTTTCATTTGACTCCGAAGGAACATAACCGCGGCCCAGATCTATCTGAACCTCAAAATCCAGTTTTGCATTATCCATCAGGGTCATGATGTGCTGACCGGTACTAAAAACCTCTACCTGGCCCGGCTTTGCAAAATCGTCGCTCTTTAGTTCACGCTTGCCTGACCATTCATACATCACGGTGAGCTGATCCTGATCCTCGGCAAGCTTGAGTCGTATCTTCTTCAGATTATTGATAACTTCAAGCGTGTCTTCCACGATATTGGGAATGGTTTCAAACTCACTGGAAATATTGTGAGCATTCCCGTCTGCATCATAGGAAGTTATCTTGATTCCTGTGATTGCATAACCCTGGATTGAGGAAAGAAGAACCCTGCGCAGTGTATTGCCTATTGTTGTGCCGTACCCCGGTTCGAAGGGAGCGGCAAAAAATTTACAGTAGTTCGGTTTTAATTCACTATGGTTGAATGTAATGCCGCCTGGTCGCTTAAATCCTTTCAGGAGGTTCTTACGGGCCATGAATACTCCTTCTCAATTATTTAGAGTCCGTCTATACTGTAGACACATAGACAGACTCCGCTTGCAAAAAGTTCTATCCATAAAGTAACCGACTTTATGAACAGACACTATTTAGAGTAGAACTCAACAATCATCTGTTCCTTAATATCCGCCAAATCTGTAATATCACTGCGGCGCGGAGAAACAAGGAACTTTCCTTTCATACCGTCAGGATCAAGCTGAAGCCAGGGCATGACCCCGGACTTGCCGAATTCCTTGAGCGCATCTTTAATTATCACCATGTTTTTGCTCTTCCCGGCAATGGCGATCTCATCCTCGGGCCGCACCAGATAGGAAGGTATCGTTACCCGCCTGCCGTTCACCGACACATGGCCGTGAAGAACGAGCTGCCTGGCCTGACTCCTGCTGGATGCAAAACGGAGACGGTAGACCACATTATCAAGCCGCTTTTCCAGCATTACAAACAAATTTTCACCGGTAATACCGGTCATCCGGAGCGCCCGTTCAAAGAAAAGGCTGAACTGCTTTTCCTGCATGCCGTAGATCCGCCGAAGCTTCTGCTTCTCGCGGAGCTGCACACCGTAATCGGAACGCTTGCCTGCCCGTCCCTTGGGATCTTTCCCCGGCGCGGGGCGTTTCTTGTTGATGGGGCACTTATCGCTCTTGCAGCGATCCCCTTTCAGCATCAACTTTTTCTGCTCAGCCCGGCATAAACGGCAAACCGGTCCGGTATAACGTGCCATATATTCATTCTCCCCTTACTGTACAATGCCGCTATATGCGGCGGGTTTTCCGCGGCCTGCAGCCGTTATGAGGTATCGGAGTTACGTCGTTTATTGACTTTACCTTGATACCCAGAGCGCCCAGTTGGCGGATAGCCGACTCACGACCGATACCGGGCCCTTTAACATACACATGAACTTCCCGCAACCCCGCCTGCATAGCCTTCTGCGCCGCGGTTTCCGTAACCGACTGTGCCGCAAAGGGCGTCGATTTCTTGGCTCCCCGGAAATTGAGCTGACCGGAACTGGCCCAGGAAACAGCGTTCCCCATAAGATCGGTGATGGTTACAATCGTATTATTGAAGGTTGCCTGAATATACACATTTCCTTCATAAACAGACTTTTTTTCTTTACGTTTCTTCGTATTACCAGCCACGTATTCCCCCTACTTCTTCTTCCCGGCTACCGTCTTCTTCTTGCCCTTCCGGGTACGGGCATTGGTTCTGGTTCGCTGTCCCCTGAGAGGCAGACCCTTGCGGTGCCTGAGCCCCCGGTAACAGCCGATATCCATGAGCCGCTTGATATTCAGGGCAATTTCGGTACGAAGACGGCCTTCAACCTTGTAATCCCCTTCGATAATATTCCGCAGCTCATTAAGTTCTTCCTGTGAAAGATCGTTGATCAGCCTCAGCGGATCAATCTTTGTCTTTGCGCAGATCTCATCGGCGCTGGATCTGCCAATCCCATAAATATAGGTCAAGGCTATATTTACATGCTTATTCGGAAGGTCAATTCCTACAAGACGAGCCATATTCTCTTACCCCTGCTTCTGTTTATGCTTAGGATTCTGGCAAATAATACGGACTATGCCATTCCGCTTGATCACCTTGCATTTGTCGCAAATCGGTTTTACACTGGTACGGACTTTCATCCTTTGCTCCTCAAACATTTTATCGTCGAAAAAGACGAACTTTCATTAAAACGAATTTGTTGCACTTCGTCAATCTACAAATTCCGGCCCTTCAGCCTGCCCCTCTTTGTCAAGCCTTCATGGTGATGCATCTTGAGGAGGCCCTCCACCTGGCTCATGGTATCCAGATCCACGCCCACCAGGATGAGAAGCGACGTGCCGCCCATCAAATAAGAGATGGAAGACGGGAAGTTGAAGGCCCACTGGATAAAGGTCGGGATAACCGCAATCAAGGCCAGGTAGAGGGAACCGGGCAGTACGATGCGGTTAAGGATTTTGGTCAGATATTCTTCAATCTTCTCGCTCCTGATGCCCGGGATGGAACCGCCGTTTTCCCTGATATTTTTGGCAATTTCAATGGGATTGAGGCTTACCTGGGTGTAAAAATAGGCGAAGAAGATGATAAGAAGCACATAAAGTACATTGTACAATGCGCCCCGGGGACTCAAAACACGGGAAACCGTATTGAGCCAGGGGATATTGCCCCCGATTGTAGAGGCAATCTGCAGGGGGAAGGTGAGGATCGAAGAGGCAAAAATAACAGGTATAACCCCGGAAGGATTGATCTTGAAGGGAATGTAGGTGTTCTGGGCCCCGTACATCCTCCGGCCCACCACCCGCTTGGCGTAATTTACAGGAATTTTCCGCTGCCCCTGCTGTTCAAAGACAACCAGGGCCACTACCGCCACAAACATGATAAAGACAACAATAACAAAAACAAGGTTCAGATCGCCGTTCCGTACCCTGCCCACCAGTTCCCAGACCGCCTGGGGAAGACGGGCCACGATGCCCGCAAAGATCAGGAGGCTGATGCCGTTCCCGATACCCCGTTTGGTGATCTGTTCCCCTATCCACATGAGGAACATCGTCCCCGTGGTTACCGTCAACATGGCGATGATGGTAAAAGCCACTATACCGATACTGAGCAGGTTATCCACGCTCCGGCTGATGCTCTGGGCGTACTGGGTCACGGCAAAAGACTGGATAAGACAAACCGCCAC
The DNA here is from genome assembly GCA_031265435.1 of Treponema sp. GTDB lineage: Bacteria > Spirochaetota > Spirochaetia > Treponematales > Breznakiellaceae > JAIRNJ01. The sequence continues at coordinate 26,273 of JAISCR010000125.1, forward strand.
CGTACCGATACGCTGGTAACCCTGAATCTTCTTGCGGCCCCCGTCCTCCTGGGAGATCTTCTTCAGCTTCGGGAAAACGATGAGAAGAAGCTGCATAATGATCGACATGCTGATATACGGCATGATTCCCAGCATAAAAACCGAAAAGTTGGAAAAAGCGCCGCCTGCAAAGAAGTCAAGGTAATCGACAATGGGGTTCCCCGAATTCTGCTGGGAAAGGAAATATGCGGAAAGTTCCCGGACATTGATCCCCGGAATGGGGAGCACCGCCCCGACACGGAACACGACCAGCATAAGAGCGGTAAAAATGATCCGCTCTCTGAGTTCTTTTACTCTGAAAATACCAACCAGTGGATTAGCCATGCACAAACCGCTCCTTGCGGCATATAAACCAAATTCTCAAGCTCGCGACCCGGAGGAACGCAGCATCCTCACCTATTTCTTTTTCGGAGTTTCCGTCTGGATTACGCTGCCTCCGGCCTTTTCGATCTTCTCTTTTGCCGAAGCGGAAACAGCCGCCACATTAAAGGAAAGAGCCTTGCCTATCTCCCCATTTCCCAGAATCTTCACAAGTCCGGCTTTCTTTACCAGACCCTTGCGGATAAGGGAAGCGTTATCTACCGCTTCGGAAGCTTCATAGTGACTATCAATTTCACCAAGATTTACTATCTGATATTCCTTCTTGAAAGGATAGTTTGAAAATCCCCGCTGAGCCAAACGCCGGTAGAGGGGCATCTGCCCGCCTTCAAAACCCACATAGGTCTTGCCGCCGGAACGAGCCTTCTGGCCCTTGTTTCCCTTACCGGCAGTAGTACCCCGGCCTGAACCCGATCCCCGGCCGAGGATACGTTTCTTTTTATTGGCCCCTTTGGGGGCATGTAAATCAAAATCGTGCATTATAACTCCCTTTCAAACCCGCTAGGAGTTTGAAACCTCCTCCACCGAAACCAGGTGGGAAACAACCTTGATCATACCCAGAATGGAAGGATTGACTTCCTGCACCGCGGAGGAACCAATCTTACGGAGTCCCAGAGAACGGACTGTAGCCCGCTGTCTGGGGAGGCATCCGATGGTACTCCGTACCAGACGAATCCGAATTTGTCCTGCCATCATTAACCCCACAGCTCGTTAAGGGATTTTCCCCGGTTCTTTGCTACCGTCTTGGCATCCATCATCCTGCTGATGCAATTAAAAGTTGCCTTGACCACATTGTACTGGCTGGATGCGCCGATGGATTTGGACAGTACATCCGTCACACCGCCGGCCTCCATGATTGCCCGTACCGCACCGCCGGCGATGATCCCTGTTCCGGAACAGGCAGGCTTGAGAAGAACACGGGAAGCCTTGAAAATTCCGATGATCTCATGGGGAATGGTGCCGTTCTTTACCGGCAGAGCCACCATATTCCGCTTGGCTTTTTCAATGCTCTTGCGGATCGCTTCGGACACATCGTTGGCCTTGCCAAAGCCGAAGCCCACGTTCCCTTTCCGGTCTCCAATAACCGTCAGTGCGGAAAACGAAAACCGGCGTCCGCCCTTCACGACCTTGGCAGTCCTGTTGAGCTTGACCAGCTTTTCGATAAATTCTTTTTCTGCTCCGTCCCGATCCCGGTCACGACCCCGGCCTTCCCTGTCTCTTGAATGTTCCATTCCGCCCCCTAGAACTGGATCCCGGCTTTCCGGGCCCCATCGGCCAACGCTTTTACGAGGCCGTGATATAGATAACCATTCCTGTCAAAAACAACAGTTTTGATGTCTTTCTCAAGCAGCCGTTTTCCCATAACTTCGCCCAACTGCCCGGCTCCTTCGATATTTACCTTGATAGTCCGGAGTTCTTTCTCCAGAGTAGAAGCCGAGGCAAGAGTATGACCCCGCCCATCGTCAATGACCTGAATATAGAGCGACTTATTGCTCCTCGTTACCGTCATCCGCGGCTTTTCTGCGGTACCGGCAATCCTCTTCCGGATATGCACCTTCCGCTTAAGCCGTTTTCTGTCTTTATCAAGCATTTTCCGCAGCATTAATTATCTCCCGCAACAAAACCGTCTATACGACTCTATCATTTGACGCCTGATTTACCGACCTTACGCCGGATCTTCTCATTATCATACCGGATACCCTTGCCCTTATAGGGTTCGGGAAGCCGGAGCTTCCTAATCTGGGCGGCAAATTCTCCCACCCTCTGCTTGTCCGATCCGCTTATCGATACCTTGCCCGAAGTATCGGCAGCCACGGAGAGGTCATCGGGAATGCCTACATAGATATCGCTGGAATAACCCAGGCTCATGGAAAGAAGCTTCCCCTGAACTTCGGCGCGGTAACCGACACCGGTGATGATCAGCGTCTTGGTGAAACCCGAAGACACACCGACAACCATGTTGTTGAGGAGATTCCGGTAAAGCCCATGGAAGGCCACAGTCTGCTTTTCCTCGTTTTCCCGGCTGACAATGATCTCTTCACCCTTGTCTTCAAACTTGATAACCGGATGATACTTTTGGCTCAGTTTTCCCCTGGGGCCTTCAACGGTGATAAGATCGCCTGAAAATGTGACCTTTACCCCCTTGGGAACCCTTACAGGAATTTTACCGATACGTGACATACGCTTCCTCTCACCAGACAGTACACAGGACTTCTCCGCCGACTTTCCTTTCGGCGGCCTTTTTCCCGGTAGTAACCCCAATCGATGTAGACACAATCAGGGTGCCGTACCCGTTATATACCCTGGGCATATTTTTATAGCCCGCATAAACCCGGCGTCCGGGTTTACTTACCCGCTCAATTCCGTGAATAATCGGAACCGTTTCTTCATCATATTTAAGGAAAACCCGGATCACATTAGAACCGTCCTGGTTCGCCTTCTTGAAGTTCTTGATATACCCTTCAGTCTTCAATATTTTCACAATTTCAAGCTTCAACCGGGAAGTAGGGATATCAACCTTTTCATGCTTGGCCGTTCCGGCGTTCCGGATCTTTGTCAGCATGTCAGCCACGGGATCAGAAATGCTCATACTTTTTCTCCTCCCTTACCAACTTGATTTTGTAACACCGGGAATGAGTCCCTCGCTCGCAAGCCTGCGGAAGCAAAGACGGCACATCTGATACTTCCGAAGATATCCCCTGGGGCGGCCGCAGATCCTGCAACGGTTCACCTTTCTCGTTTTATATTTGGGCGTCCTTAAGGCTTTAATGATCATTGCTTTTCTTGCCATAATGCTCCTCTTTACTTTCTAAACGGCATACCAAACTTGCTCAGGAAGGCCTTGGCCTCTGCGTCAGTTTTGGCAGTAGTCACAATGGCGATATTCAATCCCGCCACTCGTTCTATCTTGTCAAAGTCAATCTCCGGGAAGATGATCTGCTCCGTGATACCCATTGAGTAATTCCCATGGCCGTCAAAGGCGTTCTGGTTGATACCCCGAAAGTCCTTGACGCGGGGAAGGGCAACATTTACGAGCCTGTCCATGAACTCGTACATCATGGCTCCCCTAAGGGTTACCATGGCGCCTATCTCCTGCCCGGCACGGATCTTGAAGTTGGCGATACTCTTCCGCGCCTTTGTCTTCACCGCCTTCTGTCCGGTAATGAGGGTAAGCTCATCAATGGCGGCGTCAAGCAGCTTTTTGTTTTCCAGCGCCTTACCCACACCCATGTTCACCACGATCTTTACAAGCCTCGGGGTCTGCATCGGCGAAGAATAACCCAATTCCTTGAACAACTCCGGCGCAATCTGCTCCCTGTAGATCTTTTTAAGCCTCGGTTCGTTACCTTTCATCACAAGGCCTCCCCGCATTTTCTACAGACCCTGACCTTGGAATCCCCCTCAAACTTATAGCCGATCCGGGTAGGTCCGCATTTTTTGCATACGATCATTAAATTGGAAGAATGGATCGCCGCTTCGATCTCGGCAATGCCTCCCCTGTCCTGCTGATTCCGCCGTTTCTGGGCTTTCTTGACAATGTTGATCCCCTCAACCACAATCCGGTCTTTGTCCCGGAGAATCTTGAGAATCCTGCCCCGCTTGCCCTTGTCCTTTCCGGCGATCACTTCGACGGTATCTTCTTTTTTCAGTTTGAATTTATGCTGTTTCAATTCTGCCATGATTTACCTCACAAAACCTCGGGAGCCAGAGAAACAATCTTCATGAAGTTCCCTTTTTCGCGCAGTTCCCGTGCGACAGGCCCGAAGATACGCTTGCCCTTGGGATTCAATGCACTGTCAATAATGACACAGGCATTGTCATCAAACCGGATATACGTGCCGTCGGGACGGCGGTATTCTTTATGAGTACGCACTACTACTGCCTTTTCTACCGTCCCTTTCTTGATAGTAGATGTAGGAAGAGCATCCTTGACCGCTACAACAATAATATCTCCGATGCCGGCATATTTCCTCTTGGAACCGCCCAGCACCTTGATACATTGCACAGTCTTAGCCCCTGAATTGTCAGCGACATTCAGGTAGGTTTCCACCTGGATCATTTTGCATTCACTCCCTATTTGGCCCGTTCAAGGATTTCCACCAGCTTCCAGCATTTTTCCTTACTGATAGGCCGGCATTCGATAACCCGGACACGATCGCCAATCTTTGCATCGTTGGTCTCATCGTGAGCCTTCACTTTTTTGAGCCGTTTTACATACTTTTTATACAGAGGATGCAGGGTGGTTGTTTCAATGGCCACAACTATCGTCTTGTCCATCTTGTCACTTTTTACAAACCCGACAAACTCTTTCTTGCCGCTTTTGGCTTTCTTTTCAATTACTGCTTCTGCCATATCCTGCTCCTACCTGGCCTCTTTCTGCACGGCCTGATCCTGCTCATGTTTCTGCAGTTCCTGCTGCCGGATAAGCGTGTTCAGCCTTGCAATCTGACGGCGCAGTGTACGCTTCTGAAGCGGGTTTTCAACATGGCCGATTACTACCTGGAAACGGAATTCCATATACTTCTTGCTGAGTTCATCCCGCTTTGCCTTCAACTCGGGGAAGCTCAGATTCTTGAAAGAATTTTTCATAATACGCCTCCCTATGCTCCCAGTTCCATATCTGAACGGGCAACGAATTTGGTTTTGATGGGAAGTTTGGCTCCCGCAAGAACCATGGCCTCCTCGGCTACGGTTCGCTCAATACCGCCCAGTTCAAACATCACCGTACCGGGCTTTACAACCGCTACCCAGTACTCCGGAGCGCCTTTTCCCTTACCCATGCGGGTTTCTGCGGGTTTCTTGGAGTAGGGTTTATCAGGGTATATCCTGATCCACACCTTGCCACCCCGCTTGATATGGCGGTTCAGGGCAATACGGGCCGCCTCTATCTGGCGGTTGGTGATCCACATGCGTTCCATGGCAACCAGGGCAAAATCCCCAAAGGCCACAGTGTTGCCCCGGGTCGCGTTTCCCGGCATTTTTCCCCGTTGAACCTTGCGGTATTTAACACGTTTCGGACTGAGCATCTTAAAACCTCAACTTCCCTTAAGCCTTCGCAGGAACGCGATCCCGCCGTTTGCGGACAAGAGCGCCTGCGTCTTCCTTCTGTTCCTTACCGTACTTCATGCCGTTATAGACCCACACTTTTACACCGATGGAACCAAAGGTTGTATGAGCCTCGGCAAAACCATAATCAATATCCGCCCGGAGAGTATGAAGGGGAATACGTCCCTCTTTTGTCTCTTCGGTTCTCGACATTTCCGCCCCGCCGAGGCGGCCGGAAAGCCGTATCTTGACGCCCTGGGCATTGCCCTTCTTGATGGCATTGCTGATCGCCTGCTTCATGGTTCGCCTGAAACTGGACCGGGCCAAAAGCTGCCTGGAAATATTCTGGGCGATAATCTGGGCATTATTGTCCGCATTGCGGACTTCCTTGATCTTTATCTGAATTTTCTTTTGAGGAGAATTCTCCACCTTTTTGGAATACTTTGAAGGAGCGGAAATATACTTCTGCAATTCCGAGCCGATCTTTTCGATGTTGGCGCCCTTGGAGCCGATGATCACGCCCGGCCTGGAAGTATGGATCGTAATGGTGATCCTCTGGGGATGCCGGATAATTTCCAACTCCGCAATATCGGCGCCCTTGGTTTCAGGCATGGTTATGATGAATGTCCTGAGCCTGAGATCCTCATGAAGGGTATTGGCATACTCTTTTGGATCCACATACCACCGGGAATTCCAGGTCTTGTTAATGCCGATCCGCAATCCAATAGGATTTACTTTCTGTCCCACCTTATTCCCCCACCTTACCGGTTTCTTCTACTACTACCGTGATATGACACAGCCTTTTAAGGAGCATGTCCGCCCTGCCCCGTGCCCTAAACCAAATCCGCTTCATTCTGGGGCCTTCATCAATAAGAATATTCTTTACATAGAGCATGTCTTCCGCAAGCTGCTTGTTGCCGCTCAGGGCATTGGACGCCGCGGACTTTACCGTCTTCCGGATCAGGCGGGCGCCCTTATGGGGCATGTTTTCCAGAATCGCCATTGCCTCCGGATAGGGCTTGCGCCGGATAAGATCCGCCACCGGCCTGATCTTGAAGGGGGAGGTAATGATGAATTTACTTACCGCTCTATAACCGCTTTTCTTTTCCATGACTTATCCTACTTTCCAGCCTTCTTGTCGGAACCGGCATGTCCCCGGAAGATGCGAGTGGGCGAAAATTCGCCAAGCTTGTGACCAACAAGGTTTTCCGTAATGTACACAGGTACCCAGGCTTTTCCGTTATACACAGAAATTGTTCCTCCGACCATTTCGGGAATGATTGTAGAACAACGGGAATAGGTTTTAATCATCTTCCTGTCCCCGGACTTACTGACTTCCAGTACTTTTTTATAAAGGCTCTTCTCAATAAAAGGACCTTTCTTGATAGACCTTGACACCAATAACTCCTCTATATCAAGCGGCGGCATCGCCGCTTACTTAATCGAAGCGGAACGAAGTTCCGCATAACTCCTTATTTCTTCTTGCCCCGGCTGACAATAAACCGGGAGGAAGGCTTATGCTTCTTTCTGGTCTTATATCCCTTTGTCGGCTGCCCCCAGGGGGTGACCGGATGAATACCCTTGCTCTTGCCTTCACCGCCTCCGTGCGGGTGATCCACCGGGTTCATCGCCATACCGCGTACCGTAGGGCGCACACCCATCCAGCGCTTGCGGCCTGCCTTGCCGATGACCACATTCATGTGATCCTCGTTACCCACCACGCCGACAGTGGCATAGCATTTCTTGAAAACCATGCGCATCTCTCCGGAGGGGAGCTTGAGGGTAACATAGTCGCCTTCTTTTGCGGCGATCAGGGCGCTTGAACCGGCCGAACGAGCCATCTGACCGCCCCGGCCCAGGGTAAGTTCGATATTATGAACCGTAAAGCCCAGCGGAATCCGCTCCAGAGGCAAGGCATTCCCCGGCTCTATGGGAGCTTCGGGGCCGGAAATAATAGTAGTACCCGGTTGAAGCCCCTTGGGAGCGATGATATAACGCTTTTCTCCATCCGCATAGTTGATAAGCGCAATATTGGCACTACGGTTGGGATCATATTCAATGGTGGCAACCTTACCGGGAATACCAATCTTGTCCCGTTTAAAGTCAACGATCCGGTAGCGGCGCTTGTGTCCGCCGCCCTTGTGCCAGACACTGATCCTTCCGTTCCAGTCCCTGCCCGCCCGTTCAGCCCTGCCCGAAACGAGGTTTTTTTCCGGCTTTATGCCCTTGGTAAGCTCCGAAAAATCGAGGCTCGCCCACTGCCGCATACCGGGCGTTACCGGTTTATATGTTTTAATACCCATTTAGATTCCCCTACACGCCCTCAAAGAGGCTGATTTTTTCATCTTTCGGCAGGCGGACAATCGCCTTCTTCCAGGAAGCCGTGTAACCCGCCTTGTTACGCTGGCGCTTGGGCTTGCCCCCAACATTCATGACGTTGCAGGAAATGGGATGCACATTAAAAAGCCGCCGGACAGCTTCCATTATTTGAATCTTGTTGGCCCGGGGATCCACCCGGAAGACATACTTACCTTCTTCACGGAGGAGATTTGCCTTCTCGGAAAGTACCGGCCGTATCAGAATCTGATCATAGTTCTGCATTATTCAGCCTCCCCGGCGGAACCATAAAATTCACTGAGATTTTTGGCCGCCGTTTCCAGCATCAAAATCTGCCGGCCATAGAAAAGGTCATGGGCCCGCAGGCGGTTATAGGAAAGGAAATGCAGCCAGGGAATATTGGCTCCCGCCCGCTTCAGCTGAGGATCATTATCCTTGAGGATGATGACCGTCCGTTCCCCCTTTGCCAAATTTTTAAGGATTCCCGCGAGATCTTTGGTCTTACCGGATTCCACGGTAAAATCTTCAACAATTTTCAGGGTATCGCTCTGGGCCTTGAGACTCAGGATGGTCTTCATTGCCAGACGCTTCACCTTTTTCGGAATTGAATATGAAAAATCGCGGGGTTTTGGCCCGAATACAACGCCGCCGCCTACCAGAACCGGAGACTTTTTATCACCGCGGCGGGCCCGGCCCGTACCCTTCTGCTTGTAGGGCTTGGCATTGGAACCATGAACCTCTCCGCGATCCTTGGTACAGGCATTTCCCTGCCGTTTGTTGGCCAGTTCATTGTTGATGGCATACCAGATAACATCATCGTTAACCGGGAGGCCAAAAACAGAGTCATCCAGCTCAATACCGCGAAGCTCTACGCCTTGCACCGAATATACTTTACCGTTCATCGCTTTCCTCATTCTTCCTGAAACTACTTCTTTACGGCGGAACGCACAAAGAGCAGTCCCTTATTGATACCCGGTACAGCGCCGCGAACCATCATGAGCTGCTTTTCCGGATCAATCTTTACCACTCTGAGACTCAAAACCGTAACCTTTTCCCGCCCCATCCGGCCGGGAAGCTTTACATTCTTGAAAGTCCGGTGAGGATAGGTAGACTGTCCGGTAGAACCGGGTTCCCGGTGGAATTTGGAACCATGGGTATGACGGCCGCCGGCGAAACCCCAGCGCTTCATGACACCCTGGAAACCCTTACCCTTGGAAACTCCGGAGACATCCACATAACGGACATTCTCAAACACCTCGATTCCCAGGGAATCGCCTATCTCAGCTTCTTTTTCAAAATCCCGAAGCTCCTGGATATACTTCTTGGGCGCCAGATTCTCGGGGAACTGCCCACGATATGGCTTGGTTACCAGGTTTTTTTTCATGTCGTCAATACCGACAACCAGGGCCTTATAACCATCTTTCTCAACTGTTTTCCGGGCAATAACCACATTGGGATCGAAACGCAGTACCGTTACCGGTATCAGATTCCCCGTCTCATCAAAGATCTGAGTCATTCCCACTTTTTTGGCCACGAGACCTAACATCGCACAACCCCACTGTATGGCACGTTATCCGCAAGCCTGCCGGCACGCGAACCGTCTGCCTGAAAATTCTACTGTTTTATTTCAACATCCACCCCTGCAGGAAGCTCCAGCTTCATCAGGGAATCCATCACTTCCGGTGAGGGATTAATAATATCAATCAAACGTTTGTGTGTCCGCATCTCGAACTGTTCACGGGACTTCTTGTTCACATGGGGTGAACGAAGTACCGTAACCTTGTTGATACGAGTAGGCAGCGGGATAGGACCGGTTACCTGGGCCCCCGCTTTCTGAACCGTTTGAACAATAGATTTCGCGCTTTGGTCGATAAGCTCCACATCGAAGCCTCTTAACCTAACCCGAATGCGCTCCTTAGCCATCATTCCTCCAGAAAAAGCAATGAGCCCTCGAAAACCTCAGGCCCATTGTTCTACAACACATTATTCAATAATTTCAACTACCTGGCCGGAGGCAACGGTCTTCCCGCCTTCGCGGATAGCGAAGCGGAGGCCTTTCTCCATGGCTATGGGGTGGATCAGTTCACCAAAGATCTCGGTATTATCCCCGGGCATAATCATTTCCTTTCCCTCGGGAAGCTTGACCGTACCGGTGATATCGGTTGTCCGGAAATAAAACTGGGGCCGGTAACCGGTAAAGAAGGGGGTCTTCCGGCCGCCCTCATCCTGGGAGAGGCAGTAGATCTGACCCTTGAACTTGGAATGGGGAGTAATGGAACCGGGCTTGGCAAGTACCTGGCCTCTTTCCACTTCCTTCTTATCAACGCCGCGGAGCAGAGTACCGACGTTATCACCGGCCTGGACTTCGTCAAGGATCTTGTTGAACATTTCCATACCGGTAACAACCGTCTTCTTGGTGGGTTTGATACCGACGATTTCAACTTCTTCGTTCAGCTTCAGGATACCGCGTTCCACCTTGCCGGTAACGACGGTGCCGCGGCCGGAGATGGTGAATACGTCTTCAATAGGCATAATGAAGGGCTTATCGGCATCACGCACGGGATCGGGGAAGTAGCTGTCCATGGCATCAAGCAGATCCTGGATGCACTTGGAATTTTCGGTCTCTTCACCCTTGTTGAGATCCTCCATTGCCTTGAACGCGGAACCCTTGATGATGGGAATTTCGTCACCGGGGAAACCGTTGGCGTTGAGTACGTCCTTGATTTCCTCTTCTACGAGTTCGAGGAGTTCAGGATCGTCAACCAGGTCTACCTTGTTGAGGAAAACGATCATGTTGGGAACTCCCACCTGCCTTGCCAAAATAATATGCTCGCGCGTCTGGGGCATGACCGAGTCAGGAGCCGAAACTACCAGTACAGCACCGTCCATCTGGGCGGCGCCCGTGATCATATTCTTGATGTAGTCGGCGTGCCCCGGGCAGTCTATGTGGGCATAATGACGTTTCTCGGACTGATATTCCAGGTGCCGGGTATTAATGGTAATACCGCGAGCCTTCTCTTCCGGCGCATTATCAATATCGTCGAATTTCATAATCTTGTCGCCGTACTTCTTACCACAATACATGGTAATAGCGGCGGAAAGGGTGGTTTTCCCATGGTCAACGTGACCAATGGTCCCGACATTCATGTGGATTTTAGTTCTATTGAACTTATCCTTTGCCATTGTGTCCTCCTTGCATTAATGGGCACAGTAAAAATCAATGCAACATAATCCGGTCTAAAACCAAAAGGCTCTAAACCGGTAAGCGTCCGAATAACATTCAGACAAAAAACAGCGTAATAATTGAAATACATGGATTAACAAACGGAAAATGAAGAAAGCGGAAATGCTTATCGTTCAAGAATCCGTCCCGTTCCACCTATCTCATCCGCACATACCGATGATTGGTTTGGATCAAAGCCGGCGCAGATTAAAAACCGACGCCAACCCGGAGACATTCATGGAATGTCCCGCGAGACCTTGCTGCGCTTACAAAACCAAGCTGGAAGGCCTTCCATTTGAAACTATCTCCCGTACACCTCCCGGCATTGCCGCAGCATATATATCCGGCAGGGCAACTCAGGCCTGAAAAACCGGATATCTATTTCAAAAACCATCAAGCCCCAAAGGGCATCTCACATAATCTACACTATAAAAAAAATCTTGTCAATAGCAGTACCGCAGAAACCGAAGGTTTCTGCCAAAGAAAAACTCCCCTGGAGTTTTTCTTCTACCACTTATAGTGGGCAAAGGCCTTGTTGGCTTCCGCCATCTTGTGGGTATCTTCCTTCTTCTTGAAGGCGGAACCCGTATTGTTAAAGGCGTCAAGGAGTTCCGCGGCAAGCCGGTCTCCCATACCGTGGCCGGAACGGGCCCTGGCGGCGTTGATAATCCACCGCATACCCAGAGCTTCCCTCCGGGATTCCCGGATTTCCACCGGCACCTGATAGGTGGCGCCGCCCACCCGGCGGCTCTTTACCTCTATGACAGGCTTTACATTATCAAGCGCCTTGAGGAATACCTCCAGCGGCTCTTTTTCGGTCTTCTGTTGAAGAATCCCCAGGGCGTCATGCACGATCCTGAGGCTTACGGAACGCTTGCCTTCCCACATCATGCGGTTAACAAATTTGGAAACTACAACGCTGTTATACCTGGGATCCGGCGCAATGCCCCGGTCAATGGTCTTCTTTTTACGACCCATAAATCTCCTCTCTCCTTAAGTTAGCCATAAAGTTGAACCGGACATGAAACGAAATTTCACGCCTTTGGCCGTTTGGCGCCGTATTTCGAGCGCCCCCGCTTGCGGTCTTCTACACCCAGGGTATCCTTGGCCCCGCGGATAATATGGTAACGGACACCGGGAAGATCCTTGACACGGCCGCCGCGAACCAAGACCACCGAGTGTTCCTGGAGGTTATGCCCGATACCGGGAATATAGGCCGTTACTTCAGTCCCGTGGGAGAGGCGCACGCGGGCGACCTTCCGGAGGGCCGAATTGGGCTTCTTGGGGGTCATGGTCATGACACGGGTACATACACCCCTCTTCTGCGGACAAGACTGGAGAGCAGGCGATTTGGACTTGGAAGAAACCTGCTGTCTCCCGAAACGTACCAACTGGTTAATTGTAGGCATTCCTTAAAAACTCCCTTACAATATCAACGCCGGTATACGGCGGATAATAGCAATACACCCGAGACGGCTCCACAATTTCAGAACCGGCCCAACCCTCTGTTTTTTTCAGAGGAAGGATTATAACATATCAAAGCGGAAAAAAAAGATCAAGGGGTAAGGTTGAAAAAAATGAAAAAAAGGCTGTTCTTCATTGCGGTTTTACTGGTTATTCTGGTCACGGAGTATGCCTTTTGCCGGGGCAAATCCCAGAATAGAGACAGCCCCCGCGATGACGGAAGGGAAAGAACCGAATACAGCCTTGTAAGCAGGGAACAGGGCTCCTCCGAGCCGGAACCTGAAAAGATTGAAAATGAAGTCCTCATGCCCGCAGCCGACCCGGAAAAAACGGCGCCGAACAGGGCCGAACAGGTGATGAAGGCTCTGGCAAAGGCCTATCCCGACAGGATCGGCCCGGCGGAAGCACGTAACGGAGACTGGGCTGTCCCGATACGGGGAGACTGGTACTACTATGCGGAGGGAAAAATGCTTCCCGAGGAACTTCGGGAAAAGGCCGGGGACTATGACGCCCAACCTTTTTACAACTACCCCGTGGAACTGCCTGAGTGGAAGGCGCCGGAACCGGAGGAGGAGGAACGCTTCCGGGGCATGGCTGAACGGCGGCGGCGGAATCCTTCCAGACGTTCCCAGCACTTCTTTGATGCGCTTTGGCGGGCTCATAATAAGGAAGAAGCCTGGGACAGGATAAAATCGATCCGTTTTTTGGGCCATACGGTGATGGTTCACTATGCCATTTTGGAAGAATTGGCCCTGGTTGAGGAGAGGATCCTCTCCGAGTCAAAAACGAATTCCCGTATACGGGCCTGGATTGCCAGTCTCAGTACCCTGGACGGCTGGAACTGGCGGAGTATTGCCGATACCCAGAGCCGGAGTTTCCATGCATACGGCGCCGCGCTGGACATCCTTCCCAAAAATTACGGGAGGTCCAACACGTACTGGCTCTGGACTGCCCAATCGACTCCGGAATGGTGGACTATACCCTACGAAAAACGTCTGCATCCTCCGGATGAGGTAGTTAAGGCATTTGAAGCTTACGGCTTCATCTGGGGTGGAAAATGGCTCTTCTACGACACCATGCATTTTGAATTCCGGCCTGAAATTCTGATTTTGAACGAAATTCTCCCGGCAGACACGCGTTAAGCCGAAAATCAGCTGGTAGTTTACATTTTTCAACTCACTGCAGTTTGTAGGTTCGGTGATAAACACAGATACTATAAACTTCATGGAAAAGAACACCAGCGAACGGGATATACGTCTCTTACTTGGAAGAAATCTGAAACGCCTGCGCGAGATGCATAACATCTCCCAGTTCAGCCTTGCCAACATGACAGGACTGACCAATGCCTTTATCAATGATATTGAAAACTGCAAACGGGGCATCTCTGAAAAAACTCTGGCAAAGCTTTCCAGCGCGCTGAATGTGGCGCCTTACCGGTTTTTTCTTCCCGAAAAAATACCTGACGACAGCTTTTCCGGCTATGTGTCGGACTTCAGGGCAAATATTAACATGGTACTGGGAAATCTGACGGATCAGTACCTGGATAAAAGAGAATAGGTTCGCCGGCACGCCCCGGTGTCAAGCCAGGAGGGCCTTGAATTCCTTTTCATCCAGGGACTCTTTCTCCAGAAGGCTTGCGGCCACCTTTTCGAGAAGGGAGTGTTTCTCCTGAAGCATGTTTTTTGCGTGAAGATAGCGGGCCTCCACCATACGGGCAATTTCCTCATCCACGTACTGCTGGGTAGCTTCGGAATATTCCCGGTGAAACACCGGTTCCTGCTGAGCCTGGGGCCCCAGCATCCCGGCGCCCCGCTGGGTAAGGGCTACATTGCGGAAACGCTCGGACATACCGTAATCGGTGATCATCTTACGGGCAATGTCCGTCGCCTTGGTAAGATCGTTGGCCGCCCCGGTGGAAATTTTGCCGAATACAAGATCCTCGGCGGCCCGGCCTCCCAAAAGGACATCAATCTTCCCCAAAAGCTCTTCTTCGGTCATGAGGTAGCGGTCTTCAATGGGCATCTGGAGGGTGTAGCCCAGGGCGCCGAAGCCGCGGGGAACGATGGAAATTTTCTGCACCGGGTCCGAATTCGCCGTGAACGCGGCGACGAGCGCGTGGCCTGTCTCGTGAAAGGCAACGATACGCCGTTCTTCGGGAGAGATGATCCGGGTCTTCTTCTGGAGCCCCGCCACGGTTTTTTCGATAGCCTCTTCAAAATCCTTCTGAAGCACAAACTGCCTGCCGCCCCGGACCGCAAGAAGGGCCGCCTCGTTCACGATATTGGCCAGATCCGCCCCGACAAAGCCCGAAGTGCTTCGGGCTACAGCCGCAAGATCCACCAGAGGGGAGAGTTTTACGGTTTTGGAGTGAATTCTCAGGATCTCTTCCCGGCCATTGAGATCGGGACGGTCTACCAGTACCTGCCGGTCAAAGCGGCCGGGCCTGAGCAGGGCGGGATCAAGCACGTCGGGCCTGTTGGTAGCCGCCAGGATGATAAGCCCGCTTGTAGCGTCAAAACCGTCCATTTCCACGAGAAGCTGATTGAGAGTCTGCTCCCGCTCGTCGTTGCCCCCGGCAATGTTGTTGATCCGGCTCTTGCCGATGGCGTCCAGTTCATCAATAAAGATGATACAGCGCCGTTTTTCCCGGGCCTGTTTGAAGAGATCCCTCACTCTGGCGGCCCCTACCCCCACAAACATCTCCACAAATTCGGCGCCGGAGATGCGGAAAAAGGAAACCCCCGCCTCCCCTGCCACCGCCCTGGCGAGAAGTGTCTTGCCGGTGCCGGGCGGCCCCACGAGGAGTACCCCTTTGGGGATCTTGCCGCCTATATCGGTGTACTTCTGGGGACTTTTAAGGAAATCAACCACCTCGATGAGTTCATCCTTCGCCTCGTCTACTCCGGCCACATCGGTGAAACGGGTAACGATGTCCCCTTCCGCCACGATAACCGCCCGGTTCTGCCCCACGGAAAGGACTCCGCCCCCCATGTTGCCCAGGCGTTTCATGAGGAAACGCCATATAATGAGGAAAAAGGCGATAGGGAGAACCCAACTGAAGATAATATTGAGGATTGCGCTGCCTTCACGGGATACGGCGTAGTAGGCTATACCCTTTTCGTCCATCAATTTGATGATATCCGGGTCATTGAGGGGCACGGTTCTATAAACCGGCTCGGTGGAAGCCATGTAGGGACTTTTGAGGGCCGGCGAAGCAGTGCCGCGGCGGGAAACAGAACCGGTATAACCTGTAAAATAGGAATCGGTAATCTCCACCCGTTTTATCTCCCCGCTGGAGATCCTGGCCTTGAATTCCGAAAAATCGATGGTGGGATTCACCCGGCTCATGAAGACATAGTTAAAAAGGCTTAAGCCCACGATGAGAACCAGGACATAGATTATTGAAAATTTCCATCCGCCGAAGGGCTTGAAATCCGGCAAGCGGGGGCCTCCCGGCCACAGGGGTTCTTTCTTTTTATCGTTCTTGGGGTCTTCCGGCCTGAAATCACTCATTGCCTATAGTTTACCGTATTTCGGAATTTTATACTATATCGGGAGATATGGAAAAAAATCGCAATTTCGGCTAAATTCTCATCGGTTTTTCCTAAATGAAAAATTTCAGGCGCCGATAATCAAGAGTACCTATATGGACGGGGTACTAACCTTAAAGCCTGAATGAGAGTTTGTCCGCACAGTAACCGGCTTTGTGGACAGACGCGAATTATATCAGCAACCATGGAGGGGACTGCAGTGGCCTATACAAACGCACTTTCCGCTTACCGGGAAACAAGGATAAAGACAGCCAGCCAGGGGCAGCTTGTCGTCATGCTTTACGATGAGGCGCTGAAACATCTGGACAGGAGCCTGGAACTGCTGAGCCTCAACGCATCGGGAAAGAAAGATCCGGGTAAAATTGAACACGTCAACAAGGCTATACTAAAGACGCAGGATATTATTACGGAACTTATGGTTTCTCTGGATTTTGATCAGGGAGGAGAAATCGCCAAAAACCTCTTTTCGCTCTATACATGGTTCAACAAAGAGCTTCTGGAAGCCAATATCAATCAGGACAGACGGCGGCTCACGATTATCAGGAATATGATAAGCGATCTGAGGGCCGCCTGGAGTGAGATTGCGGGAAAAAACGCCGTGGGAACCGCGGCCGCGGGCGATGCCGGCGGCATCAACATTGCCGGGTAGGTCTCTATGATGTCTGCGCAGGAGATTGACGGCGAAGAGCTTTCCCGGCGTATAGCCGTTGTCAGACGCTTCAGGGCCCTGCTTCAGGAACAGAGGGATCGTTTCCACTCCTACCTTGAGGCTCTGGACAGGCAAAAGGATGTCATCGAAAAGGGAAACACGGAGAGCCTTTTGAACCATGTGGAGCTTGAAGAGAAGATCGTGGCGGATATTTTCTCCATTCAAAAGGTTATCGATCCCCTGGAGGAGATGTATCAGGCGGCGGTTTCAGGTTACAACCGCGCCGAAATCTTCCATGCGCAGGAAAATACCGGTGTGCCGGCCCTGAGGGCGGCCCTGGAAAGCCTGAAAACCGAAGCGGCTGTCCGTTCCGGCGAAAACCGGAAGCTTCTTTCAAAGCGCATGGAAGAGATCCGCAATGAAATCAAGATACTGCGGGGCAATCCCTATCTGCAGAAGCGTCCTGTATACGGAAGCATAGATACCGCGTCGTTAATCGATATTAGAGGGTAAACAGCAAAAACCGGCCATTATAATTTTTCAAACTCCCAGCTTAAGCCTGTGGGCGATACACGTACACGGCAGTAGATGCCGGTACTTCTGTAATCCTCAACGGTGATGTAATGCACTCCGCCCGCTTCATGAACCATGCGTTTGTGGGCATGGCCCATAAAAAGCGCCTCCGAACGGCCCTTGAGGAGATCCATGAGGCGGCCGCGTTCCCTTACATCGGTAAACTGCACGAGGTCTGCCGGACTTTCGATAAAAATATTTGTGTGGGTAAAAACGAGAACATGCCGCTTTGCCGTTTTAAGTCCCTCTTCCAGCCATTCATACTGGGCGGAACCGAGTGTACCGGCAGCCGAATCCAGGACAAAGATGCTGGTACTGCCTGTGCCGCTGTCAATTCTGTAGCAGGTGGAGCCGATCAGCTCTTTCCATACGGGCCAGTTGTTAAAATAAACATCATGGTTCCCGATGACGGGGTAGCAGGGAACTCCCAGGCTGCCTGAGATCTCAATAAATTTTTGGAGATCCTTTCTGCTGCCGTTCTGGGTGATGTCCCCGTTTACCACCACAAACGCGGCTCCGTTCATGACCGAAGAGAGTTTTTCGAGACCGTGAGCGTCCCCTTCCTCGATGTGGGTATCGTTCAAAATGATAAAAGAATACTCGTCGGGCAGGGAAAGCGAGAGGTCTTCCGGACTTAAAAAATTAAAGGTGTTTTTATCGGAAAGCCTCGTATCCAGATCGCCGGAAGCAAAAAGCCCGAAGAGATCGACACTGCAGGATTGCAGTAAAACCGTTCCCGCAATCAGCAGGGCCGCCGTGCCGGCAAAACCGATCCGCGGTAACACTGCTTTTTTTACCGCCATGATACGGTCAGTCCTCCGCGGTACGCAACGCCAAAAAAATTGGCGGACAGGCCGCTGCTCCCGCTCTGATACAGTTCAAGTTCGTTTATGAGGGAAAACAGCTTTGTAAGCTTCAGGGAACTGTTCAGATTGAGAAAATAGGAACCGAAATTTCCAACCGCAAAATCGCCGAAATTGGCGCAGCGTAAACCGATTCTGAATTTTTCGGTATTATAAAAATTGACATAGGCTGAAACGGCCAGTATTGATTCAAAAACCGTCCGGGTATAGTAAAACGAATTGAAACGGAGCGCGGGCCCCACGGAGATACCTGCCCGGCGGCCTTTCAGGGAGATCAGGGGAAGCAGGGTGTGGCTCCCGGTATCGTAGTCCGGCATCCCGTTGAACACATAGGAGACGCCGCCTGAAAGGGGAAGACGTAAGGGAAACACGGCTTCGCCGCTGATGAAGGTATCTACTTCGTAAACATCCCGGGCGGCCCAAAAGGACAAACCGCTTTTTACGGTGTAACGTTCATTGAAGCTGAGGCTGCCTGAACCTGAAAATGTCCAGCACTGGTTAAAAGCCCGGTTGTATTCGGGCGTGACGGAAAAACCAAGTTCCGCACCCGAAAAATCAAGTCCGTATACTCCTGACGCTAAAACGAAAAAAAATACAAAACGGAATTGAGAAGCCACCGGCCGTAATGTCACATTTCACCTTCATGAAAATATCCTTATCCCCATTCTTAATATTACTATGCCGGGGGTATTTGGTCAATATGAACGAACGGCGGCAGCGGTCGTATCGCCATTGACAAAATCAGTTTTATCGGAACAGGATGTTAGCATGAAGAAAAGCGTCATCCTTCTAATGATTCCGGTGGCTTTCTTTTGTATACATTGCGGACAAAACAAGACGTCCGGATTAAAAGCCCCGGACAATGCGCCTGCCGTGGATACGGTCCGTTCGGAAAATGAGAGTCTGCCGGAGAAAACGGTTCCTGCCGTCAATGCCGGGACCACGTACGGCGAAAATGGAAGCCTGTCGAGGAAACCGGTTCCTGCCGTCGATGCCGGGACCGCATACGCCGAAAATGAGGAGCGTCTTCGGCGTGAACTAAGGGAGCAAATTAGCGGAGCGCTGGATCAACTGTCGCAGGATTTTCTCGACGGAAAAATCGATGAGTCCGAGTATTACGCGAAAAAATACGAAGGGCCAAGAACTGTCCACGCCTATATAGATATATGGGACTACATACCGTTTTTTGAGAGATTCCAGTCTTGGGAAGGATTTAAATTAGCCCTGCTGGACGAACAGCCGGTCCTGCAGTTCAATGCGGATGACGATTTCCCGAAACTGGACGGCGCCACGGCGTTATATCCGGTGTACGCGGCGTTTGCCCATGCGGTATACCCCAAAGATGTTATGACGACCGAGGAAGATCAGAACATATACGGGGAACAGCCCATTAGCTTTCCCGTTCCGCCCGGCCGAACGTATGAATTCGGGGAGTATGAAACCAAGGAAAAAACTACTGTCGTGCGGTGCAGCAGAACAGAGGACGCTTACGCGCTGTTATTCGGTGATGATGTTTCCAAGTACCAACGGTACGAATGGCGCCCCGAAATTATTTTTTGCTACGAGCCTTCGTCGGAACAGCGGGTGGCGGCGGCGGAGAAGGGCGTCGACTTTACCATGACACCGCTGGGCTGCGATGCGTTTGTTTTTATTGTCCACGAGGACAATCCCGCCGATAACCTTACACAGGAACAGGTAAGGGCCATTTATTCCGGGGAAATAACCAACTGGGAAAGCATCACCGGCGTTGACGAAGAAATCATTGCCTACCAGAGGCCAAAAAACAGCGGGAGCCAGACTATACTGGAACAGATAATGGGCGATACTCCCCTGATGACGCCGATAACGGGCTTTCAACCTTCCGGCATGGTCGATATGATAGAAGCGGTTTCCGCTTATACAAACTATAAAAACTCAATCGGCTATTCGTTTCGGTTTTTTACCACCGACATGGTTAGGGGCGGTCAAATAAAGATACTGTCCATTGACGGGGTCTATCCTTCAAAAGAAAACATTCAGAATAAAACCTATCCCTTTGCGCAGCCGTTTTACGCGATTACCGCGGGTAACGAAAAACCGAACGTCCAAACGTTTATCGACTGGATGCTCTCGCCCCAGGGGCAGCGGCTGGTTGAAAAGACCGGTTATACCCCCGTGAACTGAGACTGCTACCATTTTATATACCGATAGGTTATCCAGTTTCCAAAAACGCTCTATCAGGTTCAGATTCGGGGAATACGGCGGGAGGAATACCAGCCCTATGCCGTGTTCTCTCGCGTATTCTATAACTTTCCCGCACCGCTGATACGCCGCGTTGTCAATACCAGCGCAAGCGCCTTGTCTTTATATTCGGCAAGCAGCTTTTTCATAAGCGCCGCCCCGCACACCCCCCATCACAAAACGAGAAGCGTCCACGTATATTTCAAGAAATCATCTCTATCCATAAATGATGAATAATTACATCTGAAATAGTACTTCTGGGATGCTTCGAAACGCCATAATATTTACGAGATTCCATATCATATTCTGTTTCTGTCAAATATTCGCCGGTATCCCATGTCAAATCATTTTCATCCGGCTTTCCACAAAGACTATCAATACACTCATTAATAACCTTCTGCCATTCAGAACAAGTTCCCTTCTGAACATAACCGATCATTCCCACAACATTGTGTTTTTTGCCGTGTAACCCTAATTTAATACGTTGTATCCCGCCTGTTGTTTCTTTATGACCGGTAACATATTCATCTTTTCTATTTTTTTCTTCTTCCGGCAACCGCTTGCACTCAAAAACAGTAATAATATTATTATAGTCCGCAATGTCATCATAGGAAACAGCGAGATCGATACTGCGCCTGTTTCCCTGCGGTTCTTCATGCGCAAACTGAATGGGTAATTCTGTTTTACGGACGCAGGCGTTCAAGTATTTTGGTAAATCGGGATTTAAGACAGGTTCGCTTTTACCCGTTGGCAGTTGTGGATTATCCCGCCAGCCATCCAATTGTTGATATACAAAAATGATAATAGTATGAAT
>JAISCR010000088.1 GCA_031265435.1 Treponema sp.
ACGGCAACCCTGTCGCACAGATACTCTACCACCGTCATGTCGTGGGAGATGAACAGCATCGCCGCGGCATGAGTACTGCGAAGATCCTCCAGCAGATTGAGAAGCTGGGCCTGCACCGACACATCCAGGGCGGAAATGGGTTCATCCGCAACGATAAGGGCAGGTTCCGAAAGAAGAGCCCGCGCTATGGCAAGACGCTGCAGTTGGCCTCCGGACAATTCCTGGGGCCAGCGGCCGAGAAGATCTTCGGAAAGCCCTATGTCGCCAAAGAGAGAGGCGATTCTCTCCCGTCCCGCCTCCGCGCTCATCCCGTAGTAGCGGCACACTTCCATCAGCGCTCCGGCGATCCGTATTCTGGGATTGAAGGAGGCAAAAGGATTCTGGAAAACCATCTGCATACCTGCCCTGATGCGGGTAATCTCCCGGCGGCCGAGGGCGGTAATCTCCTCACCCCGGAAGAAAACCTGCCCCGCGCTGGGCTCTATAAGGCGCAGAGCCAGACGCCCCAGGGTTGATTTTCCGCAGCCTGATTCCCCCACGATTCCCAGAATCTCATGGGAGGCGATGCTGAAGGAAACGCCGTTCACCGCGCGGAGCAGCCTTCCGCCCTTCAGGGGGAAATATTTTGCGGCGTCCTTCACTTCCAGAAGCATTCCGGCCTTATCCACGGAGGGCCTCCCCAAGGGGATGATGGCAAAAAACAAGATGCCCCTCTTCGATCTCTGTTGCGGGAGGCGCCGCCCTGCAGGAAGCGGAAACGAAGGTACAACGGGGCGCAAAGGGACAGCCAACGGCGGGTTCGTAGAGCCGGGGCGGGAAACCGGGTATCACCGGGAGCTTGCCGCCCGTACCGCTCCTGCCCCGCGGGATACAGCCGATAAGGGCTCTGCTGTAGGGATGCGCGGCCTTATTGATCAGGCTTTCCGTCGGGGCTGTCTCCACGATTCGGCCCGAATACATGACGGAAACCCTGTCGCAGGTTCCGGCTACCACGGCAAAGTTGTGGGTAATGAGCAGCACGGAAAGCTTCATCTCCCGCTGCAGGGTTTTAAGAAGTTCCAGAACCTGGGCCTGTATCGTTACATCCAGAGCCGTGGTAGGCTCATCGGCAATGAGAATCTCCGGTTCGCAGCTTATCGCCTGGGCTATCATGACCCGCTGCTGCATACCGCCGGAAAGCTCAAAGGGATACTGTCCGGCAGTACCGGGATGGAGGCCGACTTTTTCCAAAAGGGACAAACAGGTATTCCGCAGTTTCTCTTTGGGAAGGGCGGGAAAATGATTGGTCATGGCCTCTTCTATCTGATTTCCCACGGTTTCAAGCGGGGAAAGTGAGTTAAGGGGGTCTTGAAACACCATTGAGATGCGCCGGCCCCGGATATGCCTCATTTCATTTTCATTTAATTTTAAAAGATCCCTGCCGTCAAAAAACGCGGCGCCTTTGATTCTGCTGTGCTTCTTTTCCAGAAGCCCCATCACCGCCCTGGTGCCGACACTCTTTCCACAGCCGGATTCCCCCACGATGCCGTGTATCTCCCCCCGGCGGAGTTTAAGGGACATGCCGCTCACCGCGTAGACAATGCCTTCGACAGTGAGAAAATCGCATTCCAGATCTTCGATGCTCAATACAGGATCGTTCATTACAGGATTGCTCATTGCTGTAAAGACTCCCTGTTTTTCATCTGTTCGTTTTTCATCTGCTCAGACAGCCGCTTTTTTTCTATGCTGTCGAAAGAAGGCAGAGCCCTTCCCTGGGGATCCATGTACTGGGTGATACAGTCGCAGAATATGTTCAGGCTGACCACGGTTACTACAATTGCCGCGCCCGGCGCCAGGGCAAGAAGGGGCGCCTGGAGCAGAAAATTTCTCCCCTCGTCAAGCATGGCGCCCCAGTCGGCAACAGGGGGACTTATCCCAAGGCCGATAAAACTTAAGGCCGCAAGATCGAGTATCGCATAGGCCAGATCCAGGGTAAGCTGCACGAGAACAGTATCAATACAATTGGGCAGAATATGGCGGAAGATAACATAGGGCCGTGAAAAACCGATGGAAACGGCGGTCTCCACATAGGTCTTGTTTTTTTCCACAATGGTAAGGGAACGTACCAGACGGGTAAGCATGGGCACATAGATAATGCCGAGGGCCAGCACCGCATTGGTAATACCGCGTCCCAGGGCGGCAATAAAGAGAAAGGCCAATAACAGCGAAGGAAAAGAGAGCAGCACATCGCAGAAACGGCCCACAACGGCGTCAAATTTACCACCGTAGTAACCGGAGAAGAGTCCCAGCGGCACACCGATGATCACCGACAGCAACACTACACCCATGGCGCTCAGGATGGTTACCCGTCCGCCGTAGAGAAGCCGGGAAAAAAGGTCGCGGCCCATCTTGTCCGCGCCCAGAAGATGCCGGGATGAAACAGGGGCCAGGGAATCGGAGAGATTCTGCTCGGTTTCGCCATAGGGAGCGATGAACGGAGAGAGGGCGCAGAAAACGATGATGACAAGAAGAAGGAAGCCGGAAATCAAAAGGGCGGCGCTGAAAAAAGTCCCTTCGGTTTTCTTCGACTTAAAAAAACTAAAAAAAGGCTTATGGGTAAAGAGAGGGCTCATCCCTTCCTCCCGGCGGAAAACTCATTTTTCTGTTCGATTGAAGAATTTTTTAGGCTGGCTTCTCCGCCGACCGCGGCCCTTACCCTGGGATCGATTACCGCATAGATCATGTCGACGGCAAGGTTGAGGATCAGAAACAGCAACACCAGAAGCAGTATGATAGCCTGCACCACAGGATAATCGGAAGCCTGTATGCCTTCTATAAGCAGGGCTCCTATGCCGCCCAGGGCAAACACATTTTCTACCAGTACCGCCCCAACCACCATGCCGCCTATCTGTATGCTTGCTACGGTAATCACCGGGATGAGGGTATTTTTAAGGCAGTGCTTTACGATGATACGGCTTCTCCCGGTTCCCTTGGCGGTAAGGGCCAGGGCATAGTTGGATTTAAGTTCCCCTATCATCCTGTCCCTGGTGATTCTCCCCATGAGAGCCACCATGTTAAGACTCAGCGCAAAGGCCGGAAGACAGAGATAGTACAGATTTTCAAAAAACCCGCGCCCCGCTCCAAAGGCAGGAAACCACCGCAGCCTGAGCGAAAAAAGGAGCATCAGAACAATGGCGTTGAGAAAGACCGGAGAAGACACACAGAACACCATAAAGGCAGAGATTGCCCGGTCAATGAGACTGTCTTTCCTGACCGCGCTCATCACCCCCGCCGGAATCGCAAGGACAACCGCAAAGAAGGCGCTCATCAGCACAAGCTGTATCGTCGTCGGGAAGCGGGCGGCAAGAAGCTGGGTAACCGGCTGGCGGTGGCGGAAACTGTCCCCAAGGCTTCCCCGGAACACATTGCCTATCCAGATGAAGTACTGTTCGGGAAGGCTCCTGTCCAAATGGTACCGGGCCGTCAGCGCGGCTCTGGTTTCGTCGCTAATCCGCCGTCCGCCGGTAATGGAGGCAATCGGATCTGAAGGAGTGAGCCGGATAAGAAAAAAAACAGCCGCCGAAACAACAACAAGCAGCGGCAGAAGAGTGAGAAGGCGCTTAAAGGCATAGCGGATAAAAAAACTCACTTCACTTCTATAGCACAGAACAGCCCTTTACTCAACATCTTCCGCTTTTGCCGGGCAGTCAGAGCCAGGGCATCCAGAGCAGGAAGCGTTTTCCGGATTTTTTGTTGATATTCCGGTAATGGCGGTAACGGCGGCGAAGCCAAAGCGGATAATGCCATGGCCACGGAGGCAAACGGCGCAGCAACAGAACGAGTATTGTTACAAGGATCGCAATGACAAGAAGGAGAAGCAGGAATATTGCCAGTATAAGGCGCGCGTTGCAGCAGGGCAGGACAGGAGCGGGGGCCGGAAGCTGAACGTACTGTATGTCGGTAACGGTTTGAAGCGGCAGGATCTGTGTCTGGGTCACAACGGACGGAGGGGCAGGCTGCTGCGGAACAGGCACCGGCACCGGCGCGGGCACCGGCTCCGCGACTGTCGTAGTCTGGACGGGATTTTCGGCCGGGGCTTCGGTAACGCGGGGCGGCAGAACTTCAAGCAGCACAAGGGTCATGCCGTTCTTGTTTATTTCCAGAGCGTCTCCGGCGTCCCGGGAAATGTCGGCGATCCGTTCGGCGCTTATCGGGATACGTCCGTTCACAACGGCTTCCACGAAACGGTTGTTCCCCAAATTGGTAACCTTGACGCGGGTATTAAAGGACAGGCTGGGGTGGCTTATCGTAAACCCCGCCTTTGACGAATTATACGAAGCGTTTCCCGTCTGAATCTGGGCAACGCAGAAAGATACAGCCAAAAGGCCGAAGACCAGCACCGCGCTTAACCGTTTCATAAGGAACCTCCTGTTATCTCAGGCTTTTTCAAAGCCCGGCATTTAAAAAATCTTTTTTCCTTCAAAGAATCCAAATTCATAACCCAGGTACAGGGAAACCGCATTCCGGCGGTACTCTCTTTCATCGCCGCTAATCGACATCACGCCAAAATCCCCCCCGTAACGCAGACCCGCAAGAATCATCCCCGGTCCGGAGGGCACCGCCCCCTCAAGCCCCGCGGTAAATCCCAGAGGATTGACAACAGACCAGGCAACCGTGTCTGCCGTTCCCTCTTTATCCCGATACGTGGTTTCTCCCAGCGGAGCGGTTAAATACAACCCGGCAAGGGGAGAAAGCCGGATTTTGCCGACCCTGAAATTCATCTTGCACAGAACGGGAATTTCCAGGGAAAGGTTTGTGTATCTTTTATTTTTCATAACAGGACCGGTAGGGCTGTCTTCAAGGCCCCGGTACACCAGGGTGTCTCCGGTAAGGAGAAGTTCAAGCTGGACGGAGAACAGGGAATTGAGCCGCAGCGCGCCGGAAAAACCCCCTTCAAGGTTCATCGCCGAAGCGCCCGGGGATAGTTCGTTAGGTTTAACGTACCAGCGCTGGGCAATACCGGCCCTGGCGCCGAGTATAAAGAGGGGATCCGGCCACACATCGACCGGAGACTCTTCGATGACCCTTTCACGGATATGGGAAAAGAGCCATTCCACAAGACCCGGCACACTTTCCATGGCCTCGTTAATATCGTCGTACACAAGATCGTCGGTGTAGATCATTGTGGAACCGGCCATGTCCCACAGCCACAACTGCAGGTAGTATTCCCCGGCCACTTCGCCCCGATACACGCCGCCGGTAAGGGCGTAACGCGCGCCGTCCGTCAGATCCGGGATGGGGGGCATGTCGGTGGGTATTCCCGCCTCCGCCCGGATAACGGCGTCAACGGACACCTCCCGGGGGCTGTACTTTCCAAGGGCGGCTACCGACTCCACGATCTCTCCGTAGAAACGCCGGTTCATCGCCGCCTCTTCCCCCGCCAGGGGAAGCACCGCGGTAATCGCCTTTCCTTCATTATCCACGCCCCACCTGTTTTCCGGGGCTTGAGCAAAAATCGGGACGGATACGCCCAGGACGCACAGGACAGCCAACAAGGCGGCCCTCGAGAGGAGGAATCTGCGCTTTCCGTTCATGGTCTTCCTCCTTTTTCCTTGGTGAAAAATCCCAGTTCATAACCCACAGTCAACGAAGCCATACCGCGCCTGAATATCTTTGTGCCGCGGGCTTCAAAATCTCCCAGGTCGGCGGCATAACGAAGATCGGCAATGATCATGCCGGGCCCGAATTTCATCGCTCCGCCTAAACCGCCCAGAAAACCCATGGACGGGGAAACCTTGTAACTTAAAGACTCTTTGTCGTTACCCAGGGAGACTGAAGCTTCGAGGTTTCCCAGGGGTACAAGACCATAAACGCCGGCAAACGGAGAAAGTCTGAAACCGTCCGGGTAAAAATCAAACTTTACTATAAAGGGAAACTGGAAAGAATAAGAGGTATAGTCCTGAGTATACCGATCATCCTCGTTGTTTTCCCTCTTCTGGTAGGCCCACAGGGACGCGTTATCCCAGGTAAAAATCATCTCTGTCTGGAGGCTCAGGAACGAAAGAACCTGAAAGTTGGCCTGCAGCGCTATATCCAGCGAAACGGCGAGGGTATCGTTCCCGGTATAGGGAGTATCGTCCGAGGGAGTATAAAACCTCAGCGAAGGCCCTGTTCGCAGGCCCAGGTAGAGCCAGTCGGTATCAAGACCCTTTTCCGCGGCCGGCGGCACGGGAGCTTCTTCCGGTTCTTCCGCGCCGAAACGCCCCGTGTCGATCTCCTCCTCCGTCCGCGTTTGGGCGGAGAGCGGCGGTATGGCACACAACAGCGCCGCTGCCAACAACACCGTTACCAGCAACGGCGGCGCCGCCTTCCGCCGGGAATGTCTTTTCATAGGGCCGCCTCCTTTTTCAATCCGGCAACTCATGGTTTTTTCTCAAAGGTCCCATACGCATTAGTAACGGAAACATCAATTTTGTAACCTGCCGACATATTAGAATTTGGCGGCTCACCCGTAAAGGTATTGAGAACGAGACGGTTGCTGGACACCATGTCCTTCAAGGTCTGGTTGGCACCCTTAATTATCGTCTTGTGAAGCCAGTCCTCATCAAGCTTTCCGTGCAAGAGGCCGTTTATCAAACGGCTTTCCAGATCGACTTTAATTGACCCCGATCCCAGCAAGATGTTATCCGCAAGCTCTATAAAATTTCTATTGTCCACCGAATAAGCAAGGGCTATGCCTGTAATAATCTGGACGCTTTGCCCCACAGTAAGGCTTTGCGAAGAAACTGAGGAGTCGTCGTAATTCCAGACATATACATAGTCTGCCTGGGCACTGCCAATCAATTCCGTAGTCCCCCGGTTACATATGTCTTTGGAACTACCGACCCCGACGTTGCCGGTTATCGTGGAATTGCCCAAGGCGGTGAACCGGGCATCTCCCCAGTGGACAAAGACCCCGCCGCCCTGCCGGTTTGCGTCATTGCCGGTAATTTTGCCCTTAAACATATCAAAGGCTCCGTGGGCCACATAGACCCCGCCGCCGCCGTGGGGGTAGGTACCACTGTGGGATTCGTTGTTGACGATCTGTCCGCCCATCATAACTAAGCCGAATTCATCAGGAGGAGAGCCGGGGATCACATTCCCATTTACCAGAACGCCGCCCCCGGCGCCCCCGGTGCCATCGACGATCCCGGCTTTATTACCGGAAATAGTTCCGTCGTCGTTAAGCATGAAAAGGGCGTTACCCTTGATATAGACCCCGCCGCCGCCGTCCATGTTACCCAAAGCGGTAAGATCATTGGGATTACTGGCATTGTAACCCGCGGCGGCGCCGGTGGCGATATTGTCGCTTATTGTCCCCTTCGTGAGGTTAAATACGCTCATATCAGACGGGCCCGTGCCCGCTTCCACATACACGCCGCCCCCGGAACGGGCCGTGTTATTGGTGATGTCCCCGGAGAAATCGACCTCACTGTTCCCGGTAACATAGATACCGCCGCCGATCTTGGCGGTATTGCCTCCGGTAATATTGATGTCCTCGAATTTCAGTTCCGCGCCGCCCGTAATGCTGAGAACCCGCTGCCCGACACCGCCAAAGAGGGTTCTCGGTGTGCCGGAGGCACTACTGGCGATGGTTACTTCTTTATTAGCGACAGAACTTAGATCAATGGCAAAAGCACTGTCGCCGCTGGTAGTACCTCCATTTGTGGGGGTAAGGTCGCCCGTTATAAGGACTTTCTCTATCCCGTCTTGCGCGGCTCTCTTCACTGCGTAGGCCAGAGTCTTAAAGGGGTAGGATTCGGAACCGCCGTTGTAATAATCGGGCCAGTTGTCGTTACCGCTTACGCCGTTCACATAATAATATTGGGGACTTTCGCTCACCATTGCCACGTAATCCCGTTTTATAGCGTTATCTTCTGCCGTTACGGTATACAACGCTTCCCGGTCGTTTGAGGGGCCAAAGACAATTTTGCCGTCAAAGACAGGGGAGGTTCCGACAAGGGATCCGGCAGGGTGGGTTATGGTACTCTTTGAATCCTTCAAGGTGATCTTCGCCCACATGTTCACTTCATCGGTCCCGTTGGGTACCTGGATGATGATGGGGATCTTTCCATCCGGCCGGGGCTTCTGTCCGATAACCACATAGGAGTTGGGAATTTCGGTACCAAGGGTATCATCTGTGAAAACCTTGAAATCATCAATCCCGGTTTCAGTGGATTTATCCACAATGACCTCAACTTCGTAGTACTTCGTAACAGAGCTATCTTCCGATTTTACCGTATACGTAACCATACTCGAAAAATTATCGATTAAAGTTATCTCCGGTTCCGCATCTGAGGAAGCATAAGCTCCAGTTGAGGACGAGAAGGACTTGCCGGTTTGGACTATTTTCGCGGTAAGGTTAGTGAGAGGTGTTCCACTGGGTACATGGAGGGTAACTGTCTGGGCGTCTTGATCAACAAGCCCTTCGGCCATGTAACCGGTTTCCGGCAGTTCGATGTCAAACCAGATAATGTCGGCGTGGGTGCCAGCTTTTTCGATGACTGTTACCTCGTAGTCCCGCGAGGACCCGTTTTCCGCGGTAACCCGGTATGGTACCGGGGAACTAAAATCTCTAGTTTCCCCCGATCCGGGACTTATGGATTTTCCGATATATTCTATAGTTGGCGTTAGACTGGTTATTTCGATACTGAGGGGCAAAGAAGATAAAGATAAAATTACCGTGATGGGAGTTTTACCGTTTCCACCGGACGGGCTTTCTCGTATGGTATCCGTTTCAACCGAAATGCCATACCCAAAAGAAAAGAAAGTTATCGCTTTGTCGGAAGATGGTATATTATAGGGATCGATTCCGGGTGTTTGGGGCGGGGGTGTGGTTTCGGGTTCGCTGCCGGTCCGGGTACTGGTATCGGGTTCGGTCTCTATCCATTCCAGCAGGGGGCTGGAACACGCGGTAATCAGCGCACAAAGCACCGGAAGAATGAATTTTTTTCTCATAACGCACCTCTTTCTTCTAGAAAAAAACTGTACACCATTTCAAAACCCGGGAAAATTTGGAAAAGGCTTAAGTTGGCTGCATACACCGGAGCAAAATGAGTTAGTTAAATAAATTTCTAGTTTAATTTCTTGCTTCTGTCAAGTACCCATGTTGAATCTGTTGCAACAATTCTCCATTTAAAATAGCCACCCGGTTCTACCCGGCAACCACTCGAACGAAAGAGGAAGAGATTATCACAAAAAGTCGAAGAAGTCGAAGAAGTTTTTAAGAGAAAACCGTTCTTTTCCCTTTACTTTTTCGACTTTTTCGACTTCGAGGTGAATTTTTTCTTCAAAGCATACTGCTTTTGGGAGAATTTTGATGCTGAAAAAGTAAACATCGATACCCCGGCCCGGCTCTTGATAACTATACAACAATAAAGTATATCTTTCTTATGGCTAAAGAAAAAGTACGTGAACCGCAAATGGGACTCACCTTTGAAAAGGTCTGGGCCATGTTCCAGGAAACTGACCGGAAGATGCAGGAGACCGACCGCAAGATGCAGGAAACCGACCGTATAATGCAGGAAACGGCTCTGCAAATGCGGGAGACCGACCGGAAGATCAGTAAATTGGGCAGTAAGCTCGGCGATTTGATCGAAGAGATGATCTTCCCCAATATTCTGGAGAAGTTCAATAAACTGGGTTATGGCTTCGGCAGGGCTGCCACCAATGTGCGCTACCAGGATTCCCGGGGAGAGTATATTGCCGAAGTGGATATATTACTGGAAAACGGGGATGTCGTCCTGGCGGTGGAGGTAAAAACCACCCTGACGAATACTGATGTGCGGGACCATCTGCGGCGGATGGAAAAACTGCGGCGTTATGCCGATGAACACCAGGACAAGCGGAACCTGCTGGGAGCGGTGGCGGGGGCCATAGCCTCTAAAGAGGTGAAGGACTTTGCGGTGAAGAGCGGTTTTTTTGTGCTGGAGCAATCGGGAGACACGATACGGATCAGCGTCCCCGAAGGCTTCAAACCCCGGGAATGGTAGCCTACCGTTCACTTAACCACGTTGCGAATCTTGTCGCCGTGAGCGCCGACTACTTCCTGCTTCTTGGGATGAACCATTAAATCCATTCCTTCCAGGGGGTACGCGCCCATGAGGACATCTTCCTCACCGGGAAGAACCACCGCCTGGCAGGATGTTTTCCGGTCTTTCCAGCGAACCTCCACATATTCGGTTACCCCGCTGGGAACCTTTCCCCCTCCGGCGACGGTGGTCTCACTGGTTTCTTCCACCCGCAGCCCCAGCTTTTCGCGGGTTTCTTCGTTGATAACTAGTGTCCACGCGCCGGTGTCCACCACGGCGTTGACCGTGAGCTGCCGGACTTGATCCTGGGATATATAACCCCGATTTGCAACACCCTGATCCTCAACGTTTACCAGGGTAATTTCCGTTCGTACTTCGCCCATATTGTGCTCCTTCACTTAACCACGTTGCGAATCTTGTCGCCGTGAGCGCCGACTACTTCCTGCTTCTTGGGATGAACCATTAAATCCATTCCTTCCAGGGGGTACGCGCCCATGAGGACATCTTCCTCGCCGGGGAGGACCACCGCTTCGCAGGCGGTCTCCCGGTCTTTCCAGCGGATCTCCACGTATTCGGTTATCCCGCTGGAAACCTTTCCCCCACCGGCAACGGTGGTCTCGGAAGGTTTTTTCACCCG
>JAISCR010000187.1 GCA_031265435.1 Treponema sp.
TCTATTTCTATGGTCCCGTTCTCATAGTACCAGCAAGCCACATAAGAGTAGTTGAGGTGGCAATGGTACGTTTTCTCTGAAAGTTTCGAGTAATGAGGCCATTCGGTTTGTATAGGCCCGTTATCCCTTAAATCCTGCATCAGATTCTAATAGGCTGAACAAGGAGTCGCATTTGTTGTTCCCTCCAGCTAACTTTTTGCTTTCTACTAAACAGCCTGTTTCGTTGCTCCTGAGTCGCCAACCGCATAATACTTTCTGTCTCAAGACAGGACAGTCCGCCGCTTTGGGCAGCCTAACTATCGCCGTATTCCTCCGCCGACAGCTTCTTGAAGACCGAGAACATTTCGATATAACAGGCCCTGCATGCGTCGAGATTCTGCTCTTTAATAGCCTGTAATAATTTCCAGTGAATATCATTACCGGGTTTTTGTTTTTTTATCCTTCTGAAAAATTCGTCATTGAGAACGGTAGCATGCCGGCGGAGCATTTCACCGATGATTTCGTAGGTTAATACAAAGACATTGTTCCCTGTGGCGCGGCATATTTCAAGATGAAACTCATAATCAAGTTTTCCGTGAAGAACGATGTCATTTTTTTCAACAGCGTCATCCATGCGCCGCAGCAGTTCTTCCATGCGCCTGAAATTTTCATCGGCGGCTCTTTTTATCGCCAGCTTAGTAGTGGTCATTTCCACGTAGAGCCGGTATTCGGTGATTTGGTCAATATCGTGATCGCTTGGAAGAAATTCCCTCATCTGGGAAAGGTATTGGGCGGTATCAAAGGCTTTGACAAAGCTTCCCTGCCCGACCAGGGTTTCGATAAGCCCCAGAGTGGCAAGCCGCTGGAGCGCGATCTTGACGGTAGCCTTGCTGACCCCAAACTGCTTGCTTAATATGGCTTCCGAGGGGAGCTTGCCGCCGACTTCAAAATTCCGGTTTAGTATTTCCTGTTTCAGGCTGCTAAAAACCTGATCGGCGATACTTTGCTTTTCAATTTTCTTCAAAGACATTTCAAGCTCCACTGCGGTTTCCGAGGCCAAGATTATGTCTGAAAATGACGGGAACCTCTCAATATTACAGAAGTTGGCCGGAAACTTCAAACCGAAGAAGGTTCGCGGCTTCCTGGCAACTTCTGCTTTGGGGAAGTCCCTGGAGTTAAAAAAAATCTCCTTGACTATTAAAAACTATTTCGGCGGGCTTTGCAAGAACCGTGATACCCGGATGCGTATCCGCTTCTTCCATGAGAGCTTCTGATACCCATATTTTATCGATATGCAGGGTATCTTGAATACGGACTATCCTGAGTTTTTCCCGGTTTACCGAGAGAAGCATTTTTAATGCAGCCTGGACAGCCTGTTTCTGATTGGGCAATACCATAGGAATTTTTACCAGTCTGGGAGTACAGGTTACAAGGCAATTGGGATAAGTGGTTTCAAAGTCTATTTTTTCAAAGAGCCGCCTGGTTGTGGTGTCCGCATCGCCTATGCCAAAGGCGGCGCCGTGGGTTTCATCGGTAAGGTCCAGGACGGTAATAAGCTGGGGCCGGGGACTGGTTTCTACTCCCGGAGCGGTAAACCCACCCGCAATATTGGGGTCCATGCCGCCGCCTGAAATGTTTTTTCCGATACGGTCAACAATAAGGAGGTCCAGATTTTTGAAATAAATTTCCGGTAACATGGTCCTGGCCTGTTTGAGGAGTTCCGCCTCCCGCCTGAGGATGTCCCCGGCGGGGATAACTTCAATATGGCTGATTTTATCCTCGCAGTTTTCAAGAATACCCACGCCGAAGAGAATATTTACCCTGGAAAGAATATCCGAGGCTATGGTCTCGATCTTAGCGCTGATCTCGCCTTCTCCCCGGCTATGGATATAATTGGCCCCCATATAGTTTCCCAGACCGACGGCAAGCATCTTGAGAAGGCCGCTTTCATACTTGCCCCGGAACCCTGTATGCGGCTTGATGCGGTTTACCACTACTATTCCGTCGGCGCCGAAAGCCGCCTTGTCTATCATCACGGGAATTTCTCCGGGCAGGGTGTTTATCAGTATTGATTCGGTTCCGGGGACTATTTGACAGCCCATAGTATCTTCGGTTATTCCAAAACTGGCGAGTATGTCCATCTGACCCTTGATGGTTGACCCGCCGTGGCTTCCCATAGCCGTTACTATGAAAGGCTCCGCCTTCCGGGATTTAAGAAAATCAATGATGGTTCTGAGTATGCGGTCTATCCCATAGATGCCCCGGCTTCCGGCAGTAAGCGCGATGCTCATTCCGGGCTTGATTCCGCAGGAATCTTTTTCCAGCCTTTCCCTGAGGATGCCACTGTAGTTCTCCAGGGTCAAGGCGGTAAAATGCTGTTCCACCAGCGCCATTTTTGGAATAGGTATTTCGGAAATCAGGGCATCTATCCCGCTCATATTCAGTGTCCCCCTATTGCAGATCGTAGCTCTTCTGCATCACGACCTTGCCGGTTTTTTGCCTGAGTGTCGCGTAAATAAAGAAGACTACCACTAATCCGATAGTCGCATACACATTGCTCACCGGCATATTCCCTATGGAGAGGTAGATACAGAAAAGGGTCATGCACAGGCAGAAAACCACTATTGTGTAAAAGGCCGGCCTGGAAACCCGGATGAAACGGTTCTCCCAGGCATCAGGAAGTTTTTTCGGCAAGGTCAGAATAGCACTGATAGCCACTATATCCGATACCCGCCCTATGAGCACCGTATTACTGGTAATTACCGCAATACTGAAGTTTAAGGCTATGGGAATGATGGCTATAAGGTACATCATGGTGAGGATCAGATAGGGCGCCCCGCGGCTGTTTACCGATCCCAACCTGGCAGGAAACCAGCCGTCCAAAGTCATCTGGTGGAAGGGCCTGGCAAATACACTCAGGGATGAATTAAGGGTGGTTGCCAGAGCCATAATGGGACCGCCGATGATAAAGGCATAATACAGGGGGGTAGACATGATCTGCCTGGCCACAACGGTAAGGGGTTTCCCCGCCACTTCGGTTACCGGAAGCACTCCGGCGGCAACCAGGGCGATCAGGGTATAGATGATAAAGATGATGCCGGTCGTGATGAGCATGGCAAAAGGCACATCCCGTTTGGGAACAACCGCCTCTTTGCTGAAGGCGACAACAAAGACATGCCCGTAGCAGGAAAACACCAGCAGCACTACGCCGCCCAAAAAGCCCTTGGCTCCGTTTGTAAAGAAATCGGAGTTGCTCACCTGAAATACTTCGGGCCGCAGATGGCCGAGGCCGATGATGATAAACAGGAAAAGGCCCACAATGAGGATACCGGAAAGGGCGGTCTGTATCTTCGACATGAAGTTGACTCCCAGCATGTTGAATATGTAGAAAATCGTTACCGCCGCAATTGCCACCACCCGGACATTAAGGGCCGGAAAAATCGCGGCCAGATAATTTCCCAGGGACAGGGCAAACATTCCGCAGGCAAAGACATTCATCGTAAAAGCCATGCCGTACATACCGCCCCACTTGTCCCCCAGCAGAGCAGCCACAAAGGTGTAATTGCCACCCTTGACCCGTATCATTCCCGCCAAAAGTATATATGGAAAGATGATACACAAACCCATCAATACTGCAACGGCATAGGCAAGCCATGCGGACATTCCCGTAAGGCCGATACTTCCTCCAACCAGGGTAACTACACCGGCGCCGATAACCTGCCCGGTTGCCAGAGCGGTCAATTGGACGAGCCCCAGCCCTTTTGAATTAGCAGTTGACATACTGTCCTCCTACAAAAAATTACTTTCAAAAAATGCTCCGGCTGAAAAGTTTGAAAACCCTTTGCCGGAGACGTTTTATTTTACTGTTTCTATATGCGCCCGGCCCAGAGAATACCCGGATGGTTCCTGTCCAATACCGGGAATTTCAGGGATTTCAAGATACCCGTTTTTGGGCTGATAATCGTATGCACCCATTTCCACACAGGACGGCAGCGTGTTGCCGAGATGATGTTCGTGGATGATGAAATTAGGTATGGCGGCTTCAAGATGCAGGGCTATGGCTACGCTGATAGGACTTGAACATACATGGGTTTGAACGCTTACGTCGTAAACATGGGCCATATCACAGATTTTTTTACATTCCGTAATGCCCCCGCAGTTGCCGATGTCCGGCTGTATTACCCGGAGGCTCTGATTTTCAAAGAAGGGGAGGAAACCCCACCGGGTATAGGTCCTTTCTCCGGTTGCCAGGGGTATGGATATCCCTTCGGCAATTCGTTTCATGACCATAGGATTGAGCGGGGTACAGCCTTCTTCGAGGAACATGATGTCATAATCCGCCGCCATGCGGCCAAACTGTATCGCCGTAGCCGCATCGGTCATGGCGTGGTTTTCGATGATAATGTCCACATCAGGACCTACGGCTTTGCGTGTTGCCGCCAGCCGTTCTTCGGCCAGGCGCATCACTTCGCGGGAAAGATTGTTGGTAGTATCCCGAAAACTTAGGATAGAACCCTTCCGGTCAAAACGGAGAAAGTTGGTTTTGATGGCATCGTACCCCTGAGCCACTGCCTTTTGCGCAGTTTCGCCATAGTACTCCGGAGCGCCGCTTGTCCCCCTGCCGGGATTAAAACTATCCACACCCCAGCCAAATTGGAGCTGACTGGCATAGGCTCTCAGCTTTTCCCGCTGCTTCCCGCCCAGAAGCTGATAGAGCGGCATATTCGCCGCCTTTCCTTTGATATCCCAGAGGGCTATATCAAAGGCGCTGATGGAAGCCATAAAGACGGCGCCGTTTCCCTGCGCCCAAAAGGACTGCTTAAAGAGGCTCTCCCAGATCACCTCATGGAAGAGCGGGTTCATTCCCAACAGCATGGGCGCCATATCTTTCATGAGGGCAAAAGCGGCAGTTGCCCCTGTAGCAATGGCTATGCCCGCCTCCCCGAAACCGGAAATGCCCTCATCGGTATTGATTCTACAGAGAATGGGCCGGGACCCGTTGCCTCTGTCGGTTTCCAGGGCAATAAGGTCAATACTGGTTATTTTCATAGTTCCTCCAGATATACCGGCTGATACGGTACCCGCCGGTTTGAATTTGGCAACTTCCGCACCGGAAATAGATTAACAGTTACCGGTTAACAGTTAGCTGCTAGGTAGTAGTATATTTCTGAAATAACAGGAAGTCAACAAAAATTTTTCCCACGGCATATATAAACAGGAGGAGAAATATCCGGTTCTCCCAACGCTGTATCTGTGGAAATCTTATGCAGGGATTGTCTGTTTCCCCCGCTTTTTCTATCTTTTCCGGGGGTTTTGGAAAGGCTCAAGCCACATTTCGACACAAAATTTACACAATTCTGTGGTATAATGGTAGAAATGACGGATAAACAGACGGTTTTGATCGTAGATGACGAAGTGAAGATACTTGAACTGGTAAAGTCGTATCTTGAAATAAACGGCTACCGGGCGCTCTGCGCCAAAAACGGCAGGGAAGGGATGGAACTCTTTGAGAAGGACAGGGTTTCACTCATACTGCTTGATCTGATGCTGCCCGATTTTTCCGGGGAGGAATTCTGTAAAAAAGTCC
>JAISCR010000002.1 GCA_031265435.1 Treponema sp.
CAACATTCGGACCAGATTATTCATATGCAAATATCACCTTGTTTTTAGCCGAAATAAGGATGAATATGCTTGCAGGTATGAATCCGCCTTTCAATCAAAGCTCCCTGAGGGAAAAATCCCATTTTCAAAATTTCTATACAAGAACGTAAGTAGTATACGGTATGAATTCCTGGTTGTCAAGAAATTTCTTCATGATTTCCTCCGAATTTTAATAAAACATGGACTCGAAGCCACATTTTTTTTATCTTAAAGGGTATCTCCGGTATTTGTCAACAGAAAATCGTAAAAAGTGTAAAAAATTTTTCGAAATTCAAATGACCAGAACGCTTTCCCTCTCAATAAGCCGGGTAGGAATGCGGTGTCTGTGGGAAGGCTCTTTGCCTTCAAGCATATCCAGAATGATCCGGGTACAGGCGCGGCCGTGTTCATAGGCATTGAGGGAGAGGCTGGTAAGGGCCGGTTCAAAGTATTCGCCCATGATGAGTCCGTCAAAACCGGTAATGGAAATATCTTTCGGGATACGGTAACCAAGCCGGCGGGCTCTGCGGCAGAAACTTACGGCAACATCATCGTTGAAGCAGGCGACCGCGGTCGCGTCCAGTTTCCGTTCGGCAAACTGTTCCGCCGCCATTTCCCCAATCTGGTAATAATCCCCTGCCTTGTTTCCTTTCGAGGCTTTGGCGGAACCCAACAGGTAGCGATTCAGTTCTTTTCCGTAATAACGGCCCATGATGTCACGGAAAACGGCGTTCCGGGGTTCCGCGGTCCAGAGAATATCCTCTCCCGCATAGGCGATGCGGCGGTGGCCTTTTGTCTGCAGATATGCGAGAATCTCCTTCATGCCCTTCCCGGTATTTACCGATACCGAGTACATATCTTTCGGCATTGATTCCCCGTACCCGACTATTACATAAGGCAGGCGGTATTTTTGTATATAGCGGACATATTCGGAATAGACAAAAGCCTGGAAGGCCAGGATGATCCCGTCCATCATCATTCCCTGGATCTGGTCGATGTGGAGATCCCCTGCCATAAAAACAATGTACCCTTCTTCCTGGGCCAGATCTTCCATGCCCCGGTACAACTCAAGATGATAGATGTTTGACAGGTTCCCCCGGTAGAAGAGTATCTGCCGTGTTCTGCCTTTCCTCAGGGATGAGGCTACCGGGTTGGGCCGGTACTTGAGTTCCTCGGCTGCCTGCAGTACCGCTTCCCGTTTTGCGCTGGACACATAGCCTGAATTGTTCATCACCCTGGAGACCACGGTGATGGAAACATTGGCGCTTTTTGCTACATCTTTTCTTGTTACCATACGTTAGGACTAATATATATGAGGCTGTTCCAAAATGTCAAATTCCGGAACAAGTTTATATTTCCGTTTTTTTGCAGCAACATTTTACTTGCATAAAAGAAAGGCCCGATCCATACTGATTTCATGATGCACTTTATGTTTAAGGAGTGAGGCAAGATTATGAGTAATCCGAGAAACGATTTTCACTACAGGCCGGACTGGCAGAACAGGGATGTTGTATCCATTAACCGGGAAGACGCTCACACCCGCTGGGGGGCCTGGGAAAACGAAAAACAGGCCGCGGAGTATCGTTACGGTTCTTCAGCTAATATGATGAGTCTCGCGGGAAGGTGGAGCTTCAGGCTCTGCCGCAATCCTTCCGAAGTTGATGATTTTTACAGGAATGATTATGATCTTTCAGGCTTTTCCCCCATCACCGTGCCGGGAAACTGGGAAGTTCAGGGTTTTGACAAGCCGATCTACACCAATGTTATCTATCCCTGGAGCCTTGAAAGTTCAACCGGGCCTCAAGGCAAAGGCTCTCCTCATGAAGCGGATAAACCATACAGTATTGCTCCGTCGGAAGGGAAGGAGAGAGTTCCCAATCCGCCCTATGTTCCCGAAGACTATAACCCCACAGGCTGTTACCGCCACAGTTTTACTGTTCCTTCAGGCTGGAAGGGGAAAGAGATCTACATCCGCTTTGAAGGCGTAGAAACTGTGTACTATCTCTGGGTCAACGGCAGGCCCGTGGGTTACTCCCAGGATTCAAAACTTCCTTCGGAATTCAATATCGGTTCCTTTCTTACGGAAGGTGAAAACACCCTGGCCCTTGAGGTGATCCGTTTTGCCGACAGTACCTATCTTGAGGATCAGGATTACTGGTATCTTTCCGGCATTTACCGGAATGTGTTTCTCATTGCAAAACCGGCTCTGCATATTGCGGACTGGAAGATTACCGCGCTGCCGGAATCCTGCGGGAACGGGGAAATTTCCGCCGATGTTACCGTATCCCGGGAGCCGGGTTTTGCCGGCTGCCGTATACGTCTGGCTCTCTATGACGGAACTTCCAAACTTGCCGAAGGGGAGGGGGGTGTAGCGGCGATGGCACAGTACCGGAACGACACTGTTCCTACAGCCAATACGGGCCGGGCAGGCTTTACCGTAAAAAACATTCAGGAATGGTCTCCGGCAAACCCGAAGCTCTACACCGCGGTTATAAGCCTTGTTGACAAAAACGGTAGAATTCTGGACATAGAGAGTTCCCGCGTCGGCTTCAAGCGTATTGAGGTAAAGCATGGAGTGGTCTACATCAACGGTACGAGGCTTCTCGTTCAGGGAGTGAACCGGCACGATCACTGTTGGAGGGACGGCCGGGTGGTTCCCGTGGAACACATGAGGGAAGAGATAAAGCAGATGAAGCTGATGAATGTAAACGCCGTCCGTACCTGCCATTATCCGGATACCCCCGACTGGTATGAACTCTGCGATGAGGCGGGAATTCTTCTGGTATGCGAGACGGATCTTGAAACCCACGGAGTCATGGGACAGCTCAGCCACGATCCCGCCTGGGCGGCCGCCTACCTTGAACGGGCGGTACGGATGGTGCAGAACTACAAGAACCATGTTTCAATTTTTTCCTGGTCTCTGGGAAACGAAAGCGGTGTTGGGGCAAATCATGCGGCCATGTATGGTTTTATCAAGGAGTACGACAAGACCAGGCTCTGCCAGTACGAGGCGGGGGAACCGGGGAAGAATATTTCCGATGTCCGGGGGAACATGTATGCCCCTGTAGAAAAGATACTAAAGATGCTTGCCGATCCCGAAGATGACAGACCCGTAATCCTCGTGGAGTATCTCTACCAGATCCGCAACGCCGGAGGCGGTCTTGAACATTTCCTTACCCTGAGCGCCGAATATCCGCGCTTCCAGGGAGGTTTTGTCTGGGACTGGCAGGACAAGTGTCTCGTTGGCAAAACACAGGAAGGCAGGGAATTCTTTGCATACGGCGGGGATTTTGACGAGCCTTTTGCGGAAAACAGTACCCCGCCCTTCAAGCCTTTTTCCGCCCCGCCTTTTATGACAAGCAACGGCGTGGTTCTGCCCGACCTCCGCTGGAAGCCTGTCGCCTTTGAACTCAAGCAGGCCTACTGCCCCTTGAGAATCGGCAGACCTGAACGTTTTGCCTGGGAAGGTGAAGCTCCGGCGGATCTCTTTGTATTGAAGCGGGTAAACTGCCTTGCCGGAGACGGAGAAGGGGAAGCCCTGGAATGTGTGCAAAGAATACGGGAAAACGGAGATGTTATTTCCGAAAAAATCCTGAAGCTCCCTCCCCTGAAAGTCTGGCAGGAAGCCCTGTTCCGTGCGGATCTTTCCTTTGAACGGAAGGCGGGAGCGGAGTACACGGTGGAATTCTCCCTCCGTCTGACAAGAGACTTTTTCTACGCGTCCAAAGGCCATGAAACCGGCTGTTTTCAGTTCTCCGCAGGCAGGGGCCCGGCAGAGGCAAGTCCTGTTTCAAACAGCAGCGGCGCTGTTGGATCTGCCGGATCGGGCAGTATCACTGTCGAAGAGTCTCCCGAAGCTGAAGCTGAAGCTGCAGCTTTTGCTTTTGTCGTTTACGGAGGCGGCCTCCGCTCTTCGATCTCGAAAAAAACGGGCCTCATTACGGCTCTTGAAAAGGAAGGGAAGCGCTACCTCGTCTCGGGCGCGAAGCCGGTGTTGAACAGACCCCTTACCGGTCTTGACGCCCGCCCGGGCTGGGGCTGGTACGATGACTACGAAAAAGTCCGCGCCATGACTCACCGTGTAACAGGGTTCCGCATCCTGAAAGGCGGAGGCCAATGCCGCATCGAATTTGATTTTTCGGGCCTGACCGAAGCCGCGTTCCCCATCACGGGGCTTTTGGCCTATGTCTTTGGCGGACAGGACAGCATTACCGTTGACTATCGCATCAGGCTGGATGAAGGCTTCAATGCGCTGCCCAGGGTGGGTCTGGAATTCATCCTTCCTCCGGGTTTTGAGGACATTGAATACTACGGCCGCGGCCCCGTCGAAAATTATTCCGACAGGAAACTTGCCGCGGTGCTGGGCCGCTACAGTTCCACTGTCGGGAATGAACATTTTCCCTTTGTGCCCCCGTCGGAATGCGGAGGCCACGAAGAAACCCGCTGGCTTCGCCTTAAAGGGAAAGGGGGAGAAGTACTGCGGATTTCGGGGGACAGACCCTTCCACTTTGATGTTCACCACAGTACCGCGGAGGACTACATTGCCGCCGGGCATGATCACGAGATTCTGCGGCGGGAGGAAAGTTTCCTCCATATCGACGCCGCCCACGGCCCCATCGGTTCCAATATGGCCTGGAGTTCCGTCATGCCCGGCGCCCAGGCTCTTTCGGGCGGGGTCTATGATCTGCGTTTCAGTCTGGAGCTTTTGTAAAGAGAGGTTAGCTCAAGAGAGTACGGATTCAGCCTGCGAGTTCTTCCAGGCTGACGGTTTTGGCGAGCTTCTCCACAAAGCGGATGTTTTTTCCCGCTCCGCTTGCAAGGGCGCCTTTAAGCATAAGGGGCGCAAGATCAAGGTCTTCCGCGCCGCGGAAAGTGGCAAGTACACAGTACTCGGCGCAGAAGCCCGTAACAACGGGAGTGTCAACATTCCGCGACTGCAGGAACGACAGTAATTCTGTTTTGTTGAAGCTGTTAAGGTAGTGTTTGACGATGCGCTTTTCTTCATCCAGAGGCTTAAGCGTATCGATCATTTCAAAGTTGACTTTTCCCGGCGCGGCATCTTTACCGTTGTCGTGCTGAATCCACACCACCGGGAAACCCCTGTCGCGAAAAAGGGCGGCCGCCTCGTTGATCTTCCGGGCGGCCTTGTCCATGAAACGTTTCTCCCTGCCGCTGTAGGAGGCTTTCTGCATATCTATGACGAGCAGGGCGCATTTCATCCTTAGATGTCTTCCTTGACGATCTCGATCCTGATGCCGTCGTTCTGGTCGGGTTCATCCTTGGGAGGAATAGTTACTCTGAGAATGCCGTTTTTGAAAACCGCCTTTACCTTCTCCTGCGCGTACTTGTCCAGGGGAGCATAGTATTTCTGTTTTTCAATATTCTTCATCTTGAGACGGCGTTTGAAGTAGCGGACATTCTTTTCCGGGGGAAGATCCCGGCCTTCTTCATCTCCCGCGGGGAGGACGGCGGAAAAAACCATGTAGTCCCCCTGGAAAGAGAGGCTGATGTTCTTCTCGTCAAAGCCCGCAAGGGCAAATTCGAAGTTGAGCCCCCGGTCGCTTGTCATGTAGACGTTCATGGGAGGATAGGAATAGTTGGGATAAAAATCGGTGTTTTCGTCGAAGCAGCGGGCAAAGGGGCTGCCGGGCCCGAATGGCCCGTGTTCCCGGAATTCACCATGACCGTAGTCAAAATTCCTTGAGAATTCATCCTTAAAATCCTGGGCGGCATCGAAAATCTCGTCGAAAATGCTCCCCAGATCCATGTATGGCCTGTTTCCTTTCATAATGACTCCTTCCGCATCCTTACAATTTCTTCCGAATGCGTTTTGCCGGCCTTCCGGCCCGGCCGGTTTACAACCCCCCATGCGGGCAGATGTTGGAGATGCGCTCTCCATATAATAAGTATACACCTTTTTGAAGAGCAAGGTAAGTACTTTTTTTTACGAGTTTTCGTGACGCAATCTGAGTCAGGTTCGGTTCTTCATTCGTTGCAGAATATACCAGACCCCCGCCGAGGCAAAGAGGGCAATCATTCCGCAGGCTGCCTGAAGGGCTTCCGCGGCGCCCGGAACGAGAATGCCCGGGAGGATGAAGCCCGCAACAAAGCCCGCGGCGGGGATCAAAAGGGCGGGAAGGCCTTGGAGGAGGCCGCCGCGGGAGAGCGGCTCCCCTTTCGAGGGAAGGCGTTTTTTGCAGCTTATATTGAGGCAGCCGAAACAGGCTCCGGTTTCGGTCTCCTTCATTCCGAATCCTCGGCGGAATGTTCCTCTTTGGGAGGCGGGGGAGAGCCCGGCACGGGAAGACGGACGCGCCGGATGGATTTTGCCCTGCCGTTCTCTTCAAGTTCAAGCAAAACTCCTTCAAGCTGGGGATCCGCCCAGGTATCCCTTGACCAGTCGGGAATACCGGAAATGTACTCCTGGATGCGGGGGGCGATCTCCGACCCGCCGACGGAGGTAAGGCTTCCGGTACGGCCCGCGTCGGTGATTACCGCCGTACCGCCGGGAAGGATGCGTTCATCGGCAGTCTGAACCCTGGTGTGGCTGCCCAGAACAGCGGAACAACGGCCGTCCGCGGCGAGGAAGAGGGTCTGCTTCTCCCCGGTCGCCTGAGCGTGAAAATCCAGGATGACGTAGGGAGTTTCAAGCCGGAGCCGTTCCAGCAGAGCGTTGAGAATCACGAAAGGGTTGTCCCCGTGGACACGGCTGAAGCCGCTTTGCCCCAGAAGGACGGCAACCGCAACTTTTGGAGAAGCGGGATTTTTGTTTTCCGGGCCGCCTACCCGGAAGATCCGGGAACCTGAACCCGGCGCCTGCGGGGAAAGGTTTTCCGGGCGGAGGACATAGGGCATCTTGTTGATATTTTCCGTGAGATCCTTCTTGTAGAAGCAGCATTCGCCGGTTGTTATGACATCCGCTCCCAGCTTACGCAGATACGCGGCATGATTACGGCCGATACCGTTCCCTCCGGTGATTCCGTCTCCGCAGGCGACG
The DNA here is from genome assembly GCA_031265435.1 of Treponema sp. Classification (GTDB taxonomy): domain Bacteria; phylum Spirochaetota; class Spirochaetia; order Treponematales; family Breznakiellaceae; genus JAIRNJ01. Next base: position 7,016 of record JAISCR010000002.1, read on the forward strand.
ATAAAATCGATGGAATGGTCTTTTTTCAGTACAGGAAGCCCTTTTTTGAAGGCATAAAGCCCCGCTTTTCCCAGAATTTCGGCTACATAGAGGATTTTCATGAAGAATTCAGGCCCGGGAAGAATTAAAACGGCTCCCGGAATCCTCCAAACCGGAGAGAATACGGCCGAATTCCGAGGCAGCCCGGTAATCGTTCAGTTCAAGACAGGTATCCCGGAGGTTGTAGAGGGCGTCATAGTACATGGGAGCCAGCCTGACAGCCTCCTCAAAGCAGCGGCGGGCCTCTTCGTTGTTGCCCAGGGTAAAGTAGAGCACCCCCATGTTGTTCCAGACTTTGGGATCATTCTCTTCAACCTGAAGGGCGGAATGGTAACAGTTTTCGGCAAGTTCAAACTGTTCAAGCTCATAGTAGATGAGGCCCAGGGAAACCCAGGCCTCCGAGATGAAATTGTCGATATTTACGGTCTCGTAGAAACACTCGACGGCGGCTTCATAATCGCCTGTATGCTGCCGGGCAATCCCCAGATTAAGCCAGAGGAGAGGATTTTCCGGCTCTATGCTCAGGGCTTCTTCAAAGAGAGGAATGGCCTCGTAAGGACGGTTTGCCTCGGTAAGAGCTATGCCTGAACTGTTAAGCGTCGCAGCGGTTTCCATGATACTCTCCTTGCTCTAATATACATCAAGCCGCTGAAATATTCTATAATAAACAGAGTCCCGAAACAGGGAAATTTCAGACTCTTTTGGGGCCCTGTCTTTCTATACTATAAATCGGGATTCATATATGGTATGATTGCATTGTGAAAGATTTGAGTGAATACAGTGAATTGGTCTCGGAGCATGAGCTTTTCAGCTTTTTGTATGATCGGGTCATTACCAAGGAGATAAGTACCTTCTCCCAGCTTAAGACCTTTGCGGAGCCCATAATCAGGGATAAACGCTGCCATCCTGTCATTATGAGGATCTTTGAACTCATCAAGAAGCTTAACTGGGGTTTTTTTTCCGGCATTTCCCCGCTGACCCACAGGATTCTCTGGGCGGAACTGGTGATTACCGACAAGCTTTTCCCCGAGGCGGGGGATATGAAGCGCACCCTTTCCATTTCCAACCTTTACATCGGAATGTTGGATATCCACGGCTATACCAAGTTTTGTCAGGATTCCAGAAAGAATCTTTCCATGCTCCATACCCTGGACAGGTCGATAAACAATGAAATCCGTCAGCTTTGTACCCAGTGTCACGCGGTCTGCCAGCGGGAGCGGGGGGATGAGATAGTTTTGGTGGCCGCTTCCGCCACCGATGCCCTTACCGGGGTGCTGGCGATTCTCGACTACTTCGGTAAAACCAATACGATAAAAGATCCGAACATCAACACCCAGCGGAGCGGGGACGCCAAGATTCTGCCGGTGTTCAAGATCTCCGCGGGGATCACCGGGGGCAATACATCAAGCCCCCTCATCATCACCGAGCAGGGGAACCTGGCGGGCTTTCTCCTCAATTCCGGCGCGCGGCTCCAAACCAGAGCCAATGAACTTTCCCCCAAGGAATCCCGGATCATGGTGACCAAACAGGTGTTCATGAATTACCAGAAGGAAAACGCCGTCGAAAAATGCGCCATTTTCAGGACCAATGCGGTTTACTTCTTTGATACCGGACTCATCGAATTCAAGGGCGTACAGCTTCCCTCCATGGAAGTTGTCTTTAAGCCTGAAGAGCGCTACAAGGAAAAAATCAGCGAAGACCTCCTTAAACTGTTCAGTTCGATAAAGGAAAATCTCTGGGAGCAGCGGATCTACCAGGATATGATGGAACTGTTGTCAAAGACCTCAAAACTAATGCCGAAGTACAAGGTTTCTCTTCCAAAACCGATATTGGGCCTCAAGGAAGTTGACAACGATACTTTTGTAAAGCTCTGCAATCTCGGACTCCGGAATTATCTTCAGGATGAAGACTTTTCGGCGGCAACGGATATGCTCCACGATCTTATCACCATCATTGAGACGAATCCTTCTTTTGACAAACTTATTCTTGACTACCTCAAGGGCGTTGCGGAACGTTATGATCTTCTGCTCACTTCCTACAGAAACACTGTTGACAGGGAACTTGACGATAAGGCCGACCAGATCTTTTCCGGCAACCATTACAAGACCTGGCTTGCCGCCAAGAATGCCGTTTCAATTTACGAAAAGCTAAAAGTAATCGGCCGCAAGAGCAAGGAAATTACCGGCAAAAAGGCTCTCTGGTTCAACCTGATCAAGAAGTACAGCGAAGAGATGGAATTCAAACTTTACTCGGGGAAGAAGTAAACTCTTTCTTCTGCTGTTTTGTGTTCGTGTTATATTTTTTGATTGTATCATCAACCCAGTCCAGGCAATTTTTTGCAATCTTTAAACTGTTTTCATATTCTTCTTTTGTAATTTCATCATATTCACCAGGATACCTTGGCCTGTTGTACCTGATAACATAAATCTTCTATTAATAGATATTTTACATCCTGTCAACTCATATTTTAGCCAAATTTTTTTCTGGCCCGGATAAGGGCTTTGCGGCGGCATATATGCCGATGGACTTCCGCAGGAAGTGCGGCCAAGGTCGGCAAAATGCGGCGGAGTTTTGGAATGCCGCTTACGCGGCAATCAGAAAGCGGGAATGGAACGTAGCGGAATGACTTGGGCGAACGGAACCCGGAACCGCCTGCTTACGGCGGAGCGTAAACAGTCCTTGCAGTTTGGACATTCTAATTCTTATTTTATAGCTTCTTATAAAATACATTCTTTACTTCAGTCTTCAGCCTTTCCCAGACAGCATCAAAATGAGTATTACATTGATTATAAATATTATCATCTTTTTGGTTTTTACTTTCAATTTCAAAAGAAAAAGTGTCAACAGCCTTAAGAGGAGGCAGGGTTAAGGTTACCCAACCCCATCTTTCACCATTTTTACTTTCAATTAAAATCATTGACAACCTAAACTCTGTATTGAAATATTTTATTTTTATATATTCTTTACCGGTATTTTTTTCTTTTTTGATTATATCATTAATTTCAACTAATTTATTTTTAACTTCATCTATTTCATTTTGTATGATCATATTCTTAGTTCTTTTATTTACTTTAGTTTCCATTTGTGCTACCGCTTCTAAAAATTCAGATTCTTTATTTGCAATTATCACTTGTGCTTCAGCCTCATTATCATGTATTGCTTGTTGAATAGCTCTATAATTTGTTTCAAAAAAACCCAAGCCTGTAGTGAGAAATATTTTTATTCTTCTTGCGTTTTGTAATTTATCTGACATATTCTCAGGATTCTTCTTAACAATATCTCGTCGTTGTTGGATAAGACGAATAATACCCGCCATTTCATTTCTGGATGTTAAGACCTCATTTTCTTTTTGTAATACTAATGATCTATTCTTGTTGATAAGAAATAATACAAATACAAAACCAAATACAATTCCAAATGCTAAAAATAGCATTAGTAAAATGCCTGTAATATTTTGAACTAAATTATCTTTTTCGAGAATAGTAAATATTAATGACCCTATTGAGCCCAGTGCTCCTAATGCTCCTATAAAACGAAAAATACCATCGATATTCATTTTAACCTCCTTATATTAACTATTATATTGCATTTTTTAATTCAAAAATTTAAATATTTTTTATACCTGCTATCTTTTTCATTCATAGATTTCGAAAAATCAATTAAACCAGTTTCAAATCCATAATCTATTAAGTGCTGGAAAGAACAACAAACCTTAAATTTTTTAGAAAACTGATACAAATTCCACAAATAATTTTTTACGCATGGCGATAAAAAGATTCTTTTAATCCTGTATTTAAGAATTACAAATTCTTTTTCTGTAATATTGCCACTTTTATATAAATAACAAATATAATCAAAATATGATAATGTCATAACCTGTCTGCCCGTACCTCATTATATATTTTTTCCCAGTCAATTTTTTCTTTTGTCTCAGGTAATTTTACATATGATTTATTTCTTTTTGCAAGAACAATTTCTCCCTCTTTGCTCAGTCTCTCCAATTCGTTTTCAATTAAGGAAACATTATCCATTTTATCTTGAACAGGGACAGAAATTTCCGCTATGATTTTATTATGTTCTGTAACAATTACTTTTTCCCCATTCTTAACATACTGAAGATAGTGAGAAAGTTGATTTTTCAAATCCCTGACGCCGACCATTAACATAATGCCATTCTAGCCATTGTAGACCCTTTTGTCAAGGGGATTTTTGTATTTTCCGTATTTTCCAACTTTTTTGCCCAAATTGCATATAGCGCGCTATCGCGTTGTTAGCTCATCTTCCGGACATTCACCTTGAAAGGAAGATTTACCGCCAGGTCGAAAAAGTCGAAAAAGTTAAGAGGCACGAAGGGAAAGTGCGACACGAGGCCGCTTGGAATAGCTGACTTAAGACAGAAAAACACCGGCTAAACCGGTTCCGTTTACCCATGAACCTTGCTGAATAGCGGTTTATATTCCGCCATAGCAAGCATAGTTACATCTGCCCGCGCATAAAAAACAGGCCGCCCCGAAGGACGGCCTGAAAGGTTTTAAGCTAAGTTAAAGAACCTTAGGGAGCAATACTAACTCCGGTTGTGGCAGAAACAATAACACTCCCGCTAGGGACGCCAGTGACAGCATCAGGCTGCTTGATCACATAGCTTCCCGCATAGAAACCGGTGGCACTATCAACATCATACGTAACCAATAAACGGAACCCATAATACTGATAATAATTACTGCCTGAGGCATGAGTATCATCCGCACCTGTACTAACAATCTCGGAGAAAACAATACCGCTATCATCTATATAGGCGCCAATGGCATTACTCAGGTTGTAAGTAAAGGAGGTGCTAGGACCGATATTACTCCAAGCGGGAGTTGAAGTAAGAGAAATCTGAGGCTGGAAGGTATAGCGATACCCGGGTACCAAGCCGCTAAAGGTCAAGAGAGCCCCTTCAGACTGGTCTGCATCACCACTTGCCGGGAGCCCGACATTAAGCTTGGCTGCCGCATATGAAGGTGCTGTGGCAGGTAAAGCCACTATTCCTTCTGCTGCAATTGCCGCTTTTACGAATTTGCTGGTATCGGTTTCTGCCTGCCAGACAACCTCGGACACGAGAATAACATCCTGACCCGTCTTATAGCTCCTGCTGGCAATACCGTACTGATACGTTACGCCGTCTTTGACGCCGGTATCAAGATAATACGGTACTCCCTTGGGGGAAAAAGTAGTAACAGGATTAGCCCGCTGAACAAGGGTTGCATCAATGGGGCCATCGGCGCCGACTTCCTTCCGGTACACGATATAGCCAGCGCTGTCCTCAGCCGCGTCCCATTTTACCAGAATGGCATTAACGAGCTGTTCGGCAACGATCTTTTCGCCTTCTACAGCGGGGGCACTGCCGGGGGTCAAAGTAACTTCATAGCTGGACGGCTGGGCGCAGCTGAGTACCAGTCCGCCGGCCAGTACGACCGCTACAAGAAGCAGAAGAAATTTTTTCATTTCCTTCTCCTTAATTTATTTGCGGCCGCCTGGGCCGCATATATGCCGCAGCGCATACGTCTGCGGACTTTAACCGGCTCGTACAGAGTCCGGGAAAAGCCAAAACGGTCTACGGATTATAAGTCCGTTGCCCGCAGGCGTATGAAAATGTATACGGCTTGTAGGTGGTTTTGTGGGTCATTAGGGCCTATTAAAACTAGGAAAAACAGACCTAAATTGGTATTTTTTGAGAGAAATATACTGCCTTAGCCATGGAAATGACAGTTGCCTATAGACAAAAATGATATTTTAACGTATTCTCCATAGTCAGGAGGGACGCAAACATGGATAAAATAAAAGAGTTTATGACAATTGCCGAAGAAAAAATAGGAATAATATTATCGAAGCGGTTATTCTGCGTACTACTCCTGTTATTTGAAATTGACAGGAAGATCATTGTCGAGAAACTCGGGGTTTCCCGAACAACGGTGAAAAAATACAGCACTTTAATCACTCCGGGGTTAATTCCCCGCCCTTTAGGGCGTTAAAACTGGGGGTGCGGGGGATTTGTTCCCCCGCATGCGCAAAGATTTCAAGGAGAAATCTTCAATACCCCGCTGCTTGCGCTAAACTTGACCCATAA
>JAISCR010000010.1 GCA_031265435.1 Treponema sp.
GCCGTGGGGCTCTACAATACCCGCCTGGGGGTGCTTATCCCCTATATCGGGATCGGGCTTCCCATGGGCGTATATCTGGGTACCGAATTTATGAAAAGCATCCCCGACGCCCTCATCGAGTCCGCCCGGATCGACGGGGCTAAGTACCTGTGGATCTTTACCAGTATCATCTTTCCTATGTCCGCCCCGGTAACGATGACCGTGGGAATTCTCACCTTTACGGGCGCCTGGAATGAATTTATGCTGATCAACATCCTTACCTCCAATGACAGCATCAAATCCCTGCCGGTGGGGATAAACCGTTTTTCCGGCGCCCTGGCATCGGACTACGGCAAACAGTTTTCCGCCCTGGTCATCGGCATGATCCCCATGGTGATCTTCTACCTTATCTTCCGTAAGCAGATAACCAAAGGCGTGGCCGCCGGCGCGGTAAAAGGCTGATATATGCAATGCGGCGCGGAAAAAAATTGAGATAATCAACCGGGTTATGTCACAAGTCAAATGATAGGGGGTAAAGATCCTTGGCCTATAAATATAACCTGCGGAAAGCCTCCCGTAAAAGACCTCCTTCCGGTTACGCATTAGACGTGTATTTTAATCCCCCCCCCCCCCCCCATTATCGTCATAATTCAAAATTAATTGAAAAGGGAGTCCTGCCCGGATCAAGCGTTTATTTTTATAGTCCCAAAGCATCAAGCCTGAGGCTTTTTATGCTTCCCCATGCCTGCGGGCATTTTATCTGCGATGATGAATATGACGCCCTCCACGAGGGATATGATTCCTATGTCCTGGTTTTTGTTAAAAGCGGACAGGGCTTTGTTTATTTACAAAATCAAAAAATAATTTTATCCGAAGGGTATGGTTTTTTACAGAATTGCAATGCCCGGCATCATTACGGAGCATGCCGGGGTTCCCGGCTTGAAATCTATTGGATACATTTTAACGGCGCCCTGGCCCGTCATTATTCAGAGGCGATATGCAGACACGAATACTGTTCAATAATAAAACCACGGTACGCCGGGAGTATATTTGATAATATTTTCAATATTTATAAACAATTTCATCTGGCCCGTTCGGTAAACGATATTTTATGTAATAAATACCTGGTTGCCATACTGAGTGAATTCCTGCTTGAAAAAACCCCCATCCGGGAACCGGGAAAAATTATCAGCCGGGACCTGCTTGCCTATATCACCGATAATATCCGGGAGCCTTTGAATCTTAACCACTTGGCTTCAAAAGCCGCACTTTCGCCCTACCATTTTTTGCGGTGCTTTAAAAAAGAAACAGGGTATACTCCCCACAAATATGTCCTGGACGTCAGGATAAACACGGCAAAGCAGTATTTGAAAAACACCGCCATGTCCGTCAAGGAAATCGCGGCTAAATGTGGTTTTTCAAGTGAATCCGGTTTCTGCATAACCTTCAGGCATGTTACGGGATTTTCTCCCGGCGAATTCCGCGGCAGCAGCCAGCCGGAAAAAACCGGTATTTAAAATTCTTGCTATTGCGTTTTAAAAAATTGCTTTTTTTCTTCTATCTTCTTGCCTGATCCTCAGGTATTAAGGATAAAATGGATTTACAATGAAACTCCATGACAGGAAACCTGATATAGAAAACCTTTATACTGTATTCCGGGGGGAAGAACCTCCACGGCCGACATTTTTTGAACTCTTTATGAATACGCCGATTTACGAGCGGCTGGCGGAGAGGAAAATGCCGGACCGGGGAGACAGGGAACTTGAGTTTTTGAAGCTTTCGGTAGATGCGTATAAAGCGGCGGGTTTTGATTATGCCACAGCCCTTCATGCGAGTGATTTTGAATTCAAAACCGAAAGAAATACGGAAGACAGAATGGATACCATATCCCTTAATCAGGGGTTTGTAATTACCGATGAGGATTCTTTTGAAAAATATCAATGGCCTGATGCTGAATGTTATGATTACTCCAGGCTTGAAAAGATCCTGCCCTTTCTTCCCGAAGGGATGAAACTTATGGTCATGGGGCCCTGCGGGGTACTTGAAAATGTAATTGCCCTGACAGGCTATGACAATCTCTGCTTTATGCTCTATGACAATCCTCCTCTGGCGAAGGCTGTTTTTGATAAAGTCGGTGGATGCCTGCTTAAATACTACGAGATCTCGCTGACCTACGAAAGCGTAGGCATTATTTCTTCCAATGATGACTGGGGCTTCAAGACCCAGACGTTTCTGTCCCCCGAACAAATGCGTGAATATCTTTTCCCCTGGCACAGGAAGATAGTCGAAGCCGCCCATAAATCGGGACGTCCGGTGATTCTTCATTCATGTGGCTATTTTAATGTCGTTATGGATGATGTAATCGAAATGGATTTTGACGGAAAACATTCCTACGAAGACGTTATTTTACCGGTAGAAGATTCCTATGAAAAATGGCAGGGCCGCATAGGTATACTCGGAGGTATGGATATGAATTTTCTCATTACCCATAACGAGGAAGATATAATGAAGCGCTGCAGGGCGATGCTCAAGAGAGCCGAAGGACGCGGCGGTTATGCCCTGGGGACGGGCAACAGCGTGCCGGAATATCTGCCCCAGGATCACTACATCGCGCTTCTCAGGGCAGGAATTGAGTATTAAAAACAGTAAGAATACAGGCTCTTCCAAAACCAACCGGGTTTTGGAACAGGCTCAAATATTTCATAGATCAGGGCATAGGCGGACTTTTGTCCGCAAAATATATGTTTGGAGGCATAATATGAAACGTTTTAGTATGTTAGCAGTTCTGCTGTTCTGCGGAACCGCGGCGTTGTTTGCCGGTGGCGGCCAAAGCGGAAGAAGCGCGGCCCCTGCCGCTCCGGCGGCTACTGGGGTAGTCGGCAACACCCTCAAATATGATCTTGCCGCGCCAGTGAACGGCGGCAGAAACATTACCATTGAATTCTGGGTCAATAACGGACTCCTGCCTGTTTGGCAGCAACTGGCGGACGATTACATGAAGGTACACCCGAATGTCAGGATCAATGTAACGCCTTTTGGCAATGATCTGCTTGAAAAAATCGCACCGGCCCTGCAAACCGGGACAGGACCGGATATTACGTTTTACCACAACGAATGGGACGGAACGGTTCTGCCCTTCGCCTCTCCCTATCCCGAAGATGTGCTCCCCCTTTCGGCTATCAAGGCTGATTTTAATATGATTGACGCCCACATACAGGCCGATGGCAAACTCTACTATTTCGATATGGGTATCATGACCTCCGGTATTTTCTATAATAAGAAGATGTGGCGCGAGGCGGGTCTTACCGAGGCGGACATTCCCGCATCCTGGGAGCAGCTCATACAAGTGGCCAAAAAGCTCACAAAATATGACAATGCGGGTAACATAACCCGGGAAGGGCTTTCAATAAACGCGATGCAGGAATTTATACTCCAGGCCCTGTCCTATCAGGACGGTCAGTTTCTCTTTACCGCCGGCAACAAGCCGGTGGTTGATTCGCCGGTTTGGAGGGCAAACCTCAAATTTATCCAGGACCTGTACAATGTTCATAAGGTTTCTTCCACCCGCTTCCCTGACGGAAACGAGGCTTTTGTTAATGAGCAGGGGGCTATGTCCTATATCTGGGGATGGGCAGGAACCTGGCTGTCCAACTACCCCAACATGGAATGGGGTTTCTTCAACCTTCCCACAAAGACAGGGAGAACACCTCCCGCATATGATCGGAACAACGGCGAGTCTACCCCTGCGGTGACGGCTACGAGGGTGGACGCGAAGGCGGTCGGATTCGACATCCTGAAATTTTTCCTTGCCCACGACAAGTACTTGACAGGTATGGCGGTATTGGATGGAATCGTACCGGTAAAGAAAAATCTGCTCTCCGATCCGGCGATTCGGAATGACGTGGTACTTTCAACCCAAACTAAAATGTCCGACAGGACTATATGGCCCGGGCCGCTTCCAAGCGAATACCACACCAATATAAAAACTTTTGCTATACAGGAAGTGTTGCTTAACGGCGGCAGCATTGACGCGGCCCTTACGAATACCCAAAGGGTTATGGATCGCGATTTTGGACAGGCGTTCAGAAATCTGTCCTTCCAGGAACGGTTCTACGGGTACAGCGGTGAATTAAAGTAGAAACGTAAAAAGGGGGATTGGCGGCAACCGATCCCCTGTCAGGGGGAAAGTATGGCTCTATTGATCCGTAGTGTAAGGAATAGCCGTAAAGGATTACCCCTTTTCGGTATGAATATGGTCATCCCTGTATTGACCGTAACGTTGGTTTTTTACGGTGTTTTTCTCTTATTCCCCATTGGGTATGCCATAACCGGCAGTTTTTTTGAATGGAATCCTATACACAGCGTTTTTAATTTTATGAAATTGGACAATTACAAAGAAGCTGCCGGGTATCCCCTGACATGGTCCGCTCTCTTCAATTCCGTTTATTTTGCGGTGGTGGTAGTTTTTGTCAGGACCTTTATCGGTCTTGTTTTTGCCGTATTAATAAACAACGTAGTCCATTTCCGGTCTTTTTTTCGTACCGTCTATTTTCTGCCCGTTGTTACCTCCATGGTTGCGGTTTCCATTGTCTGGAAAGTTCTTCTGTACAATCCGGCTTTCGGTATCTTTAATCAGTTCCTTATCTCTCTGGGTTTACCCCCTTCGGAGTGGCTGAATTCCCCAATTACCGCAATGCCTTCTGTTATGCTTATGACTATATGGAAGGATTCAGGATACGCGGTTGTTCTGTATCTGGCGGGTCTTCAGGGGATACCTTCCCAGTTAATCGAAGCCGCCACTATTGACGGGGCGGGACGTTTCAAAATTTTTACCCGAATCACCTTTCCCCTCCTCAGCGCCACAACCCTTCTGGTTGTGGTAACCGGAACCATAAGTTATCTTCAGGCATTTACCCAGATCTTTATGATGACCGAGGGAGGACCGGGAACGGCTACCTATACAATGGTTTATTATCTCTATGTTGAGGCCTTCAAAAAATGGCGTTTTGGTTACGCCTCTGCCCTGTCGGTCATTCTGTTTATAGTGATCCTTATTTTCTCATTGATTCAGATGAAGCTGAACAGGAGGGTGGACTAATATGACAAAGAATGGAGCGTTGTATTCATTTATTATATATATTCTTCTGATTTTATTGGCGGTTTTTATGTTTCTGCCTTTTTTGTGGATGATGCTGACTTCGTTTAAACCCTTTGCGGAGGTAACCGCCCTTCCTTCCACATTGTTTCCAAAACAATGGACTTTGGAAAATTTTGTAAAGATGAATCAGATAGTCAATATGTTCGTCGGATACCGCAACAGTCTTTTTCTCGCGGTTACAAAAACCGTGATAATCCTCTACACATCGGCGTTGGTTGGGTTTGTTATATCAAAAATTCCTTTCAAATTTAATAACGCATTTTTTATTTTTATCCTCGCAACCATGATGATACCCTGGCCGGTGGTAATAATCCCTCAATATCAGGAGATGGCCTGGTTTAGATGGGTCGGCAATTATACTTCATTAATAATACCGGCGCTCTTTTCAAGTTTCGGTATCTTTATGATGAAGCAGTTTGTTGACGGAATACCAAATGAATTAATGGAAGCCTGCCGGGTTGACGGGGCTAATGAATGGATTATTTTTCACCGTGTAATTATACCCAACATAGGCCCGGCTGTTTCGGCCCTGGCGATATTTCAATTTCTCTGGGTATGGGATGATTTTCTCTGGCCTTTTATGATGATAAACCGTTCGGATAAATTTACACTCCCCCTTCTTTTACGGTCTTTCCAGGGAAGGTATTTTAACGATTACGGTCCAATGATTGCCTGTTCCGCGGTATCTGTTATTCCGGTGCTTATCGTCTACATTGTCTTTCAGCGGCGTTTTGTTGAGGGCATCACTATGACAGGAATAAAAAGTTAAATATACTGAATCTAAGGAGACAGGTTATGCGTACAACATATATCAGCGACTGGGAAAAGATAAAATCCCGTTTTGAGCAGTGGTGGAACCGGGACAAATCCGACAAACCACTCATGAGGATTGTCGCCAAAGGCAGGCCGGGGAAAATTCTGCCCCTTGAAAAGCCAAAAACTCCCGAGGAGATCTACCTTGATATTCCGCGTATCATCACCGATTACCGCAATTACTGTGAGACCCATTATTTTTTGGCTGATGCTTTCCCTACGCTTGATATTAACCTGGGGCCGGGTTCCATGGCCCTCTACCTGGGGGGAGAGCCGGGCTTTGCCTGGGACACGGTGTGGTACAAGGAAAAGTTTGACAGCGCCAGGGAATTCGAGACCCTCCGGTATGACGAAACCAATAAATGGTGGAGGATCCACCGGAAGATGGCTCTGGACGCGGTGAATCTCGCCGCCGGAGACTTCTATGTTGCTATTCCGGATATCATCGAAAACCTGGATATTCTTTCGGCCCTGCGGGGGCCTCAGAACCTCTGCTTCGACATGCTTGACGAACCTGATGCTATACGCAGGGGGGTTGAAATCGTCGACTCGGTGTACTTTAAATACTACGACCGGTTCTACGATACGCTTAAAGATGAGGACGATTCATCAAGTTATACGGCTTTTCAGATCCTGGGCAAAGGGAAAATAGCCAAAGTACAGTGCGACTTCTGCGCCATGATATCCCCCGGGATGTTCATGGAGATAGTAGTCCCATCCCTGCGCAGGGAATGTCAAAACCTGAACCATTCCATCTATCACCTGGACGGCCCTGACGCCATAAAACACGTACCGGCCCTTATGGAGATAAAGGAATTGGATGCCCTGCAGTGGACCTGCGGCGCGGGAAAACCCGATGGGGGCTGTGAGAAATGGTATCCCATTTACGACCAGGTGAGGGAAGCGGGCAAAAGCCTCTGGATACAGCTCTACGATGGCGGGCCGGCCGACTGGGCTGAAAACGCAAAACGTATCGTCAAACGTTACGGTTCAACCGGAATCTACTTCCTCTTCCCCGAATTCGACAGCCTTGCCGAAGCGAAGAAGACGGAAAATCTTTTTGGAGAATAAGGAGCGCAATATGACCGGCAAGGAAGTTGTACGGGCGTCCCTCTATTTCAGAACCCCTGACCGTTACGCCTTTGATTTTCCGGAGAGGTATGGGAGCGATTTTTACAGCTGCGGAATGAGTCCCTCTCCCGACGACAGGGCCTCCAACAGCGTTGATGAATGGGGCTGTGTATGGTCTACCAAAACAAATACTCTTCTGGGAGAAGTGCATGAGCATCCCCTGAAAAGCTGGGACGATTTGTCAACACTGAAGATCCCTGACTTTATGGAAGACCGTCGCTGGGAAAAGATGAAAAGCGCCAGGGCCGAGGCCGGTGATAAATACCTTATGAGCTATATCTGTTCTATCTATGAGAGGCTGCATTTCCTGCGGGGCCTTGAGGACCTCTGGTGTGACATTATCGAAAACCCTGATAAGGTCGGTTTCCTTATCGGTGTCATTGTGGACAGAAATATCGAGGCTATTAACCGGTACGCCGATCTTGGAACCGATGGTATTATGATTGGCGACGATTGGGGCCTCCAGAACAGACTGATGATCAGTCCTGAGCACTGGCGGGCAATCTGGAAACCCGCTTACACTCGTATCTTTGCCGCAGCTCACGAACGGGGTATGGACTGCTGGATGCACTCCTGCGGCTATATCGTCGATATACTGGGGGATCTTATCGAAGTCGGGCTCAATGCGGTACACATGGATCAGCAGGAAAATATGGGCCTCGAAAACCTCCGGGATCGTTTCCGGGGGAAGATCAACTTTTTCTCTTGTGTTGATATTCAACAGACCTTCGCCCGCGGCAGCCCTGGTGAGATACGGGCTTATACGCGGAAGATGGCGGAATGTCTCGGTACAAAAGCGGGCGGTTTCATTCCCCGATGGTACACTGATCCCGTCGGCGCAGGACACAAGGAAGAAAATATTACTATCATGTGTGATGAATTTATCAAGATAAATAAGGAAGTCTACGGTACCGATCTGCCTGTTAAAACCTGACCCTCCCCCGGAGGAAAAGCCTGCCGCCTAAGCGCCCGCTATTGACAGAAGCATAAAACGCAATATACTAAAAAATGGAGGATAAAAAATTTAGTTTGAATTTCTGGTTGGTTACCGAGTATTAGTATGACTATTCGCATGGATCAGCTGATCAAGGCTCTGACAACGGCTTTGGATATTGTAGAAGGCGAACTTCTGGGAGCCAGTTCCAGGCACGGCAAGCGTGTAGCGGTTCTTTCGGGAATTATGGGCCTCAGACTCGGCATGCGGGATGAGGAATTGCGGGCTTTGACAACCTGCGCCCTCCTTCATGATAATGCCCTTACCGAATATATAGCCTCGGAACTGGACGGAGAAGAACACGATGCTGCAATGAAAAGTCACTGCGAGATTGGGCAGCGGAATGTAAATACCCTCAATTTTAAAACGAATTATTCGGATTTTGTATTGTATCATCACGAGCGTCCCAATGGCACAGGTTCCTTTCAAAAAAGAGAGGGCGAATTTTCCACCGGTGCGGCGATCATCTGTATTGCCGACACGGTTGATGTAATAAACCATTTGCAGCGCATAAGATCGGAGAGGCTGCCCGATATCTACCGGTACATCGAGTCGGGTGCAGGAACCCTTTTTACCAGAGAAGCGGCGGAGGCCATGCTCGGTATACTGGATGAAAACATGCTTGAAACGCTGCAGGATGAAAACATCGAAGATGCCGCGCTGAAATTTATTCCGGCATGGTATGCGGAAATGGAAAACGAGGTAATCATTAACCTTGCAACATTTTTTACCCACATCATTGACTATAAATCAAAGTTTACCCGCAAACATTCAACCCAGATTGCAAACCGGGCCTGGCTCATGGCCTGCCGCTACGGTTATCCCCTGAGTACCTGTACCGAAATATATCTTGCGGC
The DNA here is from genome assembly GCA_031265435.1 of Treponema sp. GTDB lineage: Bacteria > Spirochaetota > Spirochaetia > Treponematales > Breznakiellaceae > JAIRNJ01. The sequence goes on from JAISCR010000010.1 coordinate 8,933, forward strand.
AGCCCTTCATGACCTCGGTAAACTTGCAATATCTTCTTCGATACTGGAAAAACCCGGCAAACTTGATGATGAAGAATTTGAAATCATAAAGAGCCATGTATACAAAACCTGGGAAATACTCAAGGACATTGAAGGTTTTGAAGAGATCCATCTTTGGGCTTCAAATCACCACGAAAAACTTGACGGCACCGGTTATCCTTTCGGCAAGAAGGCCGAAGATCTGGACTTTGTATCGCGGCTTCTGGCCTGCATTGACATTTATCAGGCGGTAAGCGAAGATCGGCCCTATCACGCAGGACGCGGCCACGGGGAAACCATCGGGATACTGCGGGATATGGCCCGCAAAGGTTTTATAGACCGGGACATTACCGAAGACCTCAACAAAATGCTGCTTGATTTTGACGGACAGGATGTGCCTCCCCCTGATCTGGAAGCCTGCCGGGAGGCAAGAAAGACGGAGGTGTAGCTTTTAGCCGCCATTACAACTTTGCATCAATTCCAGCTTTTCTTTCCGGTTCAATCTCATTATGGAATAAGTTATACCTAAAGCCTCTGGTTTTCTAGCCCTTGACCGCTCCTGCGGTAATGCCGCTTACGATCTTCTTGTTAAAGAAAATGAAGAGCACCAGAGGCGGAATGGTGATAAGCACCACGTTGGCAAAGAGGAGCTGCCAATAGGCGGCATAGCGGCCCATAAAATTGTAAAGCGTAAGCTGGGCGGTCGGGTTTCTCCCGCCGGGAAGAAAGTACAGGGGATTCACAAAGTCGTTGAATATGTTTACCGATGAAAGTACCGTTACGGTTGCCGTTACCGGTAACAGCAGCGGAAACACAATCTGCACAAAAAGCCGTACCGAATTGCAGCCGTCCACATAGGCTGCTTCTTCAATTTCTCTGGGAATGGATGCGGTATAGCCGCGGTAGAGCATAACGGTAAAGGGAATTCCCAAAGCCACCTCCACCAGGATCATCCCGAAGAGGGAACGGTAGATACCGATAAGATCCATTACCCAGATGGTAGGCAGTATTGCCGGGGGAAGCATGAGTCCTGTCAGGATGAGAAAGTTAATCCCTGTGGTAAATTTTCCACTTACCCGCTGCAATACAAAACCGGCAAGAGAACAGACAATTACCAGTATCACAATGGAAAGAGCGGTTATCGCAATACTGTTGTAGAATGCCCTGACCAGCATATAGTTCTGGGTCTGGATCACTTCAATGTAGTTTTCAAAATGAAACGATGAAGGCCAGGCAAGATTCATAAGGCCCGCTTCCCGGCGATCCTTTACGGAATTCAAAAAAATAAAATAAAAGGGGATGATAAATATTGTTACGCTAAAGAATACCGCAAGAATTTCGGCGATAATGTAATTTCTTTTTTTCTGAATCATATTCCTATACCTCCACTTCCCTGCTTACCAGGAAGCGGTAAAGAGGAAATACAATCAGGCCGATCATGAGAAACATGACAACGTTTCCCGCGGTTGAAAGGCCATAGAATCCATAGGCATACTGTTTATAAATTATTGAGGCCAGGGTATCGGTGGCAAAGCCGGGGCCGCCTTTGGTCATGGTCCAGATAAGATCGAATGTCCTCACCCCGCCGATAAAGGCAAGAATGATAACCGTATTTATTGAAGACTGCACCAGCGGCAGCGTAATATGCCTGAAACGCTGAATGCCCGAAGCGCCGTCAATGGCCGCGGCTTCGTAGTAGGTATCGGGTATGGCAAGGAGTCCCGCAATGTAGATAACGGTCGCCACCCCAACGCCTTTCCAGACATCGGTCATGATAACGGAAAGGAGGGCGAAGGAAGTGTTCCCCAGCCAGTCAGGGCCTTCAATGCCGATCTGTGCAAGCATGGTGTTGAACAGTCCCCTTGTGGGATGCATGAGGGAATTAAAGGTAAGGCCCACCGCTATGGTACTGACAAGGTTTGGAAAAAAGATGATGGATCTGATGATATTCTTTGTTTTGATGGGAGAAGTCAGGAGAACCGCGGCACCGAGACCCAGCACCACCTTAAAGGCGCAGGTGAGGATAGAATAAACAAGAGTATTCTGAACACCGATGCGCAGGGAATACTCGGAAAAAAAAGTAATAAAATTGTAAAATCCCACAAAACGGAATTCCGTAAGAGTCCAGATGGTCAAACTGAAAAAGAAGGAGATGATCGTGGGAATAATAAAGATTATTATATAAATGATTAATAAAGGGGCAAGAAACCAGAGACTGTAAATTTTTTGCTTCATAAATACTCCGCGTGCGGAATTTAAGGCTGCTTTCCCAAAAACTGAAGTTTTGGGAAAGCTTCCTCTGATTTTCGCTTATCCTACCAGCCGGGCAGGTTAAGCTGCTTGGCTTGCTTCTGCACGTCCGCATCGTAAGCGGTGGCGGCCACCCTTGGTTCGGTAATGCCGGAACCTACTTCCACACAGATCTGTTCCAGATTCGGCCCCTTTACCGGGGATTCAAATTCCAGAGCAGGCTGGGTCTTTCCCGCGTCAAAGTACGTTTGCACTTCAAGCACCGCAGGATATGAATCGGCAGGAAGTTTGATTCCCTTAATCGAATAGGGCCCGTCAGGTTTTATCTTGGAACCGTAGATGTCTATCCCTTCCTGGGAAACATAGAATTCCAGGACTTTTTTGCAAATCTCGACATTGGGACTGTTCTTGTAAATATACCAGCCTCCGGATTCCCACACGGTGATTCCGTGGTTGTTTGGATCATCGCCGGGCTGACCGAACATTCCGATATCGTTGATATATTGGGGATAGTTTGTCTGAATGTTGGAGAAGGGACTCAGCATGGGCCAGTGAACGCCGGATCCGGTGGCAATCATCTCGAGCCCCACATCATAGGTGGTCGCGAGAAAATCCCTGTTAAGATACTTCCTGGATTCCCAGAGTTTTTCAAAACTGCGCAGAGCCGCGGGAGTATTGCTGATCTTGACCTTGTTGGCGGTATAATCCGCGGGATAGTTTGGATAAGCCGCCTTCACATTGTATTCATCCCCAAGGACGATAAGCTGGCTTGTCCAGGTATCCTTGTATGTACCGATGATGGCGACCTTTCCGGTAGCCTGAATTTTTTCACAGTTTGCCATAAGATCGTTCCAGGTTTTGGGAACCTGAAGTCCCAGTTCCCTGTATACCCGCTTGTTGTAAACCCAGGCGCCTGAAACGGTGGAACTTACGGGAATTGCGTAAACCCGCCCCCCGGAAGAGGCTGCGGTTTTGAAGGAATCCGTAATCTTGCCCATCCAGGCTTCGTCGCTCAGATCCGCAATGTTCCGTTCAGGATTTAAGGCCTGGAGCAGGGAACCGGTATTATAGAGAAAGAGGTCGGACATATCCCCTGTGGCAAGCCTGGTTTTGGTGATATTATCCCCTTCGGTTCCGCCGGGCCGGATCTCTACCTGAAATTCCACACCGAACTTTTCGGCTGCCGCGTCCAGAACTGCCTGGGCGCCGGTGAAGTTGGTGTCCTTGTCTACCAGTACACTGATCACGGTTTTTCTGCCGGACTGCGTTCCTGAACCGGATGCCTGGGATTTTCCTCCGGCAAAACCTGATGCAATAACCATCAGCGCCAGTAGAAGGACAAAAATGCTCTTTTTCATTATACTCCTCCTGATAATAAAGTATTGTTTATGATCCAGCCGAATTCCGCTGCCGTAAATGAAATATACAACAGTACAGGCTTGAAAATCCAGCACTTATTGAGGCGGGGACAATTTTTTTACAAAAAAAAACCAAAATGGGATTTATACTATAGAAGTCTATGCACTTCAGGACACGGCTTGTTTTTACCTATTCTCTTCTTGTTTCGGCCCTTATTACCATTCTGGCCTTTGCGTTTGAGATCTACAATTTGCGGCATCTGGAAACCCGATCCCTGCAGAATCTGGATATTCTCTGCAAAAACATGTCCCGTCAACTGGACGAGATTGTACGGCCCATGGTTTTCATAACCGAATTTCTGCTTTCCGACAGTAATACCCTTTCGGCAATTACGGCTCTGGCAAGGGTAGAGCGGAATACAGCAAACTCTTCCTACATCAGGCAGGCGAAACAGAATCTCCGCGTTTCCCTGTCCACCTATTGTACCAATTCAAATTTCTACCGGGTTTCTTTTTTCAGTGAAAAGGGAGATATACTCTCCAATAACCTGCAGGTTCCTACAACAGCCGATGGGGAAGCGGATCCCGGCATAGTACCCCTGATCCCGGATGCCGACGAATACATGGGGAAGCCTGTCCTTGTTCCCGCATACATCGATCCGTGGAATAAACGCTACCCCGTGCAGGTTTTCGGTATTCTCCGTCTTATCATGGGGAACAATACGGCAAGCTATATAGAAGTACAAAAGACGGCGGCATCCCTGGAAGAAATCTATAATCTCAACAATACCGGTTCTTTTCTTTTGGCGGTAATAAAGGGAAACGGAGATATTTTTTATTCACAGTTTGATGAAAAAGACAATGCGGCCTTGGGTGAACTGAGGAGAAGCCTTACACACAATGGAAGCATAAGCCGTTTCGGCGGCCGCCTGGCCGCGTCATGGTATTCACCCTATACCGATACCCATACGGTGGTAATCCAGAGCAGAACCGGCATGAGGGAAGCCGTTGGGGATACGACCAGGATGACCATTATCATGGCCCTCTGTATCTGCATGGTATCGGTAGCGGTAATCACCCTGCTTTCCCGGCGGATAACAGTTCCCATCGGACAGCTCATTCAGCGTATCGAAAATACAAATCTTGACAATATCGAACATGATGTGCTTATGGATTTTCGGGATGATGAATTTGCCAGGTTCTGCCAAAGTTACAATGCCCTTCTCAAGAGGCTTAACACCGCCCGCCTCAAGGAAGAACAGCTCGGCCTTCTCCATTTGCAGGCCGAATTTGACGCGCTGCAGGCCCAGGTCAATCCCCATTTTCTCTATAATGTGTTGAATGTTATCTCTCACCGGGGAGTACAGAATGGGGACGAAGTCATCTGCGAAATCTGTGAAAAACTTGCTTCCATGCTGCGCTATTCCGCCGGAGTATCCAAACGGCTGGTGCCTGTTTCGGAAGATGTGGAATATTTGAAGAATTATCTCTATCTTCTAAAAACCAGATACAGGGACAAACTGATATACAGCCTGGAAATTGAAGATGAAGTTCTCCGCCAGATGATTCCCAAAATTGTTTTGCAGCAGCTGGTAGAAAATTCCATAAGTCACGGCTTTACCGGAAATTCCGGTATAATGCGTATTGATGTCAAAGGTTATACGGAGGGCCGGTATTGGTATGTGGAGATAAGCGATAACGGCTGCGGTTTCAGGGAAGAAGAAAAGGCCAAACTGGAAAGCGGAATGGAAAAAATGGTCGGAGCGCTTAACGAAGGCAAACTCAATCTGGATATAGGAGGCATGGGCTTTCTTAATATCTATGCCCGCTTCCTTATTCTTTTTGGAAATGATGTAATCTTCCGCATTTCGGATACCGCTGACGGCGCAAAGGTTACCATTGGTTCGCTCATGCGGAAGGAAGAATAAATGTACCGGGTGATCCTTGTTGAAGACGAACCGGCTGCCGCGGAGAATGTATATGATATTATCCGGATCTATTGCCCCCAATTTGAATTGGTTGCAAGCGGCGAAAACGGCGAAGAAGGTTTGAACCTGGCGCGGATGCATCACCCGGATCTGCTGCTTACCGATATCAGAATGCCCGGCATGAATGGCCTTGAACTCATAATCCGCCTGCATGAGGAACTGCCCGATATTAAAACGATGATCCTTTCCGGCTATCAGGATTTTGAATACGTCAGAACCGCTCTGCGTCATGGCGCCATAGATTATCTATTAAAACCCATAAGCCCCGCCACTCTGCAGGATACATTGAACCGGGCCATACCGGTACTTGAAAGCAGCCGGGAAAACAAAGCCATAAGCCTGATCCGGGAACTTCTTAACAGGGGAACGCATGATCCTCCGGAGCGTAAAAAGTATTTCCCGGCTCCTCTCTACACGGCGGGGATCTGCAGGAAGAACGGCTTACCAAAAAGGTTCAGCGATTTCAAGCCCCTTGCTTTATCGGCATTCAGGATTTTAGGCGATACGGTGGACATGTATGGCCGGGATGAGATGGAGTGTCTCCACATTGAAGCAGCCGGTCTTCCGCCTTCAAAAGAACTTATACAGAAAATTTCCTGGCTGAACCGGGACACCCCCGGATACAGTACCATTGTTTTTTATGAAAAGCCTTTTCCCCTGCAGGAACTTCCGGTAATCGCCGGCCTCCTCTACGATACACTGAACCGGGAACTCTGCATCGGCAAACCAAAGATAATCTTTACTTCTGCGGAAGAGCCTCGCAAGAGATCTGAATTCTTTTCTTCCAACAGAGACAACAGCCTTGTGTATTATCTTAAAGAAAAACGTTTTGACAAGGTACGGGCAATTATTCTGGAAACGATATACGCCTGCGAAAAGGCCGAACTGCCGCAGTTTCTTGCGGAAGAGGAACTCCGCTTTATTCTGGAAGAGATCCGCATATCCCGGGACGATGGAAAACAAAACCAGCCGGTACAGAAAGAATCAATAGAATTTTTACTGGACGATGCCTTCTGTTATGCTACAAATTATGAAGATCTTAGGGAGAGCCTTCTCTACATCCTGGGCAAACTGCTTCCCGAAGAAGAACAACCCATTAACAAGGTAGACACTCCCGAATTCTTTTCCCTTATTGAGGGATACCTCAAAAGCCATCTGGAGAAGACCATTTCCCTCCAGCAGTTATGTATCCGCTTTGGTATTTCCCAAACCTATATGTCCCGGCTTTTCCGGAAGTACAAAAGCCAATCCTTTATCGACTATCTTACCCGCATCCGCATTGAAAAGGCAAAAGAGATCCTCTCTGACGGTACAACCCTGATAAAAGATACAGCCGCCATGACAGGATTTACCGACCAGTTCTACTTTTCCAGGGTTTTCAAGTCCCTTACCGGACAGTCGCCTTCGGACTTCATCTCCGGTACAGGAGGATTGCGCCGGCGGCCGGTATCACCCCCCCCCCCCCCTACATGACTCTAAGGGGCATACGAAAACGAGTAGACCCCCGAACCAAGTTCCGCCTGCGCCCCGCCTTCGGCAGGACTGAATTCAATTCCGTCTATGGTTCCCGCTTTTGCCTCAGGCAGTATCAGGATCGCAGTAGTATTGTGGGGTACCTTTACATCCACCTTCAACCCATTGTCCGATTTTTCCCAGCGTACCGAAAAGAGACCGTAGGCGGATTCATAGTTTGTTTCCGCCCAGGTGATGGGGCCGCCGGGCAGAGGTTTTATGAGGGCCTTCCTGAAGCCAACAGCATCACTGTCGGTGTCAAGGCCGCCCACGGAACTGAAGATCCAGTCGCAGACCGCGCCGTATGCGTAATGGTTGAAAGAATTCATATCGGCACTCCACATGGTTCCGTCGGGCTTGAGGCCGTCCCAGTGTTCCCAGATGGTGGTGGCCCCCTTGGTTACCTGGTAGAGCCAGCTGGGGAAGTCTTCCTTGAACAGAAGTTCATAGGCCAGATCCGGCATCCCGTTATCCGTCAGTACCCGGCAGGCAAAGGGGGTTCCCAGAAAACCCGTGGTCAGGTGATTGGTGTTTTCCTTGAGGAGTTCCACCAGGGTATCCAGCGTCCTTTTGCGGGCATGGGGGGGACAGAGATCAAAGTAAAGTGAAAGTATGCAGGCGGTCTGAGTCCGGGCGGCGATGCGGCCCCTGGGGCTAAAGAATTCCTCCCCGAACGAGGCAGCAATCTTCCGGTGAAGTTTTTCATACGTTTCGGCATCTTCCTTTTTGCCCAGAAGAGCGGCGCTCTTTGACAGTAATTCTGTCGAATAAGCATAGAAGGCGGTGGCGGAAAGATCGTTGGGGGTGGCGCCCAGATAGCTTCCCTCTTTGGCATCCAGCGCAACCCAGTCGCCGAAATGGAAGCCCGTATTGAAAAGCGTTCCGCCTTCGGCAACTCCCCGGATATAGTCTACCCACTTCTTCATGTTTGGATACTGCTCTTCCAGGATGGCCCTGTCTCCAAAGTACCTGTACATAGTCCAGGGAATGATCACCTCCGCGTCCGCCCACGCGGTTGCTCCGGCAGGTTCATCCTGTTCCGAATCCCCGTGCTGATAGCCCTTGAGCACGTTGGGTACCACATGGGGCACCCTGCCGTCGGGAAGCTGGGAAACCGCCACATCCCGGAGCCACTTTCTGAAGAAGGGGGCCGCTTCCATAAGAAAACTTGCCGAACGGCAGAATATCTGCGCATCCCCCGTCCAGCCCAGACGTTCATCCCTCTGGGGACAATCGGTGGGAATATCCACAAAATTATCCTTCATGCTCCATTCGGTATTGAGCACAAACCGGTTCAAAAGTTCGCTGGAAGATGTAAAACTTCCCGTGGGCCTCATGTCCGAATAGACCGCAATTGCTTCAAAACTGTTCATGTCGAGGTTTCCGGGCCACTCATCCACCGCAATGTAACGGAAGCCCTGAAAGGTAAAATGCGGACTGTAGCTTTCCTGCCCTCCGCCCCGGAGGCTATACTCAATGGTCTGCCGGGCCTTCCTCAGGTTTTCGGTGTAAAAGTTACCTTTTGCGTCAAGAATCTCCGCGTGGCGGATCTTTACCCTGTCACCGGCCTTGCCGCTCACGGTAAAGCGTACATAGCCTGAAATATTCTGCCCAAAGTCGATAACCCGGTCTCCGCCGGGGGTAGTAAAGAGAGAGAGGGCCTTGAAATGTTCCCGTTCTTTAACGGGAAGCCCGTCTGCCGCCTTCAGCATGGAAACGTCATTGCTTTCCGTATATGCCGGTTTCCAGCCCTGCTCCGTAAAACCGGCTTCACTCCAGCCCAACTCTTCCTTCCGCGCGTCATAGATTTCGCCGTGATAGATCTCCGAGTAAAGCACCGGGGCCTTATTGCATTTCCAGCTGCCGTCGCTGCAGACAAGTTCCACCGTATCATCTTCATAAACTACCCGGAGCTGGGCGATAATGGCGGTGCGTGTACCGAAACAGTTCCGGTTGCCCATCCAGCCGGCCATGTCTCCCTTGTACCATCCGGGGCCAACCATGAAGCCCAGCGCATTGGGCCCCTGTTTAAGAGCGGCAGTCACATCAAAAGTCTGGAAGAGAATCCGGCTTCCATATTCGGTAAAGCCCGGCGTAAGCCTTTCATCCCCTGCCCTTGTCCCGTTGCACCAGGCTTCGTAGATCCCTTTGGCGGAGGCATATAAACGGGCAGATTTTATCTTTTTGGAGAGATTGAATTCCGTACGCAGCGCCGTCCCTTCGGAGGCGGCTCCGGCATTTTCATCCTCCGCGCTGATAAATACCGCCTTCCATTCATCCTGTTTCAGCATGGAAACTTCAAACCAGGCGCCTTCACTCCAGGGACTCTCTTCGCCCAAATTGTCCCAAATTTTTACCCGCCAGAATTTCTTCTCAAAGGACGCAAAACTCAAACTCTTGCAGGAAACAAACTGCGATTCCCCCGAATCAATTTTCCCGGACTCCCAAAGTTCGGCATGAAAATCCCCAAAGGAAGAGATCTGCAGACTATAGGCGCCCTGCAGGACATTCTGTTTATCCGACTCAATTTTCCAGCCGAAACGGGGCGTCCCGGTGTGAAGCCCCAGCGGATTTTCGCGGTATTCGGTACGAAGCTGAACTGCCTTTATCATATATGCCTCCAGATGATCTATTGAAAATCAAATTTTCAATATTGTAAATGGATAAAACAAAACCGGACAATGGAGTATGGAATAGAAGCCTCTTTTTACGTGTACCTTTTTGTGGTTAATATTCTTCGTGGTTTCTCTAAAATAAAACAAAGGGCGGCAGGCGGTCTTACACCCGCCTGCCGCCCCGCAAAAATCTAAGGCGATCCGCATCCCTCGGAGAGCCCGGCCGTTATTTTACCGGCGCCGGTTATTTCTTCACGTAGCTTCCTGCCGCGAAACCGGAAGCCACGCCGCCGCTAAGGGTGAGCTTTTTCCCCTCAATCTTAAACGTTATAGATTCAGTCGCCGCCACACCGGCAGCCACCATGGTAATTTTATCGCCGTTGACAGTGAAGGAGTACCCACTCACACCTGCCACCAACAAGGTTCCATCGGCCTTGAATTCATATACGGGCGTACCACCCTCACCTTCATCAACTACTCCATTGTTATTGAAATCGAGATACCAGATTGCGACAAGCTCACTGGGAATGGCGCCGCCGCCGTCGCCACCATCGCCCGCGTCAGTTTTGCAGCTCGCCAGAGAGAACCCGGCTAGCGCTACGATGGTGATAATCCTCAGAAGCAGCACCAGGGATCTTGTGAAGATATTCCGTTTCATAGAAACGCTCCTTTGTGCATGGCTTTCCATACACAGTGGGGGCTTTTGCCCCCAAAAAGATGCCTACCCACAGGGGCGGCGGCGCCGATTTCTGTACTTTCCCCTTCTTCGGAGATCGTTTTCAGAATATCAGCTATAAGTAATTATAATAAACAGCTAATAGCTCTTTGTCAAGATTTTCAATAGCCTATAGCATTTAAAACATGGAAATATATGGAACATTCAAAGCGGGACCCGGGTGAGTACGATGAACTTACAGGAACTTTTTATTACAAACCTAAAGGAATACCGGAAACTGCGAAAAATTTCCCAACTGGAACTTGCCGAAGAGTGTGAATCGGCCCAGACCTATATTTCCGAACTGGAAAAAGGAAAAAAAAGCCCATCTTTGCTCATGGTGGAACGTATTGCCTCGGCCCTTGATATAGAGGCGGTTCATTTGTTCAAGAACGAGCCCCCATCGGAGGGCCGGCAGCGGCTGAGTTATACTCAAAAGCAGGAAATGGCCGATCGGATGCGCTCCGCCCTGGTTAAAATCATCGACGATTACTAGTATCGATACATGGCGTCTCTTGAATTATTTCCTGCCGACGGTCAAACTCATCGACAAGGCGGAATTCACTCGAAAAACCAAAGATACCGTTTTCTTGACAACAATACAGCAATAAAGAAACTGCTTGAGCGGTTCGGCTGGATTTTATTACCCTATAGTTGAAATCCCTTCCCAAAGATCCTATGCTAGTCTCGGAGGTTGATTATGCCCCTGGCTAAAGAAGCATCCTATTATACCTATGCCGATTATCTTGAATGGGATGAAAACGAGCGTTATGAGATCATAGACGGTGAGGCCTATATGATGGCAACGCCCTCCCGGATTCACCAGGAGATCAGCGGGAATTTTTATTTTGCATTGAGATCTTTTCTGGAAGGCAAATCCTGTAAGGTCTACGCCGCCCCCTTTGCCGTCCGGCTTTTTCCCGAGGAAGATAAGAGCGACGATACGGTGGTAGAACCGGACATCACGGTGATCTGCGACCCTTCCAAGTTGGACGACCGGGGCTGTAACGGCGTACCTGACTTTATCATCGAGATCATATCCCCCTCCACCGCCCGCTATGACCGGATCGTCAAATTCAACAAATACCGGGAAGCGGGGGTCCGGGAATACTGGATCGTTAATCCGGAAGAAAAGATCGTTTCGGCATACCTGTTAAAAGACGGCCAATACATGGCGGTAAACTATGACGATACCGCCGCCGCCCCGGTAACGGTACTGCCGGACTGCGAGATAGATCTCAAAGCCATTTTTGGAAGCTTCGAAGCATGAGGGGTGACAGTCACCAAATCGGCTTTTTTTGCCCGACATAAAGCATCCCGCATGGTTGCACTGGATGATCTTTCCACAATTCATAATGCGTTCATCTTGGCTGCCATCAATCTTGACGTTTTCCGTATATGTTGTCAGGATTAAGTGCGAGGTTTTATGAATATTTGGCAGGAAAACGCGGAACTGCGTTTTGGGGTTATCGATCGTTCCGACCGGCTTACACTTTCCTCTGCGTTCGACTTTTTCCAGGAAGTTGCCATTAGCCATGCCGAAGCCCTGGGCGTAGGCCGGGATTCCATGGCGAAAACGGGGCAGGTCTGGATTCTCTCCCGCATCTCCGTGCAGTTTGACAGGCGGCCCCGCTACGGTGAAAAGGTTGTTTTGCGAACCTGGCCCCGGGGAAGTGAGAAGCTTTTTGCGCTCCGGGATTACGATATTCGGGACGAAAAGGACATCCCCATTGTCCGGGGACGGAGCGGCTGGCTCATCATAGACATTGAAAAACGGCGGCCCCTGCGGCCCCAGGCGATCATGGCAGTCATGCCTCTCAACGAGGGGCTTGATGCTCTCATCGACGGCGGCGCCGGTCTCCCCGCCAGGGTGGGTCTCTCCAAAGCCGCCGAACGGACAGCCCGTTATTCGGACATAGACTACAACGGCCACGTAAACAATACCCGCTATATCCAGTGGATTCAGGATCTCATGGAATGTGAAACCCTGGAGAGGGCTTCCCGGATACGGCTGGACATCAACTTTGTAAACGAAATAAGGCCGGGCGAAGTTACCGGCCTCTTTACCGGCCCCATTGAAGACAGTCCCGAGGCTCCCGCCCCCGAAGAGTGGCTTAAAGCCCTGCAACAGGCCGAAGGCAAGGCGGAAAACCCTGTGGAACAGGCCCTGGCTATCGAAGGCCGCAAAGCCGGAACATCTTCCGAAGCCGCTCAGGTGAATTTCCGGGCGGAACTGCGGCTCCGGGAATAGATGAACCTGTTCCAAAATCAAGGATTTTTTAAGATCCAGTGATCCGGCAGAAGGATCATAATTTTGGAACAAACTCAGATACCTTTTTTATTTTTTAAACAAAATATATTTGACAAAATCTTCCGGTCATGATAGATTTTGAAAGTAAAATGTTCGATTTTGAACATTACATGGGAGAAAAGGGACAAGGCTGCCATGAATGAAAGACAGCAGGAAATTCTGGACATTCTCAAAGGCCATGGTTTTGCCTCGGTTGGCGGACTCTCCAGTCATTTTGATGTTTCGGAGATGACCATACGCCGGGATCTGCAGATCCTGGAGGAAAACAGCGCCGCCCGGCGGGTACACGGCGGGGTAGTCTCTGTGGCAAGCCTGGGACAGGAACCGGTTTTTGATGAACGGGCAGCAAGCCTTGTGGAGGAGAAAAAGATCATCGCGGATCTGGCAGTTGAAATTGTAAGGGATAACAGTGTTATTGCACTGGATACCGGCTCTACCGTACTGGCTCTGATACAACGGCTCGTTTCAAAAAATAACCTCACGATCATTACTACCAATATCCATATCATGCTGGTGTGCCTGCAGCACCCGAACCTGAAGGTAATCGTTCCGGGAGGGGTTCTACGTCCCTATGAAGGCTCGCTGGCCGGGGCAAACACGGTGGAATTTCTCTCTGCCTGCCATGTGGATCAGTTTTTTATGGGAGTCGGCGGAATTGATGCCAAGGCCGGGGTTACCGAGTACAGTCTGGAGGATATTGCGGTCAAGCGGGCGCTGGTCACCAATGCCCGGCAGGTTATCGTACTGGCGGACTCAAGCAAATTCGGTAAAGTTACCTTCGCTTCGATCTGTCCCCTTGATGAAATCGACATGGTAATAAGCAATGAAGCTCCCGGTCAGAATTATGCCAAATTTTTTGATCGGATCAATATTCCGGTAATGTATCCCCAGGAGATAAGCAAGGCTGGATAAAAAGGAGTACATATAAATGAGTAAGGGCTGGATAAAAAAAAGTTTCGGTACGGTAAAACCGGTCATAGCAATGTGCCATTTCGATGCGCTGCCGGGGGATCCCAAATATGATATGAAGAAAGGGCTTGCCTGGGTTATTGACCGGGCCCGGAAAAACCTTGCGGCCCTGCAAAAGGGTGGCGTTGATGCGGTGATGTTTTCCAATGAGTTCAGCCTTCCCTACCTTACCAAGGTGGAACCCATAACACAAACCGTGATGGCCCGGATTATCGGGGAACTCAGGCAGGAGATTCATGTACCCTACGGAGTGAATGTGCTCTGGGATGCCGGAGCAAGTGTGGAACTGGCGGTGGCGGTTGGTGCATCTTTTGTCAGGGAAATTTTTACCGGGGTGTACGCCAGTGATTTCGGCCTGTGGAATACCAACTGCGGAGCGGTGGCTCGGCTGCGGAGCCGTCTGGGGGCAGGAGGGGATGTCAGGCTGATGTTCAACATACTCCCCGAGGCAAGCGCCTACCTTGGTCAGCGGAGTCTTGCGGATATTGCCAAAACCACGGTATTTAACGGAGAACCCGACATGATCTGTGTTTCCGGGATGAAGGCAGGGGCCGTAACCTCAGCAGAAGCGCTACGGGAGGTGGTAAAGGCCGTCCCCGGTACGCCGGTGTTTGCCAATACCGGTGTCAACATTAAAAATGCGGCCGAACAGCTTTCCATTGCCGATGGGGCGGTTATCGGCAGTACTTTCAAAAAGAACAATGATTTCTTTGATATGGTAGATCAGGAAAAGGTAGCTCGATTAATGGATGCCGTCCGGGCAGCCAGAAAATAGAGAAAGGAGTGCAAAGATGAAGAAAATTGCGCTGGCCGTAATTCTCGTCACGGTTCTTGCCGCCGCAGTATTTGCGGGGGGCAAGAAGGATAACCAGGCAAAGGATGGAGCCAAAAAGATCACTGTAGCAGTGGTTATGCCAAGTCCTTTGGGGGATCGTTCCTTTGTTGACAGTGCGGCGGCAGGGGTACGCCGGGCGAATGCGGAACTTCCCGTTCAGGCGGATATCATCGAAACCCAGGGGGTTCATGAACATGAAACCGCCATGAGGAGCGCCATCAACAAGGGCTATGATCTCATTCTGGGGGTCGGCCTTGATACCCAGATGATGCTGGATCTGGCTACCGAGTATCCCGATCAGATGTTTGGTTCCCCTTCAGAACTCTTTGCGGACAACCTGCCTCCCAACCTGGCTTCCCTGCTCATCAACGTGAACAAGTCCAGTTTTCTTGCCGGGCTTGCGGTCGGTTCTCTTACAAAAACCGGTAAAGTTGGCGCGGTTTGCGGCGGCGATGCCCCCGGGATCAACCAGTTCTTCTACGGTTTCAAGCAGGGAGTTCTGGTAAACCGGCCTGATGCCAAGGTTTATGTCAACTATCTGGGTTTTGATTTCTCCAACCCGACTCTGGGCAAGGAGAGCGCCATCGCCCTCTACGATGAAGGCTGTGATGTGATCTACCAGGTGGCCGGGCTTTCCGGCGAAGGGGTTCTGGCTGCAGCGGCGGAACGGAAACTCTACGCTATCGGTGTTGATAATGTGCAGGACGGTTTTTATCCCGGCAGCATTATCCTGAGCGTAATCAAGCGGGTAGATAACAGTACCTACAGCCTTATTCAGGATTATGTAAACGGCGCCTATAAAGGCGGCTTCCGTACCCTGGATCTTGAAGACGGAGCTACAGGCATTTCCTGGGACACCGGTGCCGATGATTTTGCAAAGAATGGCCCTGCCGACATGACGGCAAAACTGCCGGTCATCAAGACCCAGATCGAAGATTACCGGAAACGGATTCTTTCCGGCGAGTACAAGGTCTACGATGCCCTGAAAGAACCCCTGTGGGATAACCTGAAATAGTCTAACACAGTTCATGATGAATTCGAGAACCGGATTTTCTTGCGGAGATCCGGTTTCTCCTCCATGGAGACGCATGAAACGAAGTTTCATTGGGGACGTGAATTTTTGAGGTTATCTATGGATACCATGGTAGAATTTCGCGACATTAACCGTTACTATCCCTCAACAGCGGTGCAGGCAAATGATCATGTGTCTTTTTCTGTGAAGGCGGGGGAGGTACATGCCATCTGCGGGGAAAACGGGGCAGGAAAATCGACCCTGATGAATATCCTCTTCGGGCTTGAAAAACCTGATTCCGGGGAAATTCTAATTAATGACAGGCCGGTTGCTTTCAAGTCTCCTTCCGATGCCATTGCCAATGGTATCGGCATGGTACATCAGCACTTCAAGACAGTAAATTCATTCACCGTAACAGAAAATATACTCTTGGGTATCGAAAAAAACCGTTATGGTTTTTTGAACCATAAGGAAGAAATTGCCTTTGTTAAAGAACTTCAAAAAAAATACGGTCTTCCCATAAACCCTTCTGCCATTGCAGGAAGTCTTCCTGTCGGCCTCCTCCAGCGACTGGAAATTCTAAAAATGCTGGCCCGCGAGATAAGTATACTGATCCTTGATGAGCCTACCGCAGTCCTTACTCCGCAGGAAGTAAAACCTTTTCTGGAAACCCTGAGGCAGCTTACAAAGAAGGGAGTTACCATTTTCTTTATCTCCCACAAACTCCAGGAAGTTCTTGAAGTGGCAGACCGCATTACGGTAATGAAGAAAGGAAAGGTGGTTGCCACCAGAAACGCCGCAGAGACCAATGCAAAAGATCTTGCCGAGATGATGGTAGGCCGGGAAATTGTGTTCAGGATCAGCAAAACTGCCGCAAGGCCCGGGGAACCGGTACTGGAAGTGCAGGGTCTTATCGTTAAAAACAAGCTGGGAGTAAAGGCGTTAAAGGATATTTCCTTTACACTCCGTGCCGGAGAAATTTTGGGCGTTGCAGGGGTCAGTGGCAACGGTCAGGACGCCCTGGTTTCGGGGATTGCAGGCCTTATGCCGGTGAGTGAAGGAAAGATCAGGCTTAAAGGTGAAGATATAACAGGACTTGATGTCCGGGGCAGAAGATTGCGGGGCCTTGCCCATGTACCGGAAGACCGTATCCACATGGGTCTTAATCCTGCCGCCACAATAGTGGAGAATACGATGCTCGGTTTTCAGCGGAAGAGCGAATTCCGTAAGGGAATAATGATTAATACATCGGCCTGCAATGCCTGGGCTGAAAAGATAATTGCCGATTATTCGGTATACGGCGCCGCAGCCGGCGGCCCTGTAGCAAAACTTTCCGGCGGAAACATGCAGAAGATCGTTTTGGGCAGGGAAGTTTCCTCCAATCCGGTACTTCTGGTTGTGAACCAGCCCACACGGGGTCTTGATGTGGGGAGCATAGAATTTGTTCACCAGATGCTTCTCGATCACCGGGACAGGGGTGTAGCAATACTGCTGGTATCGGTAGAGCTGGAAGAAATTATAGCCCTAAGCGACCGGGTAGAGGTTCTGCTCGGCGGCGCCTTCCAGGGAGAACTCACAGGCGATGAAATTAACGAAAAAAACATTGGGCTTCTTATGACCAGGGGGCAGTACCGTGAACCATAACCGCAGACAACTATTGCTTTCCGCCATCATTCCCCTTACGGCGATATTTCTGGGAATTTTTTGCGCATCCCTGCTTATCGCCATCACCAAAGTTTCGCCATTTTCAGCCTTTGGAGTTCTTTTTGGAAGCGGTTTTGGGGTATCGGGAAAAGTATGGCCCCTGTTCATCACCCTGGCCAATTCAACACCCCTCATTCTGAACGGCCTTGCCGCCATGCTCGGCTTCAGGGTAGGGGTTTTCAGCATCGCCCAGGAAGGCCAGTATGTAGCGGGAGCCATTGTTGCCGCCTGGCTTGGAGCATCACTCCATCTGCCTGCTCCGGTACTCATTCCCCTTATATTTATACTGTCAATGCTGGCAGGAGGTATTTACGGGATAATCCCGGGTATTCTCAAGGTAAAACTCGGGGTAAATGAGATCATATCCTCGATTATGCTCAACAGTATCGCTGTTTTGGCACTTGAATACATAGTGGCATTCCCTCTTCGGGCGGATGCGGGACAGAAGGCTCAGTCCGCCGTGATTCCCCAGTCTCTTTGGCTCTTCCAGTTTGTCCGCGGTTCCCGCTGGGGCATTGCCTTTATGATCGCCATTGTATGTGCAGTATTGGTGTATTTTTATGTGTGGCGTAGTCCTGCAGGTTATGAACTACGCATGGTAGGCGAAGCTCCCGGTTTTGCCCGCTATGGAGGTATCAAATCCGATAGAGTAATATTGAAAACCATCGTCATGGGTGCCATGCTGGCCGGTCTTGCGGGAAGTCTTGAAATTTTGGGAAACTATCACCGGATCATGACAGGCTTCTCTTCCGGCCTGGGATTCGACGGATTATCCGTAGCTCTCCTCGGCGGTTCCCACCCTATGGGTGTAGTAATTGTGGCATTCATTCTTGCGGGAATACGGCAAGGAGCCCAGCTTGGACTGCAGATCAGCCTCCAGATCCCCCGGGAACTGGGAGGGGTACTCATCGCCCTTATCATCCTTTTTGTGGCGGCGCAGAATATCTACCGGCCTCTTCTGGAAAAACTTGTAAATCGTCTTACGGGCAAAAAGAAGGAGACCGCATCATGACAGGCCTCTTTAATTTCTTTACGGTAAATCTTTTAAGCAGCGCCATCAGGCTTGCAACACCGGTAATTTTGGCTTCCCTGGGAGCGGCTCTTTGCAACAAGGCCGGGGTTCTCAACCTTGCAATAGACGGTAAGATCACGGTGGGGGCCTTCGTCGCCATTGTTACTACCTACTTTATAAGAAATTATACTGCATTCGGCATGGCCAATCCCGAATTTTCAACCTTCATCGGTGTAATTGCCGCCATGTTCGCAGGGGCGCTGCTGGGACTCTTCTTTGCCTGGCTTCACGTGTCTTTCCGGGTAAATCTTGTGGTATTGGCCATTGCAATTAACATACTGTCCATGGAAGTAACCGTGTACCTCATGCGGGTCTTGTTCAAACAATCCGGTACCTGGTCAGATCCGAGTATAGTACAACTGCCCTCCATACATCTGGGGTTTATCGAAGGAATTCCGGTTCTGGGGCGGCTTTTTTCCGGTTACAATATTATTGTCTACCTCTCTTGGATAGCCGTAGTTGTCTTCAGTATACTGGTATATCGTACCCGTTTTGGCAGGCATCTTCTTGCTGTCGGGGAAAATGAAGAAGCCGCAGTATCCGTAGGTATTTCCGTCAGGCGGGTGCAGTATACCGCATTGATCATAAGCGGCGTTCTTTCCGGACTCGCGGGGGCTTTTCTTTCGGTTGGGCATCTTACCCTGTTCACGAGGGACATGAGTTCCGGCCGGGGCTGGATTGGAAATGCGGCGGCCCTCTTTGGTTTTAACAGCCCCGGAGGCTCCTTCTGGGCAGGACTCTTTTTCGGTTTTGCCGATGCAGTAGCCCTGCGTCTTCAGAATGTTACCAAGATACCTCCCTATATCGTGCAGATCCTTCCCTATGTAATGACATTGGTGATACTGTCCTTTGTATCCTGGCAGGCGAGAATTAAGAGTCTGCGGAAATTGCTTTAGCGTAACAAAAAAGGAGTTAATATGGGTAAGCGTATCATTATTACCGCGGGGATAGTGCTCACCATGGATACTGAATACAGTATCCATAAGGGCGGATACTTGATAATTGAAGGTGGCAGGATTTCTGCGCTTGGATCGGGAGAAGCTCCAAAAGCCCAAAACGGTGATGAAGCGGTGGATCTATCAGACTCGCTTGTCATGCCGGGCCTCATCAACTGCCATGCCCACAGTCCCATGACCATTACCAGGGGCATGTGCGAAGGGGTTTCCCTCTTCACCATGGACGGTTTTCTCAATACTCTGCGGCGTTATGAATCTTTTGAAGACGCCTCCATGGCTTCGGCCTCCACGGGAGTTTCCTGCGCCGAAATGATCCGTACCGGGACTACCTGCTTTGCCGATCAGTACTTCTATGCGGATAAAATTTTTACCGAAGTTGACAAGGCGGGACTCAGGGCAGTTATTGCCTATGGTATTGTAGAGCTGGGGGACGAAAAGCGGCGGGTACAGGAACTTGCCAGCGCCGGAGCTTTCCTTAAACTCTGTGCGGAGCATCGGCGAATAGAAGGCTGGGTAGGACCTCACGCCTTCTTTGTGGATAACAGCCTGGATCTTATCCGGGAAGAGATTGCCCTGGCAAAGAAATACAATGCCGGTTTTCATATTCATTTTGCCACCAGTAACGAAGAGAATGATTACTGTACGGAACATTTTCACTGTACTGCCATAGAAAAAATGGAAGAACTGGGGATTCTTGAGATACCGATCCTTGCCGCCCATTCCATTACCGTCTCGGAATCTGACATTACCCGCATGGCAAAGTATCCCTTCTATCCGGTGATGGCGCCCTCTGCGGCCATGCGGAGTGGTTTCCCCTCGGCCCCGGTAAAGGCCATGAAGAACGCGGGAGTTACCGTTGTCCTGGGAACCGATAATGTCTGTAACTGTAATACCTACGATATGTTTTCGGAAATGGGAACCGCCGGGAAACTTATCATCCACCGGGAACAGGATGTCAAGGCTATCCGCGCCAGAGAACTGGTATCAATGGCTACCCGTGAAGGTGCAAGGGCTCTGGGCATGGAAAAAGAAACGGGTTCTCTGGAAAAAGGAAAGAAGGCGGATCTTATTGCGCTGGATCTTTCCGACATCGGCTGGGCGCCTTTCTGCGGACAGGATTACTACACCCAGCTTGTTTACTCGGTAAGCGGCTACAGTGTTACTCACTCCATGGTAGACGGCAACTGGCTCATGAAAGACAAGAAGCTTCTTTCAATTGATTACAGCGATTATGTACGGCGAATGGAAAAAGATACCGCAGAACTGCAGCGCCGCATGGCTTCATCTTGAAGACATGTCTTGGTATCGACATCGGTACCACGGCCATAAAGATAGTTCTCCTGGATCAGGACGGAAATTCTTTATGTTCATGGAGCCGGGAACACGATCTCCTCTCGCCCGCAGCAGGTTATGCCGAAGAAGACCCAAACATCTGGGAAGAGAATCTCTTTGCACTCCTTAGGACCGCGGCAAAAGAAATTGATGTTTCTGCCGTAGCTGCCATAGGCCTTACCGGCATGGTACCTACATTGATTCCACTGGACGAACATCGCCGGCCTCTGTTTAACTCAATCCAGCAGAATGACATACGTGCTGCTGCCGAAATTGAGGAATTGAAAGAGAAGATTGACGGTCCCTGGTTCTTCCGGGAAACAGGAAATCAGGTAAATCAGCAGCATATCTTCCCCAAGCTTCTCTGGCTCAGGCGGCACAGGAAAGCAGCATTTCTGTCAATGAAATATATTACCGGTTCCTACGATTATGCCGGATACCTTTTGACAGGAAATTTGCACATTGAACGGAACTGGGCCCTGGAAAGCGGTATGTACAGTCTCAGGGAAGAAAGGTGGCTGCCCGAAATCCTTGAGCTTGCGGAGATCGGGCCTGAAATGCTGCCGCCACTGATTGGGTATGAGGGTTGCCGGGGAACGCTCATCCGGGCTGCTGCGGAACGGAGCGGCCTTCATTCGGGAATTCCGGTCTATGCCGGCACAGCGGATCACATCGCCTCCGGCTTTGCGGTAGGGGCCGGAAAAAGCGGAGATCTGGTATTCAAGCTGGGAGGCGCCGCAGATATTCTGCTATCCTCAGGTGAGGCGCTGACAGACCCGCGGCTTTTTATTGACTATGGCTGCAGCAGGGAAGCGCCTTTTGTGATAAACGGTTGTACTGCTTCTTCCGGTTCCATCCTCAAATGGGCAAAGGAAGAATTCAATCTGCCGGATTTTACAGTAATGGATACACGCGCACAATCCATAGCACCCTGCTCCGAAGGGCTCACGGTGCTCCCCTATTTTCTTGGTGAAAAGACCCCTCTCTTCGATATAGCGGCCCGGGGTGTCTTCTTCGGCCTGAGCCTTTCCCACAGGGCTGCCCATATTTATAGGGCGATCCTTGAGGCCATAGCCTACAGCCTCAATCACCATATAGAAATTTTCCGGGAACTGAATCTTCCCATAAACCGTATCTTTATTACCAATGGCGGCTCGAAGAGCAAACTGTGGCGGCAGATTGTCGCCGATGTAACGGGTTTCGATCTCCTCTATGTCGGCAATAATCAGGGCTCATCCACGGGAGCGGCGCTCCTGGCAGGCATGGCCGCAGGCATTATGGATACGGAAACGCGTTTAAATGGCGAAGAGATGCCGGTCATCCATGATCCTGTCCGGCACGAACAGTACCTGCACGGATATGCAAGCTACCGGACTTTGTATGAAAAGCTGCGGGAATTCTTTCCCCTGCTTTGATCGTAAAGTCCTAATTAGTGCCTGTCCACAAAGTCGGTTACTTTGCGGACAGACCTCAATTCAGCTTTTCCAGGGGCTCCGTGTCGTTGGGACATTCGGTGTCTGGTATGCGGACAGCGGGAACGGCCCATTTAACGGCGTTGATGATCACCCTCTGAATATCCTTGTTGAAGTAATTCGGGTAGGTTTCATGTCCCGGCTGGAAGTAGAAGATCTTGCCGAATTCCCGGTGAAAGGTAACGCCGCTGCGGAATACATTGCCTCCCTGGAACCAGCTTATAAAAACTGTATCGTCAGGGTTGGGAATGCCGAAAGGCTCCGAATACATTTCCTCGCAATCAATGGCAAACTGCAATGGCACTCCTGCCGCAATTGGATGCTGTGGATTTACAGCCCATACCCTGCAGCGTTCCTCCGCTTCCCGCCAGGAGAGGCGGCCCGAGGTGCCCAGGAGCCGGCAGAAAGCCTTGCTCCGGTGGGCGGAATGGAGAAAGACAATCCCCATACCCCTCTGTACCCGGTCTACAAGGCGCTGGGCAAACTTGTCTTCCACGATGTGGTGCAGCATGTGGGCCCAGTAGACCATGACATCGGTACTGTCAAGGATCTCTTCGCCAAAGCCCTGATCGGGATCGGTAATGACCGAACATTTTGCCTTTATGCCGCCTTCCCTGTTGAGGAAATCCGCGATCGCAACATGCAGCCCATTGGGGTATACTTTTGCTACCTCTTCCCGTTTTTGTTCATCCTGGTATTCATTCCAGACAGTAACTCTGATGTCACTCATTACGACTCCTATTTCTCGTCAAAGTAATACGGCTTTCCCGAGGATGCGGATTTATAGATCCCTTCCAGTATCTTTGTTACAACCGCGGCTTCTTCCGCCTGTACATAGAGTTTTCCCTTGCCCTGAATTGCCTTGAGGAAACATTCGGCTTCCAGGTCGGTGTCTTTCGGCGTCTCGCCGCCGTAAAAGGCAACGCCGCCTGCTCCCAGATCCGGCTTCATGGTAAATTGTTTACCGTTTTTAACTCCATTAAGCTCAAGTTCACCCGCAGCCGGCATGTCTGCGCCGCCTTTGGTACCGCAGAGGGTGGTAACCGCTTCCCTTACTTCGGTAATGTTGAGCGCCCAACTGGACTGCAGCATTATTGTTGCGCCGTTCTTCATCACCACAAAACCAAAGGCCGAATCCTCAACGGTGAATTTCTTTGTGTCCCAGTCGCCCCAGGCATTTCCGGTATTCTTGTCCTTGTTGAGTTTATGATACACCGTGCCCACCGCATAGAGAGGTTCGTAGTTATTCATCATGAAGAGGGTAAGGTCAAGGGCGTGGGTACCGATGTCGATGAGGGGGCCGCCGCCCTGTTTTTCTTCATCCAGGAAGACACCCCAGGTGGGAACCGCCCGCCGCCTGATGGCGGTAGCCTTGGCAAAATAAATCTCCCCCAGGGTGCCCGCGCCGCATTCAGTTTTAAGAAAGAGACTGTCCTGCCGGAAACGGTTCTGGTAGCCGATGGTAAGAATTTTTCCGCTCTTGTCCCTGGCGGCGATCATCTCTTTGGCTTCTTTATAGTTTATAGCCATGGGTTTTTCGCAGAGCACATTTTTGCCGGAAAGCAGCGCCGCCACAGAAATCTCGCTATGGGATATGTTGGGGGTACACACAATCACCGCGTCAAGGTCTTCCTTCAAAAGATCCTTGTAGTTCTTGAAGACATTACCCTTGCCCCCGGCATATTCCCTGTTTGCCTTTTCGGCCCGGTCGGGAATTATATCGCAGAACGCCGCAAGTTCAACTTCCTTGAGCTTTGAAATAGCCAACAGGTGCTTGCCGTTGGCAATCCCGCCGCAGCCGACTATCCCATATTTTAATTTGGTTGCCATATTATCCTCCTGAAGGTACATAAACCGGCGTTGTCCGGAATTTCCGAACAACACCCTTTATTTTGATACTAAGACACCTTTCAGAACTTGTCCAGAGAGAAACGGATCTTACCACCGGCGGGGAGTCATCCTCCGGCCGGGCCGTTCTCTTGAACCGTGCATACCATTCATGTGTCTCCGGTCAGGGTTCCGGCCGGATATGTGTCCCCTTCTCCTTCCTTCCGTAAGGAGATCGTAATCCTTTCCGTTAAGGCTGAGTTTTTCAGCCCTGATTACCCTGAAACTGCCCTGTGAATCACCGGCACGGGGGGCAATTTCGGCTTTTTGCCCCTCATGTTCAGGCCAGGTATTCCGGTGCTTCCATTCCGGAGCCCACACGGTTCCCTGCACAGTTACTGCGGCCCCTTCCTTTAAGCCATCGACAAAACCGGCCAGCTGCCCCAGGCCCCGGACATAGTAAAGACCGTCTTCCGCCCTGAGGGCAATCTGTCCGTATTCGACAACAAGGGTTCCGCTCAGGGTTTTCTGTTCCAGTGCAGGCACTTTATTCCGGGCAAAGGCCGCGGCGCCAAGGGCCGCAATCATGATCGCAGTGAGAATGATCTTTTTCATTTCTACATACTCCTTGAAACTAAAATTTTAGCATATTCACGTTGGTGAACATGCCGGGCTTTTCAAAATATCAGATTTTGGAAATGCCTCTATCTTTAGTTAAGCAAAAACCATGCCAGGATGGAAAATCAGGATGAAAAGTTCCGGGAATGGCTCCAAAGTCCCAAAGCAGGGTTGGGAACAAAGAATATTTTTTCTCCGCCGGGTAAAGTATTCCATCCCATGGGTAAATTTTTTACATCATAAAGCTTCAGAGCCTCTTTCAGATCCCCCCATTCATAGCCTATCGATTCGATTTCCCTCCGGCTCATGAGCGGCCCCGGGCAGTAGCGCACCGTAAAACGGCCTTCGCTGGAACCGTGGATAAGGTGTGCGGCGGCGGAGAGGTTTTCTCCCAGAAGGGATTCCTTTTCCACCAGTTCCCGTATATGTGCGGCAGGCCGGTAACCGTAATGCCGGATCAGCGCATCCACATCCCGGTCTTCCCCAAAGCGTTCCAGAGCGGGAGCCAGAATGACAAGTTCCCCTCCATCCGCCATTGCCATCCGGGTACGGTAGATCGCCTTGTTTCCAAGCCATGTGGTTCTGAACTCCTCAGGCTCCAGGTAAACAAGCGCCTTTTGTACAGGCTCATCGAGAAGATCTACATTCAGCTCCCCGGAAAGGGCCGCCGCTTTTTCAAAACATTCCCTGCCGAAACCGGCAAAAAGCCCCCGTAGCGCGAGAGTCTTATCCGGGCGAAGGCCGGCAACCGTCAATATCCAGAGGATGGGAGGAAGCTTTTCGGCAGAACGCTTGAGCCCTTCGTCAAACAGGGCCCGCACCGGTGTGTTTGACCGTCCCATTATCTTCTCCATTCCATAACAGGCACCGGCAAAGTGACTTTTATCGATAGCCTCTTTTCCCCCGCATCCCACGAATATGTTTTTGGCATGGTTCGCCATGCCCGCCACTTCGTGAGGCACCACCTGCCCGATGGAAACGATAAGCTTGTATGCGCCGGAACAAAGCTGCCGGTTGACCTGTACAGGCCAGTCAAAGCGGACTGCCCCCTTAAAGGTTTCTTCAACCCAGTCATCTTCAATGCGATCCAGTTCAACTACATCCCTGCGCCAGTCGTGAACAAGAAAACGTTCTTTGGGAATTCCGGAAAACATCCGGGAAATTTCAGGAGCGGTCATGGCCATGTGAGTCCCCAGGGCAGGCATCAGCATGGAACCGCCGCCACGGCGACTGAGTTCCCGGAAGACAATGCCGCTTAAATAGCCTGCTCCGGAATGGTAACGGGTAATATCCGGCGGCAGAATCAGCACGGGGCCGCTCTCGCCGATTTCCTCCAGGGCTTTTTCCAGGGCACGGGAGAGAAGCGAATCAAGCTGGGCGCGGGAAAGATCCGCGGGAAACTTCATTTCCTGTTCGATTGAATTTTTAAGGCCGGCGTCCTTTCCGCCTTCCGCAATCAATGTCAAATCTTTTTGCATCATCTGCCTGCATTTATCCTGATATATCCAAAATTTACACCGCCTCAAACAGATCCCGAACCGGAGTCTTTAAAAATTCCACAAGATCAAAACCCTGCCCCCCTGCGAGCAGGGTTTTTGAAGAGGGAAACAGATTTTTGAATACTGATAAATTTCCGCCGCTTCCGGTCTTGTGTCCACTTTTAATTTCAAAAGCCACTATTTTGTTTCCCCGCTTTACAACAAAATCGACCTCATCGTTGTTTTGCCGCCAGTAATAAAGGGCATATCCGGCATTTTCCCTGACCTGGTTAATCAAATAGCTCCCGGCAGCGCTTTCCCAGACGCGGCCCCAGAGCTCATGATCCTGCCGGGCTTCCTTAAATGTTTCCGTCCGCAATGCGGAAAGAAGGGCCGTATTATGAACCTGAATGGAATTGAGAATATAATTTTTGAACCTGCTTTCGTCTTTTATAAGGGAAGCTGCTCCGGGGTAGCCTCCGAACCAGACATACTCCTCCGGACTAAAGCCGAAAGCCTTTTCCATTTCGGCGAGGGACCAATGCCCCAGGTAATTAAGCTCGTAGCGGCCCAGAAGCGATTCTGAAAGCCCCTCCTGCAGCAGGAGCCGGGAAGATCCCAGAATAATCAGTTTTACAGGAATTTTATTCCGGCTGTCTTCATCCCAATTTTTTTTGACACATTCGCTCCAGCCCGGAATTTTCTGAATTTCGTCAATCACAAGAAGCCCGTCTCTGGTTTTTTTGAGGCGCAGCCCGGTTCGGAAATTTTCCCAAATACTGTCCAGCCAGGAGGCATCGGTATTCGTCACTCCGTCCGCGGAATAAAACCGGCTAAAAACGGTATTTTCGTCAATGAGCTGCTGTACCAGTGTTGTTTTACCCACTTGGCGGGGGCCCGCAATTACCTGAATAAAGCGGCGTTTTGAGAGTATCCGTTTCCGCAATGTTTCAAGCTGGGGCCTTTTATACTCAGCCATGGCGTCTCCATTCTTATATGAGCCTGTAATTTTACTCAGTCAATTGAGTAAAAGTCTATAGCCCGTTGAGCCGGTTCCGGCCTCTCGTTTTTTAATCCGGGGTTACAGGCACTATAGGGGTACTGCCCTAGCAGGCTGATTGGACTAAACAACCAGATATGAACGATTAAAAAAAGAAAAATCACCACGGAGGACACAGAGTTTCACGGAGTTTGTCGTTACAAATCCTTTTTTCCTCCGTGTTTCTCCGTGGTTTTTCTTAAATACAACAATCGCTTTATCAGTGGTTTTAGAGTAATCAGCCTACTAGTAGGCAGTCAAGAATCAAACTGAGGGTAAAGACGACTTAGTTTTATCCGGGCATCGGCTGTCGTAAACCGCCAGTTGATCTTACGGCCTTTCCCGTTCCGTACTTTGTTCCACG
>JAISCR010000034.1 GCA_031265435.1 Treponema sp.
GTGGAGAATGAGATTGAGCTGGGACGAAATACCGTCATCGGCAAAAACGTAACCATCCTGCCCGGCGCGGTCCTCACCCTGGATGTGGACGACATCATTCCCCCCCATGAAAACCAGCCCAATAAATTTACCCCGGCCCAGGCCTGGGTCGCCGCGGGGCAGGGCCATCTGGTTATCGGTACCGGCGGCAGTACCCCCGGTACTCCTGAAAACGCCTTTGCCGATGCCCTTCCGCTGTATAATTATACTGTCGCGGAACTGCTCACCGGGGTATATCCCAACGCGAGCCGCACCTATACGGTAACCAGCGGCCGGATCGCCGCGGAAGAATTACCCGCGCTTATTCCCCAGGGGGCGGCCATTCTTACCAGGGCAAATCCCACGAAGAGCGATGGCAATACCCTCACCATAAACGGCTCCCTGACCACCAATGGCACCCTGAATGAGATTACCAAAATCGAAGTGGGGAACGGTGGATCCCTCGCCTTGGCTAATACCGACGGTGAACTCCTCCGGGGTCTGGTGGACCTGAAACTCGGGCCGGGCGCCAATTTGGCTGTTGTCAGTACCGAAGCTTCCCTGGAATCCCTGGAAACTCTCTTCCTGGGGGACGGCTCAAACATCGCTGTACCGGGGGGCCATGTAACCTTCAATGAGGATGAACCGCTGGCGCTTACCCTGGGTAAGAAGATAACTTACAATGTGCCCATGAGCCAATCCGCAAGAATAGACACGGTGATCAGCAAAACCGCCGGTCTGGTCAACAGTACCTTTATTATCCGTCCGGGAAGTACCTTTACCGTGGAGAAGGATGTAACTTTTACGGTAGAGGGCTCGACCTTTGATATCAGCAATATGTTGCTCATACCTGCCGCTGGGGAAGATCCGTCGGTTAAGATAGACGGCACCCTCGAAATTGCGGGGGTTGCCAACAGTGTCATCACCGGCCCGAACCTCGCCGCGGTACAAGCGGATCCCGGGGTTTTGTACAAGATCGTTGACCTGGGGACCAATGGCAAGGTGGTGTTGAATTACGGCGCGCAGTTCCTCTTTGGTACTGATGTCACCAAATTCGTGGGAGCCACCGCTGACACCGCTACCTACGAATGGGCCGCCGCTGCCGACGGCGCGCAAATTGAAATAAACGACAAGGGCCTGGTTATCCGGGATACCGATACCACCGCCGGGGCAGTGGTTACCATTGGGGCGGCCGGCGCCTTCATATTAGCGGACCAAATTCTGACCCTGGAACGGGACGCAGCCCTCGCGCTTGGCACCGGTACCCTCTCCCTGCTCGGTGATGCCGCAACTTCAACAAACGGCGGAGGCGCGATACTTCTGGGTCCGGGCCGGGTGACCAGCGGAACCGTTACTATCGCGGGCGGCGATTTCGGCTGGCAGGCGGTAGGGGATAACATCAACCTCACCGGCGCCGCTTCGACGATAACGGTAACGGCAGCTTCTCTCGTCACTCCTCCCCCCGCCACCATTGCGGCAAGCCTTAAAGCGCTGGGACTGGGTGCGGCCATCACGGCAGGAGCGGCCACCGATACCCTGGCTATTGCGGCGGACACCACCGTTGACCTTAATGGTACCATGAGCCGGGAAAAGGGCGTGATCAACTTGGGGGCGAGCGGCGCGAAGATTACGCTTGCTGCTGCCAGCGAGATCCTCACCGGGGCCGCCCCCGCGAGTCATGCCGCTCCGGTTGCGCTGGGCGCCGCTACTACAGTAGCCGCAGGCGCTGTTACAGGGATTGGCGTTACCGGGTTGACAGGCGCCAATGTTGCCTCAACCAGTGAAACCCTGGCCGAAACAACCGCTGTACCGCCTGACCCGGCGGCGACTACAGGCCCGGTCGGTAATCTGGTTTCTTTGTCGAGCGGCGCCACGCTTCCAGGTACAGTCACCGCCAGCGCCGCGGTAAGCATACATTCTATGCTCCAAACGCTTGCGGATACTACTCCATAACATTTCTTCACACCCCGCGCCGCGCCCCTTGGGGCCGGCGTTGGGTTGCAATCCGAATCCGGGTAAGGGCGGCCAAACAGCCCGTTCTTACCCGGCCTTTCACCATCATCATCGGCGGGTACTGCCCGCTCCCGCTCCCCGTCTCGTTCACCTTGAATGCGCTGAGATCCAGCCGTTCCACCGCCTCGATAATAAAATGAACTAAATGGTTTTCCGGAAGCCATTCCCGCAAGTCCACCGGAACAGCAAGGGCGTATTCCGGTCCATAGAGAAAAATCGTACACTCATGAGGTAATGATATCAGCGTTTTTGGGGTTGCTGAGCCCCCAAGGAAGAAGCGCAACAGGCTGCTAGGATCTATCTCTGGCGGCGTAGTATTTCTTGAGCAGGGTGATGATACTGTCCAAATGCCCATTCATGCTCTCCATGGCGGATTCAAATTTATGGGTGGTGATAAACTTCAGTATCTTTTCATGATAACTCATGGAGTCGGAGAGAAGCTCCGGAATTTCCTGAAAGGCCTCCTTCATGAACTGATGAAGCATATTCTGGATCGTCGAGAGCATGTGATCCAGGTAGCGGTTATGAGTAGCGCCAGCAATATGGGAATGAAAAGACAGATCCGCGGCAAGATACCGGCCGGTATCGCCGTTTTTCAGCGCATTCCGCATGTCGTCTACGTCTTTTTTGAGGTTTGCTATATCCTGCCTGTCCACATGGTTTATGCTGTAAAGTATCATTGCCGATTCCAGGAGCCGCCGGGCTTCAAGAAATTCCAAAGTCTGGTCCTTGGCGGAGATAAAAGGTGCCGCGGGACGCTTTTCCCAGGTGGCGGGGTTCCCATTGATGATTTTTGTGCCAGCGCCGGGCTTTTCCTCTATGACGCCCAAGAGAAGCAGCTTGTGCACAGCCTCCCTGAGGGACAGGCGGCTTACGCCGAGTTTTTGGGCGAATTCGTTTTGATTGGGCAGCTTCTCCCCTTCTTTGATCTCGCCGGACACCAGCATATTTTTTATTTCATCGATTACATAATCCGATATTTTTTTACGGACGGGAGATATTTTCGCCATATTCTACGGTCCTCAATGAAGCGCGGCTTGCCACGCTACAAACTTGGCTTATGATTATACAAATCGGCGCCGCCGGGGTCAAGGGCGCGCGTTGCCTCATCAAAATTCTAACCGAAACAGAGTCATGCCTCATTGGACTTGTTCAACAACCTATTGTACTGAACCCTACCGGGTCCGGGTTGTCGAACAAGTCTCCCAATTTATACCGGTTCCTGTCGACAGAAAATGGCCGGAGGAACCACATGGGGTTAGATATGCATACCAGACGGGCGCTGACCAACGGGGCCAGTCCCCCAGAGCCCGGCGGCTTAAGATGCTACACGCAACTCATTGAACCGCCGTGTACGAACCGTACGCATGGTGATGTTACTTTTTATAAATTTTTTCTTGACGGCGAGAAAATCATATGATATATTGATAATACAAACTTATAAACCTTAAACAGCTGAAGAGGCAGAGCATGAACTATTTGGAAAAGGTCGGCGTTGAAACGGAAACTCGTTTCTGGGTAAACAATCCCAGCATTGAAGAATGCGGGCTCGCCATTAACTCGGGGGCTGTCGCCTGTACGACGAATCCCGCTTTCTGCTCAAAACTGTTTCAGAGCGACCCGGAATACATTAACGCCGTGGTAAAAAAAATTGTAAAAGAAGAACCCGAGGTGGACGCGGCGGCTGAGAAGGTCTATCACACCATAGCCGGCGAATTGATGAAACTCTTCCTCCCTGTGTATGAAAAAAGCGGGGGGAAGTACGGGTTCGTTACGGTGCAGGAAGACCCCAGGAAAGAGGAAAACACACAGTACATACTGGAAGCCTCCCTTCGATCCCATAAGATGGGAGTGAACTTCATGTCAAAGATCCCCGTAACGGTCCCGGGCCTGAAGGTGATAAAAGAGATGGTTAAACATAACATTCCCATCTGCGCCACCGAGGTGTTTTCCCTTTCTCAGGCCGCGGAAGCCTACCGGGTGTATGAGAAAAGTGCGAAACTGTCAGGAAACCGGCCGCCACTATTTATCACCCATATTACAGGAATCATGGATCAGTATTTCGCGGACCTGGCGAGCAAAGAAAAACTTGACGTTTCCCCGGAGGTGCTGAAAGTGGCGGGAACCGCCATCGCGCTGAAAGAGTACCGCATGATTAAGCGCAAGGGCTGGGC
>JAISCR010000096.1 GCA_031265435.1 Treponema sp.
CCCGCGTTGTTTATCAGGACGTCCACGGGGCCAAACTTTTTTTCCAGCGCCTTTGCCTGCCGGGCGACCGCGGCCCTGTCCGAAACGTCGCAGGGCATACCGGTAACAAAAAGCCCTTCGACGGCGGCCTCCGCTTCAAGGTTTTTCAGCGCGGCGGCGTTCATGTCCCATACCACGACCCGGCCTCCCCTGCGGGCAAAATCAAGCGCCATAAGCCGGCCGATGCCGGAGGCTCCGCCTGTAACAAGGATCAGCTTGTTGGTAATATCTTTCATAGCAAACATCATACTAAGGCTTTCGCAGTAATTCCACCCCCGCCTTGACACAGGCGGCGCGGAGGGCACCGTTCAGGGTACCCAGGGCGGCCTTTTTACGCACCGCCAGTTCCAGGTAGACGGCCGCCGAAGGACTCAGGTTGTAAAGCTGGGACAAGTCCAGAATATGGCTGGTATGATCCGCCCCAAACGAAACATCCGTGCCGAAATGGTACAGATCCAGCAGCCTGATAATTTCCAGAACGTCGGAATGTTTAAGCCGGCCGCGGGCCAGGCCGGCGGAAAGCAGCTCCGTCATCTCATCCCAAAAGCAGACGGGCACCAGAACTTCGGCGGCTTCGTCAAAGGCCCTGAACACCCGCAGAACTTCACCGGATTTGTCGTGGGGAAGAAATAACGCCGCGCAGAACGAACAGTCCAGAACGTTAATCATGTAAGGGTTTGATAGCTGAAAAGCCGTTCGGTTATCTCGGCCCGTGTGGGAACATCCTCAAGAACCGGAACGATACGGGCGACGGCCTTGCCGTGCTTTATAATAAAGTATTCCCTCCCGTTTATAACCTCGTCAATCATCTCCGTAAAGTAATTCTTCGCGCTGTCTATGTTGATATTCATGAGCTTACTATATCACATGTTCCCGTGTTTGGGGCAGGCGTAACAACCATGGAGCGTATGCTCCATGGTGTTGCCGGTAATGTGCGCCTGTTCCAGATGTGGGCGCTCATATCAGGCAAAGATGTCCGGTTGTCCGACTATATCAAAATGCCTCGCCTAATTCCTCGGCCACAATGGAAATTCCCTGTGATGGTTATTCCGAAAGGAAAAATCACTCTCTTGTTACGGATCCCTCGTTCAGGGAGGATACGATTTCCCTCCGTACCAGTTCGCTTATAAGCTCCGTGAGCGTTTTATGAGCAGCTATCGCTTTTGTAGTTAAATATTTTGTAGAAAGATCATCCAGTACGACCATGCGGGAGGCTTTATGCCGGGCAAAAAAGCCGTTCTTTCCATCGCCGGATACTTTAGGCGGATTTTTAGTAAAATACTCGTCCCAGTAGTCTGCTTCTTCGTCAGTCATTCCTGGCATAATTTCTCCTACTTGCCTATCAATGGGAGATTTTGGGCGTATTGTCAAGCCACAGACCAACACAGACCCTCACGGACAGGAATACGGAATTCATGGACTTTTTTTTGAAATAACGATGAGATCCGCGAAAGCGCCTGAGCCTCCGCGGATCCGTTTGTTAGTCCGTAAGATGGCTGCCGAAGGCAAAGTGTCCGTCAGTTCGCTTCAGGACCGCCTGCATGTACTCTCCGAAAGTCGCGCCGAAATAGATGTTCGGGTATTCAGGTTTGCTGAGCGCGAACTTTATCAGGTTTCGGGAAATCTCACGCTTGCTCACAATGTTTTCGCGAATGGAAACGTATTGCGACCATTGTTCGTTGAACAGCTTTCCCAAAAGGGTATGAAATTCCGAAAGCGTTTCGGCGGAGAAATCATTTTCCGCAAAGGCTTTTTCCGCTACATCGGCGCAAATTTTTCCGCCGTACATTGCGGGGGCGATACCGTAGTAATAACAGGGGTCAGGCGCGGAAGCGGCGTCTCCGATGATAAAAGCGCCGGGAGCGTAATTTTTTTCTATCTGTTTCGCGCAGGGAAGCCTCCAGCCCTTCATGCCGTCCACACAGCGCGCGTTTTTAAGATACTTCCGGGCTGTTTGGGAATGTTCCAGCCAGTAATTGTGGAATCCGTCCAGGGACATATTATGCGCCCGAAGCAGCCCTTCCGAAAGACAGCAGCCCACCGATGCCTGGGTCGCTTCCTTATTGATGATATTGATCCACATGGGCATGAAGTAATATTTGTCTATTTCCTCCCTGTTTCCCGGCATAAAATCAGGATCGTAAATCCAGATACAGTTGCCGTCAACCGTATTTTCAAGTCCTTCCCAGTAACCGCGGATAGCGAACATATAGGAAGCGGGATCGTTATTGAAAATGCCCAATTGACGGGCAATCAGGGAATGGCTGCCGTTTGCGATAACCACCAGATCGGCTTCGACCGTTATCTCCCGGTTATTATACAAACCCCGTATTCCCTTTACCTGGCCTTTTTTGATGATCAATTCGGTCGCTTCAAAAAGTTCCATAAAATCGGCGCCGGCACGCACAGCCGCGCGGCGGATAATGTCATCCGCGATACGCCGCGGAATAAGCCATTCCGCGTTTTCCACTTTAAAATTGACGGTTTCCTCACCGGGGCCTACCATGGTGATTACCTGCAATTCACTCTGTTTGTTCGCCTCCAGTTCCTCATAAACGCCCATTTCGCGGAAAATCGGATACAGGGACGCCTGCCAGTTATCGCCGCATACTTTTTCACGGGGCCAGGTCTCTTTATCAATCATCAGAACATCCAGGCCTTTTTTCGCAAGATAAAACGCGGCGGCGGAACCGCCGGGGCCCGCGCCAATAACTACCACTTGTCTTTTCATTCTTTGTCTCCTTTTGCTACCAGTGTTATTACGTCACCTTTGGGACACAGCTTCTGGCACATACCGCAGGCGATACATTCTTCCGGATCGACAATTTCGTAACCGCAGCCCAGACAGCTTAACGCTTCCCGGCTGATTTTCCCGTCATCAAGACACCCTTCCACCTCGGTAAACGACTGTATCCGCAGGGCGGCGTCCAGCAGGGGAGCTTCCGGGCGAATGGTTTTTCTCCGGTTGTAGGGGAAAATTTTTTCCATTACCGGCGCAAGGTTCAGCTTGTGAGACGCCATGGGGTCTTTCAGGCTTCTGCCCCGGAGCGCGGCGTCTACCGTGACGGCGGTCTTGCGGCCGGAGGCCATGGCGTCCACTACCGAACACTTACCGCCGGCGATGTCTCCGGCAAAGAAAATGTCCGGCCCGCTTTGATTTTTCCAGAGGGCATCCGGCGCCTGGCCTATGGCCTCCACCACCCAATCGGCTTTCAATTCCATCGTATCCTTTTCGTCAAGATCGAAACTGATTTTTCCGTTTTCATCTTTCCGGAAATTCTTTACCCTGGCAAATTGAACGCCCTGCAGTTCGGGAAACAGGGAACACTTATACTGGA
This sequence comes from Treponema sp., assembly GCA_031265435.1. Lineage (GTDB taxonomy): Bacteria > Spirochaetota > Spirochaetia > Treponematales > Breznakiellaceae > JAIRNJ01. The sequence continues at coordinate 3,378 of JAISCR010000096.1, forward strand.
TTGGGCCGTAACCTTCCATAATTTCTATTCCTTCATCCCGGGCTTCCTGTAGTTCCCATGGATGAGCGGGAACATCTTTGCCGGATTCCAGGCATACTACGGTCACCCTGGAAGCCCCCACCCTCAGAGCGGTCCGGGCCGCGTCCATGGCAACACTGCCGCCGCCGATGATAACCGCCTCGCCGTCTTTGAATTTGAAAATCTGACCAAGGTGGCGCCGTACTTCCTGATCGTGGTTTACCTGGGACATGAAATTTATGGCGGACATGACGCCGGCCAGGAAATGGCCGGAAATCTGAAGCCCCCGTGAATTCGGGGTTCCGGCGGCGACAACGACGGCGTCGTATTCCTGCCTGATCTCCTCCAGCGTATAGCGGTCGATACGGGCGTTCAAACGGATATCCATGCCGGCTTTCCGTAATCGCCGAATATCCCGGTCTATCGCTTCCCTGGACAGGCGAAATGCCGGGATACCCCGTTTCAGCATGCCGCCGGCTTCGGTGTCGCTCTCAAATACCGTTACCTCATAACCCGCCAGAGAAAGATAATGAGCGGCGGTAAGGCCGGCAGGACCGGCGCCGATAACGGCAATCCTTTCATCATAGAGGACGGTATATTTTACCCCGGCGTCTTTCGTATTGGACAGATACTTTTTTATACCCCGGATTTTGACAGGATTATCAACAAGGATGCCGCGCTTACAGGCGTCTTCGCAGGGATGATGACACACGCTCCCGCATACCGACGGAAGCGGGTTCTTCTCCCAGATTAAATTAAAGGCTTCCTCAATTTTGCCTGCCTTAACCAGCCCTATATAACCCTGGGGGGAAATGTTCAGGGGACAGGCCGTTGTACAGGAACAAGCCACCGCAACTTCTTCCATTGCCTGGGGTGAAATACCCGGCTTCTCCGTACAGATAGGACACCCGTGGCAGATAATGCGCTGGTACTCCCCGATAGCCTTAACCGGACAAATTTCACGGCAGGTTCCGCAGTTTACACACTTAGACGGATTGATATAAGCGGTAACTTTTTCAACCGGGACAATGGAATCCCTGATTGAGCTTTTCCGGATTGCTGTACCTTTGTTGGCAACAGTTCTTTTTTCCGGAGTTCTTGATGTGTACTCGACATCAAGTCCTGGACCACCAATAGACATGCTTCTTGCCTCCATCGCTTGTTAAAATAAACAGGACTTGCCCGACAACCTTGCCGGTTCTCCAAAAACCGCGGGTTCTCTTGCAGATCCTGATTGCTAATTTTATGAGGGGGATCAAAAAACCGTCAACGAACAATTCACAGGTTTTGAAACGAATATACAAATAAAACAATCCGTTTATACGCATTTATGGTACAAACGAACACTTTTGTCATAAAACATGAGAGAAGCGGTTTTTTAAAACAAATAATTGGTTATAATCTCATCCGGAGATTTTGAAAATATCAGCGCAATATCCCTCACGAGGTCATCTACGGAGATCGCCATTCCGCTCTCAATCCAGGACATAATAATCGCCGCAGCCCCGGCGGAAAGGTAACGGCTGAAAAATTCAAAACTCACTTTTGGCTGGCTGCTCTGTTCGGGCCGGGCATACTCATTGACTTTTTCTTCGGAAAGTCCGCTGCTGTATACCTTGATAAGACAATCCCTCAGCAGATGCCCGCCGTCTACGGAAGACAGGGCAGTATAAAAAACTTTATTTTTCAGAATGCATGAAAACATTGATTTGGTTCTGATGTTATCGACCTTGATTTGAAAATAGGGAAAACAGTATTTCATATAATCCCGAAAACAAATCCATTCCACCAGTTTTTCCTTGTTTCTAAAGTAGTAGTAAAAAGCGTTCCGGCTGGCGGGGGTATTATCACATATCATTTGTATAGTAATGGCGGAATAAGAATGTGTCTTGAGCAGACTGATAAAACTATCGGCTATATGTTCCTGTACTATAGTCATAGCAACCTCTCTGATAACAATAGCAGCCTGATACGATTCACTCAATTATACCAGAGTAAATGTCTTTGAGAATTCCGGCAAGCAGCAGCCTGTGTCTATTGTATCCATCTGCAGGGAGCTTCCGGGCCCGTTTCTCCGGGGCTAGGGATATACGCAGATCGGGGGAAATTTCAGCCCTTGTGGGAAAAATCACGCCGATCCCGGGTTATGGGAGGATCCCCCATTGACCAAAACGCCTCTTCAATCTTATACTATTCAATACTAATATTGAGGAGGCTACATGAGCGCCAGAATAAGGCTCAAGAAGTTTGGAACCAAGAAACGACCCTATTACCGTATCGTGGTCATGGAAAAGCGGGATGCCCGGGACGGCAAAACTATCGAAGAATTAGGCTACTACCATCCTATCGAAGCTGAAGACAAGCAGATTCTCTTTGATGAAACAAAGGCCAGGGTATGGCTTGAAAAAGGCGCTACCGTCACCGATACGGTACGCCGGATCTTCAATAAAAAAAACATCTCCCTGTAAGCAAGGTAAGGTATAACGGAGAGACGCATGGAAAAAGATCTGGTTGAATATATCGTCAAGACCCTGGTTGATGACCCTGCCCAGGTACAGCTCAGTGTGGTGGAAGGAGAAAAATCTACCATCCTGGAGCTGCGAGTAGCGGAAAACGACATCGGCAAGGTAATCGGCAAGCATGGACGGATTGCAAAGGCTATCCGCACGGTGCTGCAGGCCGCCACCGCAAAGACCGGGAAACATACGGTTCTTGAGATTTTAGACTGAAAATTTTTTGCTTGAACGATTTGTTGCCGGTATTACCGGTCAGCCTTTTGGACTGAAGGGTTTTATAAAAGTCAGATCTCTTTCAGGTGAAATTGAACATCTTCTAACACTAAAAACGGTTTGTCTCAGACAGGGAGAGAAAGAACGGGTATTTACCGTGGAGGAAACCGGCCTTGCCCTGCCCGCGGTGTTGATGAAATTTGCCGGTATAGAGAGTCCTGAGGCGGCCAAGACCCTCTCCGGTGCGGAACTCCTTGTGGAACGGGAACAGGCGGCTCCCCTGCGTGAGGGGGAATTCTACATCGAAGATCTCAAGGGTCTTGAGGTGACGGACGGCTCGGGAGAGCGCCTGGGCAGCGTTAGAGATGTGCTGGAAGGGGGCGGCGGCTTCCTTGTGGAACTGGAAATGCCCTCGGGAGAGCGCAGGCTGATACCCTTCCGGAACGAGTTTTTTGGTGAAATAGATCTGCAAAAAGGAAAGGCCCTTCTCCATGCCCGCTGGATTCTGGAATGAAGTACACGGTTCTGACAATTTTCCCGGAGATTACCGATGCATATTTCTCCGCTTCGATCATGGCCAGAGCGGTAAAGGCCGGTTTTGTAGAGTACCGCTCTATCAACATCCGGGATTTTGCCTTTGATAAGCACAAAAAAACCGATGACGCGCCTTACGGGGGCGGAGCGGGCATGCTCATGCTTCCTGAACCTTTGGGGCTGGCGCTTGAGGCTGCCGGTGTCTCAAAAAAAACCTGTCCGGAAACAATGCGGCAATCCCCTGTTCGGAAGGTTCCGGGCAAAAAAGTAATCTATCTTTCCCCTTCGGGCCGGCCTTTTACCCAAAAGACGGCGGAAGAACTGGTTCAAAACGAGGAGTTGATCCTGATCTGCGGCCGTTACGAGGGTATTGATCAGCGGATCATCGATCTTTATGTGGATGAAGAAGTTTCCATCGGGGATTATGTCCTCTCTTCCGGGGAAGCGGCGGCCCTGGTTCTCATTGACTCAACCTACCGCCTGCTTGACCGGGTGATCAGTGCCGAATCCCTCAGGGAGGAGAGTTTCGCGGGCGGGCTTTTGGAGTATCCCCAGTATACACGCCCCGAAGTTTATGATACGATAAAAGTTCCCGAGGTGCTTCTTTCGGGGCACCATGAAAATATCCGGCGCTGGAGGCTTCAAAAGCGTCTGGAAAAAACCTTTGCCTTAAGGCAGGAACTTATCCGCCGGGGAGAGGAAGCCGGGCTTTTTGATACTGAAACGATTAAGATGATAGAGGAGATGCGGAAAAATCATGAACGAGATCAGGGCAATTGAAGAATCCCAGATGAAGAAAGACCCCCTCACCTTTAAGGTTGGGGATATGGTAAAGGTCCATTTCAGGATTATTGAAGGCAAGACCGAACGAATCCAGATCTACGAAGGCCTGGTAATAGCGTTTAAGAATTCCAGGGTTGGAAGAAGCTTTACGGTAAGAAAAAATTCCTATGGCGTGGGCGTTGAACGGGTATTCCCCCTCCACTCCCCCCGGATTGCCCGGGTTGAACTTGTCCGCCCCGGAAAGGTGCGCAGGGCCAAGCTCTACTATATCCGGAGCAAGATCGGCAAGGCAGCCAAAATCAAGGAACTTATCGTCTCCAAAAAGACTGAACATAAGAGCAAACCCGCGGCTCAGAGTTAAAGGGCCGGGGATGGAGGGTTGGGCGGGTGAAGGTCTCAAAGACTGACGGTATCCCTCCTCAAAAGCTCAAAACCCCTGTAAGTTCCGGCAAAACGGGTGGGGAAACCCGTCCGGCGGAAGCGCTTTCCTCTCTCCCCCGCCGGGAATTGAAGGTTTCGGATTTTCCGGGAACAGCTTCCTTCCTGCAGCCGAAAAACAACCTTGAATCCTCTGTCCTCAAGTATTCCCGTTTTTTCTCCCTGCCCCTCAATAGAACTTTTCTCAGGACTCTCCGGGTCATGATCCTGCAGGCAGAGACTGAAAAAGAACCGCTTCCGGGAAAATCACCTGCGGAGGCGGCCCGAAAAGAGGCGGCTTTGGTCTCCGGCGCTGCGGCCGCGGCGGACAAGGGCCTCCTTCTGAGCGGAGAGGCCCTGAGGCGTTATGCCGCCGCGATTGAAGCCGGGGCCCCGGACAAAACCCGGCACGAGAGGCAGGACAGCCAACAGGAGGGCCGGGGCGGCCATGAAGGCGGAACTTTTTCCGGGAATTCGGAGAATTCCGAAAATTCTTCGAATTCTCATAATTCCGGCGGTTCGGGCTCACCGGGAGAATGGAAAGGACAAAAGAAAAGAGAATTTTCGCTTGAGGAAGCCTCAAAACCCGGAGAACTCAAGGCCCGGCTCGGGTTTCTCCCCGGTGAATCTCCTGCCGGCCTCCTCAACCGGATAAAGGGCCGCTATAGCGGGAAACACTGGATCGTCCTCCCCTTCAGCGTGGAAGAGTTTCAGGTTTCCCTCCGCATACTCCTCAACGAAGAGCCGCGGGGGAATGAGGCGGATTACTTTACCCTGGATATTGCCGAAAGAGGGCGGCGGCGCATCTTTCTCTGTGAACGGAAAGGGGAAAGTTTCAGTCTAAAGGTCTATGTACAACCCCCGGAAAGAACGGCGGCCCTCCGGTCGCTTGGAACAAAGCTCTCAAGGCTTCTGGATCTGGAGAAAAATCAGGTTACGGTACTCAATGATGAAGAAAATTCGGTCTTTATGAAGGAACTTGAAGAAAAAAACAGGGCCTTGCCTTCCATAAATGAGGAGGTGTAACATAGATAGTAAGAGAAGGGTTTCTACCGCACTGGCTTACGACCCGGCGGATTTTGCTCCGCGTGTAATTGCGTCGGGACAGGGCGCCGAAGCAGAGCGGATAATTGCCATCGCAGAGGAAGCAGGCATCCGGATAGTGGAAGACGCCGCCCTGGCAGGCCTGTTGAACTCAGTTCCTCCGGGGGAAACAATCCCCGAATGGTGCTGGGAGACGGTGGCAAAAATACTGTCCTTCGTACTTGCAGGGGAACAAGGATGAAAAAAATATCGGTTAGCACACTGCAGCCCGGCATGAAATTTACCGAACCGGTTTATATTGAAGGGAATAATCTCCTTGTGCCCGCAAGTGTGGAAGTGCGGAAAAAGGATATCGAAAGGCTCCGTTCCTGGGGTATCGATGTTGTTCAGACTGAAGGAGACATAATAGCCTCATCCAGGTCAAAGGGAGGACTTGAGGTTTCTCCTCCCCCGGCCCCCCGGCCCCGGGACGATGAAGCGGAAAAGAACGTCCTTTCTCCCGAAGAGACCGGTCTTCCGGAAGAACAGGCCCCGGACCCCGGAGCCGCGGCCCAAAAGAAAAAGCCCGGCGCCCTTTCCTTAATGGATGTCCAGAAAAACAAGGGGGCCTACCGCAGCTATCTTGAAACGATTGAAAAACTCGATCAGGTACTCACCGGCATAGGTGAAGGGGTCTCCATAGAAGCCCGTTCCATCGACAATATCGCCGCAAGGCTCCTCCAGGCTGTCCGGGACGAGAGAGACAGCTTTATAGGCTTTATTCTGGGCGGCGAAGTTTCCGGTCATGAGATGGCCAAAAGCTCCGTCAATGCGGCGATCCTTTCGGCCCTTATCGCCCAGGAACTCAAGCTTCCCAACCACAAGATTATGCAGATCATCATCGGCGCCCTGCTTCATGACGTGGGTATGTTACGGCTTCCCAGGGAGATCCTCGACAAACGGGGGGGACTCTCGGAGACGGAGCTTCAGCGTATGAAGAACCACCCTCTCTACACCCACAAAATTGTCTCCAAGGAGCTGCTCTACCCGGAAGATGTGGGACTTATCGCCCTGCAGCATCATGAACGCTGGGACGGCGAAGGCTATCCCAGACGGGTCTCCGGCAATGCCATAGACATGGGCGCCCGTATTGTCTCCGTGGCGGATGCGTTCGAGGCCATGGTAAGCCGGAAGTCCTACCGCAACTCCATGATGGGCTATCAGGCAATGAAAAACCTGCTTTCGGACAATAGCCGCCGTTTCGATCCCGATGTACTCAAAGCCTTTATCCAGACTATGGGCATATACCCCATCGGTTCGATCATACTCCTCAACAACGGAGCCCTGGCCAGGGTAACGGAAGTTCACGGAGACGCCCCGTTACGGCCCAAGATCCGGGTGCTGATTGACGAATTCGGCAAGGTCTTCAAGCAGGATGACGGGGATCTTATCGACCTTTTGACCGAAAAGAGCCTCTTTATCGCCAAGGCGGTTGATCCGAAAGAGCTGAACAAACAGGGTGAATAGAAAGGCCCTGGGCAGGGAGGGGGAAGACAAGGCGGCGCTTTACCTGGAAAAGAAAGGGATGAGCGTAATCGTCCGGAATTTCCGTTCCCGGACGGGAGAAATTGATATAATCGCCCTTTATGGAAACATTCTTGTCTTTGCAGAGGTAAAAAGCTGGAATCTCCATGGCTTTGAGCAGCTTGAATACAGCATAAATGACCAAAAACAGCGAAGAATCATAGAAACCGCTAAGTTTTTCCTCAATTCCCATCGAGAATATAAGGAGATGATTATTCGTTTTGATGTGATCTTCATCGGCAAGGATGGAGCGATTACCCATCTTGCATCGGCCTTTTCGGAGCGTGTATGATAATGGCTGTACAGGAATTCGTGCCGGAAGAAACAGAGCTGGATACGGCGGTACCGGAAATTTTTCCGGAGTCTTTTAATGCGGATCTGTTACGGCAGAAAATCAATAGCGAGGAATATCTTAACGAAGCAATACAGAGGATTGCCCTGATATTGACAAATGAGCTTCTGGATATTTCCCCGGGAGGAACCTTCAATGGGAGGCAGCGGAAGAGGCGCTAGAGGAGGACGGAATAACCGGCACTCCGGCGGAAACAGAAAAGCTTTCAGAGAAAATACAGACTCCCGTTTTAAAAAGAGCCGGGGAGTTTTTTATGAACGCCCCAAATGGATTCCTCCCGAAATGTCATCGGAGCCCATCCCCACACCGGACTGCCCCTACTGCGGGAAGCCAATCGCGGATCTCTCCGTGGCGGTGACGGACAAAAATTCGGATGCGCCCGTTCATTTTGACTGTATTGTAGAACGGATTACGGAAGGAGAGACACTGGAAGAAGGGGATACGGTTACGTATATCGGAGGCGGCAGATTCGCGGTGATTAATTTTGCGGGAGAAAACAGGAATTTCAGGATCAAGAAAATTCTTGAATGGGAAATCCGGGAAAGCCGCGCCGAATGGCGCAAGAATATCAGCGATCATTTTTCGATAACATAGCATGGAAAAAAGCGATACAACTATTGAGAAAAAATCATTTCTTGAAAACCCGGAAGTAATAGAGCATTACTCTCTATTACAGGAGACCGGGGTCTTCTCGTATATCGACAGCCTCAACAAGGAAATACGGAACTACGAAAACCTGCTTTCGGGCGCCCTTGATATCTTTAACCGTACCAGTATTGATGAAATTATGGATGCCACGGTGTGGCAGATTACAGACCGCTGCCTGCCTTCCTTCATCGCCTTTCTCTGGAAGCCGGTACAGGGCCGGGATGATATTACGGTGCGCTCTTACCGGAACTACAAACCGGTTGATCTGAAACTTGATATACAGCGCATCACCGGTTTTGAACAGTTCTTTCAAAAACATTCCAAACCAATCTCCTTTGAACTTCTCGCTTTTGAAATGAAAGACAATGATGCCCTCCGGCCCTTCCGGGAACTGGCGCCCGAAATCGTAATCCCCATCATCGGCCCATTCGGTCTTTATGGCCTGATACTGGTAGGCCGCAAGATCCTTTCGGAAGATTATCTCCAGAGTGAACTGGTCTTCCTTCAGCAGCTTATGTCTTTTGTGACGCAGGCTATCAAGAATCACTTGCACTATGAACATTCCCTGCGGGATATCAAGACAGGGCTTTTCAATCATGGTTTTTTTATGACCCGGCTTGGAGAAGAGCTGGCCAGGGCGAGGCGGGAAAAATATTCTTCTTCGATCATTGTTATAGATGTAGACAAATTCAAGAATTTCAACGATTCATTTGGTCATTTGGCGGGAGACCGGGTACTGGAGTACCTTGCCGTGGCGATCAAACAGGCAGTCCGTACCGGTGATGTTCCTTCCCGTTTCGGCGGAGAGGAATTTACCGTACTCCTGCCCAATACGACCAAAGATGTGGCCTTTACCGTGGCGGAGCGTCTCCGCTGTACCGTGGCTGCCATGACCGTTCCCTGGGAACCGCCCCTGCCTCAGGTAACGATAAGCCTGGGGGTTCATTCCTTCAGCCAGGGCAAGGAACTTACCGCGGAGGAAATTATCGCCCATGCCGACGAGGCCCTCTACCTTTCAAAAGAACGGGGCAGAAATCGTACCACCCTCTGGGGATCCGGCGTACTGTTCAGGATTGAACATAAAACGGAACAGCAAAAGACATAAGGAGAAAACATGATTGGCATAATCGGCGCCATGGAAGATGAGATAACCCTCCTCCGCGGAGCCATAGAAAACGCAGGAGCGGCGAATATCAACGGCATCGAATTCTATACCGGAAAACTTGAAGGCAGGGATGTAGTGCTCCTCCGCTGCGGTATCTGCAAGGTGAACGCCGCCATTGGCGCTACATTGCTCATTCATACCTACAAGCCTGAACTGGTAATCAATACCGGTTCCGCGGGAGGCATCGATCCCGCACTGCACTTTGGGGATGCGGTCATTGCCGAAGGCGTGGTTCAACACGATGTGGATGTGACAGCCTTCAACTATGTCCTGGGACAGGTTCCCGGCGGGCCTCCGGTGTACAGCGCCCCGGAAGAGATAATCCGCAAGGCGGAAGAGGCCGTTAACCAGCTCAAGGCCGAAAAAATACTGCCTTCCGATTTTAACCATGTCCGGGGCATCATCGCCTCGGGTGATATTTTCGTTCACAAACAAGATGTCTTCGACCATATCCGCAGGAACTTTCCGGAAGTCCGGGCAGTTGAAATGGAAGGCGCCGCCATTGCCCAAACCTGTGCGGCATTCCAGGTGCCCTCCCTCATAATCCGGGCCCTTTCGGATGTCGCGAATTCCGAATCTCCTGTCAATTTCAGCGAATTTCTTCCGATGGCGTCAAAACATTCCTCGGAGATTGTGCGCAGAATCATTAAAAACCTCTAAACATAAAAGGAACTATAAAATGGAAAAAATTGCCAGTTTTCAGATCGATCATTTACGGCTCAAGCCGGGACTCTACGTTTCCCGGATAGACCGCTTCGGGAACGCGGTCTTGACCACCTTCGACCTGCGCTTCAAGGAACCCAACAAGGAACCTGTCATCGACCAGCCGGCCCTTCATACCATTGAGCATCTGGGGGCCACCTTCCTCCGTTCTCATCCTGAATGGGCAGGAAGGACGGCCTACTTCGGCCCCATGGGCTGCAGGACGGGTTTTTACTTTATTGCCGAAGGAGAACTCAAGAGCGCGGATATTCTCCCCCTGATGCGGGAGATGCTTGACTGGGTAGAGGCCTTTGAAGGCCCTATTCCCGGCGCCGCCGCCGCGGAGTGCGGCAACTGGCAGGAACAGAACCTCAACATGGCTAAATGGGAATGCCGCCGCTATGCCTCGGTGCTCAAAAACCCTGCCGAAGACAGGCTGAATTATCCGGGGTGAAGTTCGCGGCGGGAGGCATTAAGCGGCCGACGGGAGTCGAACCCGCGTCACAAGCTTGGGAAGCTTGGATAATACCGTTATATGACGGCCGCATACACAGGCCGCGTGAGGCGGCGGGGAAGGATGCTCTAATAAAATAAGCCGGAAAAGCGGTCTCTGTCAAGTCTTCGCGTTGCCTAATCGCCGCGTATAATCGCCGCCGTATGATTGTAAATACTTTCATCTTTTTATATAATAGAAAAGATGGACGAAAACAATGATTATCTAAAGTCTCTACAGGATGTACTCAGCGCACGGGCCGAGTGGCTTGAAAAGTCCGAATTGGGGAAACTCAAGGATGAACTGCGGACTTTTCAGTCTTCTTTCTCCTCTCTCTACGCCATGTACCTCAAGAAAGGCCTCATTCACGAAGATCCCTACAAACAAGAAAACAAAATAAGCGAACTGGAAGTACCGGAAAGCAGCGGTTTTACGGAAACTGAAAAGCTGGATCAGCTCAGCCTGCGGCTCTCAAACTACGACAGCCAGCTTGACTTTCTGGTAAATTTCTATCAGTTCGGAGTGGAATTCCTCAATCTTGACCGGATCAAGCGCATTCTGGGCCTGATTAAATACATAGACTGGGTTGCCTTGAGCCCGGACAGTACCTCACAAACCACCAAGGCTCTGGCGGAGATGACATTGCAGGTAAAAATAGGTATCGATCCCCTGGCTCTCCGGGTTATAGGGGAATCCCTCACCAACCTTTCCCGGACAACTGGCGCCATCATCGGCTATCTCAAGATCCTTACCAACTATAACCGGGAAGCCTGGAAACTCTGTCTCCGGGATGCGATAAGCGGCATGCCCGCTTCCAACGCAAACGTCACGGCAATCAAAAAACGCTGGACTGCGGGAAATGCGGGCAGTCCCTTCTACCCCGACCTTGCCGAAGAGGTCATCAAGGAAGATTACAGCAAAGAAGGCCCCGCGCTCCGGGAGAAAATTCTTAAAAGCCTTGCCGTAGCGGAGAACAAGCCCAAGGCGGAAAAAAAACAGGTCTCCTTCAGAAGCATACTTATCGACGGGCTCCAGGCTATAGGCGGCGCCTATTCGGGCCTGGGCGAAGCGGGAATGAAAATGGATGAGAACGAAACCATCCTCGCCAACCGTAAAAAAAGTTTCTGGGAAAAAGTAAAAGATATCATGGCTCAGATGATACACAAGGAACTCGATGCGGTAATCTATGAACTTTCCTACCAGGATCCCGCCCGGGGAAACACGGTAAAAGAAAATATCGACTACCATCTCTTCCGTACCGAAATGGAACGGAAATGCAGAGTCCTTGCCAATGCGGGAGGTGTCAGGGGGGGCGGCAATTCCAAAATTGACAGCATGACGGAAGAACAGCTTGTCGGGCTTCTGGAACGGATGATTCGGGAAGTGCAGGGTTTGCACAAGACACTCAATGCATTGGATGACTTTTTCAAAGCGGAAGTTGTCAAGGAAGACAGGGATAAGATAAAAGGAATCAAGCCGGAACTGGCTGTCATTAAAAATGCCATACTCCGGGCCAATCAGCTCAGGCACGAATACAGCGCTCAGATAGAAGAGCTGGAACAAATGAAAAAACTCGGCATCAATACAGGAGCCTGATATGTTTCATGTCCCGGGGCTGTTTGAGGCCTCGCCTTCAGCGTTGCCCAAAGCAGGGTTTTTTGCCCTAATCCTCGTCTTTCTCGTTGCCGCAGGCTGCAAAAACAGCCCTGAGTCTCTCTCCAAGCAGATACCGGAAGAACACGGAAGCCCGGCCGGGGAGCTGGGGCCAAACAGAGATGGAGGTTCCCCTCTTGCTCCTCAACCAAGCCCGAAGGGCGAAGGTTCCCCTCTTGAAGAGCCCGGCTATGCGGAAACCCGGCCCCGTTCCATTGTCCGGGATGAACTTACCGTAGTCTTCAGCAAGGGAGACCTGGAACTGGATTTCAGGAAATCCTACCTTGCAGGAGAAGCCCAGCTTTATACAGGTCTCTATGAGGGCCTCTTTTCATACCATCCCTTTACCATGGAGCCGGTACCCGCGGCAGCGGAAAAATGGGAACTTTCGGAAGACAAGAAGCAGTGGACATTCAGTATCCGTAAAGATTCCCGCTACTGGAACGGGGATCCGCTCAGGGCTCAGGATTTTCGTAATGCCTGGCTGTCCCTGCTGGAACCGGTCCGGGAATCCCCCTACTCTTCCCTCTTTGACATTATCGAAGGCGCCAAAGATTACCGTACCGGACTTTTAACGGATCCTGAAAAGGTGGGTATAGAGACTCCGGATGACAATACCCTGATAGTCCGTCTCAATTCTCCGGCTTCCTTTTTCTCCAGTATGCTCTGCCATCATTCGTTCAGCCCCATCCATCCTTCCATGATAAACAAAGATAACTGGCTTTCCGAAGCCCCTCTTTCAAACGGCCCCTTCAAGGTAGAAAAGCTGGATGATACGGAACTTGTTCTTGAAAAGAATCCGCATTACTGGGATGCCCGGCGGGTAGCCCTTAACCGTATCCGTATCCGCTTTACCGAAACCGGCGAAGAAGCTTCGATCCTCTGGAATTCCGGCGAGGCCCGCTGGGTGAGCGGGGACGTAGATCTGGAGATTCTTACCGACCGGAGCGGCATCCGGGTAAATCCCATGTTTGCCACCCACTATTATTTCTTCCGTCAGGCCCGCAAACCCTGGGATGATCACCGCATACGCCGGGCTCTGGCTCTGGCCCTCCCCTGGACGGAGATCCGTGAAGGTTCCTGGCTCCCTGCGGAAACCTTAATCTTCCCCCTGCCCGGTTACCCCAAGCTGGAGGGTATCACGGAAGCCAATCCGGAAGAAAGCAGGAAGCTCCTCTCCGATGCGGGCTATTCCGAAGGCAAGGGCCTTCCGGAACTGGTGATACGCCTTACCCCTTCCCAGGAGGCCGCCCGGATTGGGGGCATTATGGCCCAAACCTGGAAAGAACAACTGGGAGTCCCTGTCCGGGTAGAAGTAATTCCCTACGCACAGTACTGGCAGTCCCTGAAAAGCGGGAACTACGAGATCGGTTCCTCCACCTGGATAGGCGACTTTGCAGACCCCTACACCTTCCTGCAGATGTGGCGGCGGGACTCCAACCTGAACGATGCCTGCTTAAACGATACCGACTATGAGGAACTCATGGAGCGTTCCATGGCCGAAGAGGGAGAGAAGCGCCTGGAAACCCTTGCCGCGGCGGAAAAACTGCTTCTGGACAGGGGCTCCGTGCTTCCCATATCCTACAGCCCCGCCATAAACATCATCGATCTGGATGAAATTGACGGCTGGTTTCCCAATCCCCTGGATATTCATCCATTCAGATACCTTTCCTTCAAGTCCTACAGACCTCTACCCGGCGTGGCAATGGCAAAATGAAGCACATATCCCACACTAAAGCCCGCTATTCATCTCCGCAAAGGTGATAAGGCGGGCATTGAGTCTTCCGGCGGCCTTTTTACAGCCTGCGGTAAATCCCCGTTTTGCAAAAAGATAGAGATATTTGTTTCTGTACCGAAAAAGATTTGCCCGTGCCGAGAGTGTTTCCAGAACTGTCGCGTCGACAAGACTGTTAGTCCATTTACATTCCCCAAAAATCGCCTCCTCCCTGTCCGGGGAAAAGCCGAGAATATCTATTTCCGCTTCTTCCTTCCGTACATTGTCATGACCCCACCATCGGCCGGCGGAAGAAAAAACGAAAGGCAGTCTTCCGGAAGCGTTTTCCTTCCAGAGCCATTCCTTTGAAATATCTTCAAACACATGACCCATAAAGGCGGGGAGTTCGGGCTCTATCCATTTCCAGGCTTCTCTGGCGGCGTCATTCATAATCAGATCCATCAGAGGCGGAACAAAACGATACCAGAAACGGTACATACTGTCCCCGATACGGTATATGGTTTTTCTTCGGGAATCCCCGGTAACAGGCTCCTCCTTTTTAACGATGCCCAGGGAACAGAGATTGCGCAGATAACTTACCGAGAGGGCTGTCTCAATACCGGCCTTGTCGGCAATTTCAGTGAGTTTTGCGCTTCCCATGGCAATAGTTCTGATAATGGCATTGTACAGGGCCGGTTCCCGTACTTCCTGCTTCAAAAGATTCGACGGTTCTTCAAAAAGATAGGATTTTGGATCGAGAAACATGGCTCGTATGTTTTCACCCGCAGACTTTTTTTCATCAACCAGTTCCAGATACTGAGGCACTCCCCAGGTGATACCGTAAACAAGAGCCAGATCTTCAATCTTAAACCGGGTAAAAAAAGATTTGGATTCAAAAAAGCCCAAAGGTTCAATTTTGAACTGTGCGGTTCGTCTTCCGTAGAGGGGGCTTTTATAGCCCATTACCTGGTTTTCCATGAAGGACATGGAAGAACCGCAGAGGATCAGCATGAGTTTTGTTTCCTTGAATTGATGATCTATCATTTTTTGCAAAATTGAAGAAATAGCCCGGTAAGAAGCTGCCAGATAGGGATATTCGTCAATCACCAGAACTAGACGTTCCGGCGCCGCATGATCGTAAACCATTTTCAGGGCCTCTTCAAAATTCCGGTAAAGAGGCGCATCAAGGCCGCCCTGATAAAAAAATTCATGTATGCTCCGGCTGAAATTTTCAAGATTCCCCTGGCCGCTGGTTTCCGTAGCGGTAAAAAATACAGCCTTCCTGTCCCGGATAAATTCCCGAATCAGGGCCGTTTTTCCCACCCGGCGGCGTCCGTAGATAACGGCACATTCAAATTTTCCGCTCCGGTAAAGTTCCTCGAGTTTGTTGAGTTCCCGTTCCCTTCCGACAAACATAGCCCGCCTCCATGAATTGCTAAAACACGATTTAGTATATCGTAATATACTAAAGTATAATATAGCAAATATTATTCGGCAAGGCCTGTGTCCTGGTCTATAATGTGTCCACACTAACAGGCCCTGCTTACCGTGTTTTTCCTACTCCGGTTTGTCTGCAGTATTTTTTTATTATACAGGCGGAACAGAAGGGGCTCAGGGGACGGCAGAGCTGCTGGCCGTAAAGCACGAGCAGGGGATTGATGTCTTTCCAGTATTTTTGCGGCAGAATTCGCCGCAGTTCCATTTCCGTTTCTTCAGGCGTTTTGGTTTCCACCCAGCCGGCACGGTTGCTGATGCGGTGAACGTGAGTATCCACACAGAGACCGGGAAGCCCAAAGGCTTCAACCAGTACAAGATTTGCCGTCTTCCGTCCCACTCCGGGGAAGGCCAAAAGTTTTTCCATGTCCGCTGGAACTTCATCGCCATATTGTTCCAGAAGGAGTTCTGCAATCGCCTTCAGATTGCGGGCCTTGGTTCGGTAGAAACCCGCAGGATATGAAAGACGGGCTATCTCATCTTCGCCGAGAGCCCGGAGGCTTTTAGGATCGGGGGCCTTTTCCAGAAGCCGCTTGGAAGTAGCAAGGGTAACTTCATCCTTGGTTCTCAGGCTTAGGATGGTGGATACCAGCACCGCCCACGGGCTCCGCCTGTAGCGTTCCGCCACCATGGTTACCGAAGGATCCCCAAGTCCTTCCCGCCACCTTTCAAGGCTTTTGACGATGGCATCCCATTCTCTGTTCAGCATTGCGTTCCTCCGTTCAACAGGCATACGGCTTCGGCTTCCACCGCTTTGCCTTCCCCTACCGGGCCCAGTCCTTCGGCGGTCTTGCCTTTGACAAAAACAGCTTCCAGGGGCGCATCCAGCGCGGCTGCCAGGGAGGAACGGATCAAATCCCGGTAGGGAAAAATTTTCGGCTTTTCGCAGGTAACGGTACAGTCCAGATTGGAGAGAACATAGCCTGCTTCCCGGACAAGAACCCAGGCGGAACGCAGCAATTCCATGGAATCGGCATCCTTCCACCTGGGATCGGAAGAAGGAAAGAGAGTCCCTATGTCTCCCAGACCTGCGGCGCCCAAAACAGCATCGGTTACCGCGTGAGCCAATACATCCCCATCGGAGTGGCCCAGTTCCCCTCTTTCGGAAGGCAGCTCCACACCGCCCAGCAAAAAGGGCCGCCCCTTGATCAGGCGGTGCAGATCCTTTCCAATACCTATCCGTATCATGTTCATGCCAGATCCTCCGGGAAGGTTATTTTTTTGTTGGCCGCTTCTCCGGGCACCGCCGCAACAGGGCCGCAAAATTCCGCCCATATTTCCGCATCATCAGTATACTCCCTGCCCTCGGCGGCTTCTTTTTCCGCAGCCTTTTTGTGAGCTTCGAGTATGTCGGGGAAACGGAAACCCTGGGGGGTTTGAGCGACCCCGGTCAGAGAACGCGGCAGATGCCTTTTTACAAAACCCTTTCCGTCAAGCTCTTTGGGAGTATCGGTCAGGGGAAGAACCGGAAGGGCCGCCCCATGGACAAGAACGGCCTCCATAACACTTTTGATAAGGGAAGAACTTACCCGGGGCCGGGCGCCGTCATGAATAAGCACATATTCCACCGGATACGCGGCCAAAAGATTCAAGGCATGATAGACCGAAGCGCGGCGGGTTTTCCCTCCCGGTACAAAAGCAAGAAGGGGCTTGCCTTCGGAAAATAATTCTGTGGGAAGCGCCTCACGGGCTGCCGTTTCCCCCATATCGGGAGAGAGAGGAACGGTAATCGCAATAAAGCTAAAGTCCGGGAGGGCGGCAAAGGCGGCTACCGATGCGCCAAGAACCGTTTGCCGGCTGCCGGGCAGAAGGAGATACTCCTTTTTCCGGCCCCCCATTCTGACCGAATGCCCGGCGGCACAGACGACCGCGGCAAAGCGGCCTTTCGGCGTTATTTTGACTCCAGACGGGTAAAGATCAAATTTTCGACTTCTTCCCGGGTTTTGTGGAGAGAAAAAGACACTTCATCCTCTAAAAGCTTAAGCGCGGAATCGTAAAGCTTCCGTTCCAGAATCGGCAATTCTTTGACCTTGCTCCGGTGGTAAAGGGAGCGGACAATGGACGCAATATCCTTTACACTCCCCTTCTTCAAGAGATCCAGATTCATCTGATAGCGAAGTTTCCAGTCCGAAGGGATCGGCTCATAATCCTGCCCGATAAGATCCAGAGCCTCCTGGGCCATATCCCTGTCAACAATCGGGCGGATACCCAGGCCTTCGGCGTTATTCACCGGAACCATGATAGTCATGTCCGTGACCTCAATATAAATAACGTAATAGGGAACCTTTTCGCTCTTGAAGTCCCGTTCCCTGATAGCGGTAATCCTACCGACACCCTGGCTGGGATACACGACTCGCTGATCTACATCAAAAGCGGGTTTCGTTGCTACAGCATCACTCATTAAGATAAGTATAGCACAAAAGCGGCATGTAGGAAACTACCCCCTGTTACTCGATACTTTCCTCCGTCAGAGGGGGCTCGGATGGGGAAAACTCCGGAACATCCTGCTGCGGTTCGGCCGGAGTTTCCGTAACACTATCCCGTACAGGTTCAGGAGGAGGAACGGAAGCCGCGGGAGCGGGGGTGTTATAGCTGTCTCCTTCTGCGGGGCCGGAACTGCCGCCCCTTAAGCTGTCCATTGTACCGGCGGCGGAATCCTTAAGATTATCAAACCACGCGGAAAAACCGCCCTTTGAACCGGCTTCCTCCCTGGCCTGGTACTCGTCCCGCTCAACCTGATACATGCCGTCATCACCTTTCTCGCCGAGAAGCCCCATAAGCCAGCCCTGATCAAATATGGCGGCAAGCTCCTCCGCCTGGGCAATAGTAAGATAGAAAGGGATACGAAGAGAGGAAAGAGAGGCCTTGTCATTGGTCGAAACATTCGCCTTGGCCTTGAGCATGAGCACCTGGAAATAAGGACTATTCCGCTTGAAAACATAGCCCAGATCGATCTGCGGCTCTGAGGTAGAACGCTCGCTGATGGACACTTGAAGGGAAGAAAACACCGCCTTCCCCCTTACCTTGCCGTAGGCCCGCGACTTCCCCCGCTTGATCAGCACCCGGTCATTAAAGTCCTGTTTGTAGAGTTTTACCGCTTCCACAAAGGCGGCCCTGGCATCCTGAGACCAATACTGGCGGTAGAACACCGTTTGATAGGTAAACTGAAGGTAAACGGCATTCTCCCGGGGTTCAAATACGGTTTCAATATCCCGTTTCTGGAGCCCGTTCATGAATGCCTTATCAATTTGTACCTGAATGGTACCGGTGGGGATAGGATCTACATTGGCCACCATATTGGGATACTTTTTGCTGTCCGGTATCGTATAACAGGCGCTTAAAACCAGCGAAATCAATAAAAAAACCGCCGTAACCAATGCGTTTGTGCGGAAAAACAGTGTTTTCATCTCGTTATTGTACCCTTTCTATCCTGAATAAACAAGAAGAAGGATACAAGGTAACATCCTCATTCCTTTTATCACTTTTGGGTCAGGTTAACTATCCCGTCCCACTGTTCAGGGGGAGTGTTCCGGTATTGCCCGCACCGTTCCAGATATAGCTTCGCGGGGCCGTCTTCGGGGGCATGGTCCAGTACCGCCTGAAACGCGGTTTCCGCAGCCGCCCATTCCCGGTTTTCAAAACGATCCAGGGCGTGATGAAAAAGCTCGACCATACGCAGCATGTGGGAAGGCGCGTCCGCGGCGAACGAAAGAACTTCGTGGAGCCTGACCGGTTCGTTAATCCCTACTACCCGTACCCGGTCAAGACGGCGGCTGAGCAGCTTTCCCCCGGTTTCCCGTACCGTGTCCTCCGAGGCCAGAACCCAGGTTCCGTACTGCTTGTTGACCCCCTCAAGCCGGGACGCAAGGTTTACCGCGTTCCCCATGATGGTATAGTCCATTTTCTTTTGGGTTCCCATGTTTCCCACTACCATGTCCCCGGTATTTACGCCGATACGGGTATGCAGCGGCGAGGGGCTTAACCCTGTTTCACGGTATGTTTTATTCAACTCCTCTTCAATCTGCTTCATCAGAAGCGCCGAGGCGCAGGCCCGCAGGGCGTGATCCTCCAGTTCCAGAGGAGCGCCGAAAAAGGCGATGATGGCATCTCCCTCATATTTATCAATAGTCCCCCGCTGTTCCAGCACAATGTCGCTCATCGCCGACAGGTAATCGTTGAGCAGCCGGACCAGCGCTTCGGCGCCGCCCTGGGAACCATATTGGGCGGATAATTGTTCCGAGATAGTGGAAAACCCCTGCACATCGGTAAAGATCGCGGTCATGCGCCGGGTCGCGCCTCCCAGGGCCAGTTTACCCGGATCGTTGAGGATTTCCTGGACTACCTCGCCTGAAAGGTAGGTGGAAAAGGCCTTACGGATAAACTGCTTGTCCCGTTCCGTCCCGACGAACGCGGTGGTCTCCCTGATAACCAGGGCGGCTGCCATGGCAAGAACCGGCACCAGAGGGCTCAGGAAGTATCCGTTACCAATGAAAAGAAGCAGGGAAAGGCCCAAGGTCAGGAACACGCCGCCTATGCCAAGCCCCATCCGCAGAGCCGGTTTGAAACCCTGTATGCCGGCGATTAGCGCGGGAACCAGAAGAAACGCCAGAACCACGCTCCACAGCGAAGGCAGGGAGGTGATAAAGGAGCGGGACAGAATCGTGTCCAGCACCACCCCGTGGGTTCCCACGTTCACATATTTGCCATGAAAGGGGTTAACCCCGATATCGGTGGTTCCCGTATCAACCCTGCCGATAACGCAGAATTTCCCCCCCAGGGCCTCCTGCAGGTATGCCCGGGTGTCCAGGGTGCCGCGCAGTTCCGTTTCAAGGTATTCCAGCAGGGTCAGGCAGTATTCGGCCTCCCGCCGCAGGGCTTCATCGTCCTGCAGACCTGAATACCGTTCCAGTTCCGCGTCAAGGTATTCCCCGGCCATGTCAAGCAATTCCCCGGTCAGCCGGAAACCCTCGTCCCGGAGCATGAGATACCGTTCAAAGTCCTGATCGGAAGCCGTTTCCAGCGCCGCCTGCCGCGCCCCTTCGGCTTCCTCAAACCGGACCAGGATAGTGTCCGCCTCCTCCGCCAGAACAGGGAAGACGGCTCTGCTGTTCCCAAGGGCGCCAAGGTACTCTTTTATATGGGCGTAGTATTCTTCCAGATAGGAAAACCGGGCGAAGGACACATGGGTAAAACTGTCCTCGTAGCTTGTGAGAGGCCAGTCCAGCATCATGGCTCCCTGGTCGTCCAGGGGAATGGATATATCGGCGGGAGCCGGGGCTCCGGGCAGCAGAGCTCCCTTCATGGTAAGACGGCGGGGCCGCAATTCGAGGGCCGGGTTCCCCAGGTATTCCAGAAGGGGGGCGAAGGCAAGCTGGGCGTACCACCGATCCTGTATCTTCCGGACCAGGTAGATCCGCCGCCGGGTGCCGTCCCGGTCAATTTCCACGTTGGTAAATCCGGCTCCCCTGAGGGCTTCCATAAAAACGGGGATGGGCGGGAGAATGTCCGTATAGCCCCCAGTCGGAGCCCCCTCCGCCGCGGCAACCGGATAGAAAAAGTGCTGTTCGGCAAACACCCGGCGTTCCGCCTGTTCCCCCTCAAGAGGGTACTCATCCTGGAGGTTCAGGGTTCCCCAGGTTCTCCCGAACAAAGCCGCCGCTTCGGCCAGGTAGCGATCATTGTCGCCGGTGATCCCCAGGGTGTCCTGATACAGCAGGTCCCGTTCTCCGGCGACAAGTTCCGCCACATCGCCGATATAGACCGAAGCGTCCGCGGCCTTAATGTACCCCGCACTGAGGGCGGAGAGGATCTCCGCCATGGTACCGCTGATTTCGGCGAAACGCCGGGCAAAGTCGGCGCGGAGCCCCTGTTTAAGATAGACTTCGTCCACCTGGGTGGGGCTCCTGTCGAGGTATTCAATATCGAATATCGCCGCGGTCGCGCCGTATTCCTTGAGCAGGAGGAGCCCGCCGGCCATAACCGACCGGGGCCAGGGGAACACCCCGATATGGGCGACGGCCTGATCGTCCACATCCAGAAAGACCACCTTGGTTATCCGTTCCCGTTTAGGCCTGACACGTAAAAACATGTCGTAGAGTTTGTGTTCCACGTCTTTGAAGGGGGGACTCAGGGAGAGAAGTGAAAAAACCAGAGCCGTTCCCAGGGCGATTATAAGCGACAGTCTGCGCGGTTTCATGATTCCTCCTTACGATCCGGCCAGTTTAATCCCACCCGTACCCGACTCCCACATCGTTCCCGCCGGTTTCGGGAGGCGGCGGACTAGCCGGGCCGTTATCCCCTGTGGGGCCGATAGCCGGAGCGTTATCCCCCACAGGGCTGCCGGAGCCGCTTCCCGGCGGAAAAGCGGGAACAAGAAGTTCCGCCGCCGCCTCAAAGGAGCTTACCACGGTATTGGCGGTCTCATCCACATAACTCATGCCGCCGGCGGCCACATAGGCCTGCCTCCCGTTGGCAAGGGAGTATTGTACCCGGCCCTCATCCACCACCAGCCGTTCGGTGTCGAATTCAAAGGAGGTGCCCCGTACCGATGCGGTGGCGGTCGGGCTTCTCACGGTAAAATCGGTTTTCCCTCCCGAAGGCGGACTCACTTCCGCCCGAACCCGTCCGGTGTGAAGATAGAGGTTCACCTGTTCGTTGTCCTGATTCCTGATGATCTCTTCCAGGCTTAAGCGGGTTAGCGGCCGTACCGTTATGACCGACTCCCCCACAACAAGAACCGCGGTGCTTCTGAATCCGGTGGAGATAAGTGTGCGTGTCGCTATCCGGTCTCCTGCGGCGGCGATGACCCATTCGGCCGAACCGGGGGCTTTGAGTTCCACCGTCCCGCTTAGTTCCCGGAAAAAGGCCGACTCCTGAGCGTGAACATTCCGGGTAAAAAAGAAACATCCGCTTAGTACGAGGGCCGCCGCATACATTTGTTTTCTATAGTTCATGATATAACTCCTTTAAAATGAAAGAATCGTTTCCAGAGAAACACGCCACCTCGCGGGTGTATCGGGCACAAACGCCTTTCCCCATTGGGGAAAAAAGGCGCCGCCGCCCAGGGTAAAAGAAACATCGGAAACCGGCGCCCAGGTCAGGCCGGCGTGGACTTCGCCTCCAAGCAGGGGCGAAAGGGAATCTCCGTCCAGTTCGGGATCGCTATAGGTGCGGGAATCGGTTCTGAAAAAATACGCGGCCTCAATATCTGTTGAAAGGGAATTGTGAAGCCGTGCGGTATACACCAGTTCCGTCAGGGCAAGGCCGGAGATCTTTGGCCGCAGCACCTTCCCCTGGGCTATCGTGTTGATGGGGAGGAAGGCCCTCACCGTATCGTCCCATGCCCCGGAGGATACGGCCATATTCAGGGACAGGCGGTCGTTCAGGCCGCCTGAAGGGAGCCAGGCCAGGGCGCCTGAGAAGGCAAAACAGAATCCCGGTTCCCTGCCGTCTTCCTCAAGCAGCCCCAGAAGGGTTCCCAATTCGGCGTTAAAAGAATTCAGAAAAGGCAGGGTAAATTTAGCCAGGGCGTATTGGGAATGGATTTTCCCGTTCCCGTCAACCTGACCGGTTTGATCGGGCTTATCGGTTTGATCTTCCGGTTGATCTTCCGGCTCATTCAAATCAAACTGTCCGGTAAGGCCCAGGTCGAGTCTGCCTTCGGTATCGAAGAGGCCGGGGATTTCCCAGTCCAGGGAAAAGACCAGCCGCCGGGAAGCAAAGTACCGATCCCGGTCCTGATACTCCGCATAATCCCCGGAATTCATGGTAATCCAGGCGGTCTTTTTGTATAAAAGGCCGGTATACAAAGCCCGCACGGAAAGACGGGTTTTCCCCAAGTCCTGCCCGGCGGCCAGGCCGTCAAAAAGCCCGTTCATCACCATGTTAAGCGGTTCCCGGTACGGAAGGCGCCCGGCTTCAAGGCGCAGGCCGGAACCGAAGCGGTAGAGAATTTCAAAACGGTACAGTTCGGGAACCGGTTTCCATTCCTCATCGGCATATTCGGCGGATATTCCCCCGGAAAGGTAGAGATCCCCCCGTTCCCCCAGGGGGGCGGCGAACCAGGGGATGACGGTTCCGGTATACCCGACATTCACGGAAGGGTCATCCCCATTGGTGAATACCGGCAGGGATCTCAGGGTGAGGCCGTAGTCCTGGGAAAAGGCCGCTCCGGCGCAGAGCAGGACAACAACGGCGCAGAGAAGCCGTTTTTTGTTCATCCGCCGCTTCCTTCGTCCAGCAAGGTGATCTCGACCCGGCGGCTGCGGGCCTGTCCCTCCGCGGTGGCCGGATCTCCCAGAGGCCGTTCGGCGCCGTAACCCCGGACGGTAATCTCATCCCGCTTCCGGCAGCCCAGGCCGACAAGGTAATCCGTCACCGCCTGGGCCCTGGCGGTGGAAACCATTATACGGCCTTCGGCGGAACCGGCCATAGCCGCATGCCCCCCGACGAGGATTTTACGGCCCGGGAATTCATTCAGAATGACGGCAATATTTTGGAGCTTCTGTTTTTCCACCTCCGTTAATTCCGTTGAATCCGGCAGAAACTGAATGTTGTTCAGGCTGATGGTAACGCCTTCATCGGTGGCCCGAACCTCCGTACCGCTTACGCTTTTTTCTTCAAGTTCCGTATGGATAATCTCCACGAGACGTTCCCGCTCCTCCCGCGCCGGTGGAACGGGTTTCTCCTTCGGAGGAATTGCCGGTTCTGTCACCGGTGGGGCCATCGGTTCTACCACCGGCGCTTCTACCGGGGTCTGAGCCGCGTCCACCGGGGGCGGAACTACCGGCGTATCATCAGCCGGAATTTCAGACGCTTCCGCTGTCAGCGATGCCACCGGCATTGCCGCCGTATCATCTGCGGGAGGCCCGGCCGTTGGTTCTGTCGCCGGAGACACCGTGGCCGCTGCTTCCGCGGCCAGGGCCGCCGTGTCCCCGGAGTAGTCAAGCGCCCGGCCGATGATACGCAACAGGTGTGCCCCGGAGACGGTCATGGTGGAATAGGCGCGGCCCCCTATGATCTTCCGGTATGTCAGTTCCCGGTACGCATAACGGGAGCCGGAAAACAGGCTGTACATAAAACCGCCTTTAATATTGAAAGACTTCATGATGAGGAGGGAGACGCCCCCAAGAGTAACGGGTGTTTCCGCCGCCGCCTTTTTGGGGAACCAGTTGTTGTCCGCCGCGAAACGGTACGCGCCGCCCGCGGAACGTTCCGCCGTTTCCGGCAAGACCGTTCCCGCCGCCGACAGGACGAACCACACCGCGTCGCCGTAACTCACCGCGGGAAGGGCCAGAACCCGTTCCAGCTCCGCCGCGGTCTGGGCATCCACATCCGGCGTGAGGAGAAGGACGGCGGAGAGGATAAACAGGGCGGCGGGGAGTTTCTTCATCCTGTGTTCCTTATGGCGCCGGAGGCGGAGTTGTCTGCCAGGACAGTACCGGGTAGTCGTAACCGGAGATGAACTTCCAGTCGCCGGTTCCGGCGGCGAAGTTCCAGTTGAGATTGGCGGTACTGTACACTGTGCCTGGCGCTGGTCCCGTAAAGTCGACACGGGGAGTGGAAGTGCCGGACCAGAAGCCCGATGAGCCGGGGAAACCGGCTATATCGGCAGCGGTGTAGTTGTATTGAATATTACCTAATGAAAATGCATCTGCCATGCCGGCAACCTCATCGATATCAGTGGCGCCGGTAAAGCTTATGCTGGTGTTCAATACCGCGCAGTACTCAATAATTCCGGAATAAGACCCCACGATGCCCCCGGCAGATTTAGTGGTAGTGGTATCTCCACTTCCGGTAACCGTACCCAGAGCGTAGCATGCTGTGACCACAGGGAGGGGAGAAGAGGGAGCGCCGGTGCTGCCCGCAATCCCCCCTACGCAAACATCGCGAATTCCTTCGGCATCTACAATGACCCAAGCGTAACAATGTTCAATGGTACTGTCAGAAACCGCCTTCCCCACGATGCCTCCCGCATAAACATAGAACCCCTCGCCCTCCACTTGAGCCGAAACATAGGAACTGGTAACATTGCCGTTTTCTATATACCCGGCAATCCCTCCGGCGTAACCGTTGCCTGAAGGGGCGCTGCCGTTAACGGCGCCGGTAAACGAACTCCCGGTTATGGGGCCCATACTACTTCCCGCAATCCCGCCTATGTTAAGAGCCTTTTCCGTTGAGGTTCCGCCGATATTCCCCGTAACATGACAGTTTGTGATTGTTCCGAAATTAACATCCCCTACAATCCCCCCCATGTTGAGGCTGCTGTCTCCATCGGCTATGATAGAAAAATTACCGGTAACCCGGACGTTTTCAAAGCTTGTATTATCCGCAAATCCGGCAACTCCTCCCGCGTGAGAATCATAATAGGTTGAGCCATCGCCGGTACGAATATCCACCGGACCGCTCAGCTCGTACTTAATGGTTGTGTTTTTAATTTTGGCATTTTCCACGCTGGCAAAAAATCCAAAAAACACGCCATTGCCCGCCTTTTTCGCGCCGCTAAAGGACCTGACGGTAATGCTATGCTCCTGGCCGTTAAATACCGCCCTGAAAGGTTCGTAGTCAGGCGAGAATAATCCGCCGGGGTTGCCAATAGGCGTCCAGGGCTGTTCCAGAACAATATCCCGTTCCAGATAAAAGCTGACGCTGCCGTCAATAGCAAAATCCGTCCCGACGCGCCGCAGTTCCGCCTCGTTATGGATGTAGATTTCCGTAAGCAGGGCTTCATAAGCCGGGTCCACCTTCATGGGAATTCTCACGGAACTGCTTTGTCCCGCCACCACGGTAATGACAGCGCTGCCGGAACCTACCGTAACGGACGGATTACCCGGATCGTAGGCCGCCGCTTCAACAGTCCATTGCCCCGCGTCCAGGGAAACGGTGGTTCCGCCCCCTCCGGCCTCCAGGGTTTGAGTTTCGCCGGGGCCGCTCAGGGTAAGCTTGTAAACAAGAGTGCCGGTGAAGTTATCCGGCAGAACCGACCGGGAAACACCGGCGGCCATATTTTGTACCGAGGCTCTTTGAGATGCGGCTCCCTGAGTCGAGGTTTCCGGCAAGAACAGAGTAAGGCTTCCCTTCTCCACATCCGGCCCGCCGGGGAGATTGCAGGAAACGGCGGATAAAACCGCGGCGCAGAGCAGAACCGGCAGCCCAATCGTTATTATTGATGAATTTTTTTGGCAAAGACTTTTTGTATTCATACCAGCTCCTTGCAAAAGTAAGCAATATAACAATTTATGATGCTCTATCAAACAGCAGGTGTCAACGCCCGTAAAAAGAGTAACGGATCTTTCCGGCGCAGTCTTTTCGGGGAGCCGGTTATGTCCCGCAGCGAAACGGTACGCTTCGTCTGCGGAACATTCCGCCGCTTCCGGTAAGGCCGTTCCCGCCGCGCTTGGCGCGGGGAGCAGGGCGGCGGAAAGGGCCAGCATAACGGCGAAGAGTTTTTTCATCCTGTGTCCTTATGCCGCCGGAGGAGTCGGGGGCGTGGGCGGGAGCGTGGGCGCGGAGTTTTGCCAACGAAGTACCGGGTAGTCGTAGCCGGAGATGAACTTCCAGTCGCCGGTTCCGGCGGCGAAGTTCCAGGCGGCGGTAGTATAAAGATCGGGCTCGTAAATAGTTTGCGTTGTGAAATTGGTGCGATTTTCCTCCTGACCGTCCCTGGCGTTAAGTCCCGGAGCAGTACCGTTGGTTTGGCGTGTAACGGCAATGTCATTCCGGGAATAGTTTCCGTTCAAAGTTCCGTATGTGGAAGCGGAAACGGCATTGACGGTTCTTGATGATGAAGCCGAAGGCCCGCCGTCAAGCTCCGAAACCAGGGCCATACAAGCGGTGATTGTTCCACCGCCGTCTCCCGCGATGCCTCCTACTACCGTATATGGATCGTGTCCTTTGGATCGTACCGTTCCTGCCGTGTAACATTTGGAAATGGTTCCACCGCTGGTTCCCGCGATACCCCCCGCAGTTTCTCCATAAGTTGAACTGGTGCTTACATCAGCCCAGGCATAGCAGTTTTCAATAGCGCCGGTGCCTGTTATTCTACCAGCTATGCCGCCGGCGTCCGAATAAGAGCCTGTAGCAGCGATGCTTTCTATGATGCCTGAGGCGTAACTTTTGTTGATGCTGTCGGATGAGCCGTTTATAGTGCCCGCTATTCCCCCCACCCTGGGTTCCCCCGCAGTTGCCTCAATACGCCCTTCGGCGAAACATTCGGTAATTTCAACATCAAGCATATAACCGGCAATGCCCCCCGCCTCACAAATACCGCTGGGACTATCACCGGTAATGGTTCCGGTAAAGGAACTCCCGCTTATATCCCCACCGCTTGCGGAAGTGTTGTATATCATTCCCGCAATGCCGCCGATGGTAAGATAATTTGCCGAAGTTCCGCCAATCGTACCTGAAACACGGCAGCCGGTGATGGTTACTTCAGAAGCCTGGCCCACTATCCCCCCAATGCTGAGGGCGCTGGTCGCATCAGACAGGACGGAAAAATTCCCCGTAACTTGTATATTTTCAAAGCGGGTATTGATTGCGTATCCGGCGACTCCGCCTGTATCGTCATGGGAATCACCAACGCCTCTAATATCGACCGGGGCCCCAAGGTTGTAACGGATAGTTACGTTTTTGATGGTGGTACTCTCAACGGCACAAAAAAACCCCAGCTTGGGAAATCCGCCTATTACCGGGCCGCTGAAGGAATTGACGGTGATGCTATGCCCCTGACCATCAAACAGGGCCTTGAAGGGAGCGGTATCATCGCCTATGGGGTTCCAGGGCTGGGTCAGCACAATATCGTTTTCCAGATAAAAATGAGTGATGAAACTGCCGTCAATGGCAAAATCCGTTCCCACTCGCCGCAGTTCCGCCTCGGTGTGGATGTAGATTTCCCTAAGAGTACCCTCGTAGGCCGGATCTACCTTCATGGGGATTCTGACGGAAGTATTCTGCCCGGCAATAACGGTGATTACCGCACTGCCGGAACCTACCGTGACGGACGGATTACCCGGATCGTAGGCCGCCGCCTCAATAGTCCATTGCCCCGCATCCAGGGAAACGGTGGTTCCGCCCCCTCCGGCTTCCATGGTTTGGGTTTCTCCGGGACCGGTAAAGGCAAGACGGTATCTCAGGGTTCCGGTAAACGTATCTGAAAGGATCGACCGGGAAACGACAGCTTTGTTTTGTACCGAAGTTCCCTGAGCCGTGGTTCCCGGTAAATACAGGGTAAGGGTTCCCGTTCCAAAGTCCGGCCCGCCGGGGAGATTGCAGGAACCGACGGATAAAGCCGCAATACAGAGCAGGGCCGCCAGGACGATCATTGATGATTTTTTTTGGCGAAAAGTTTTTTTATTCATACCCACACCTCTTGTGTCAGTATGGAGGGCATGAACAAGCGCCGCACCCCCCGTTCGGGGGGTAAAACGCGGAATTTTTGAAACATGGTTGTCTTCCTTCAATATTTATTGATGATTCCGAAAAAAAACGTGGTGAATTGGATGAAACCATAGATTTCCTGGCCGGATTACCGGATGAGGTGCGGCTGAATATAATCAACCGGATAAGCAAGACATACTGAAGGATCGAAGGGTAGTGGAAGCTACAAATCGACACCGGACAGTTCCGGCCGGGAGTGGATGTCCAATTTATGGTAGATAACCTTCATCGCCGACTTTACCGTGTTCTCGGTAAGGGAGAGCCGTGAGGCAATCTCCGGAACCGTGAGCCACTCTTTCGCCAGGCGGGCGATTTTAAGCTCCCAGGGAGTCAGAGCCTCGACGGCCTTTTTGACGGGCCGTATCCGGTGCAGAAGCCGCAGTTCCCGGCCGTTCTCCAGATGGGTGGCAAGGCGGGTCAAAAGTATTTCCTTTACAAAGGGTTTGGTAATATAGTCTACCGCCCCGGATTGTAGCCCCCGCAGTTCAGCCTCCGCCTCGGAAAGACCCGTGAGAAATACCACCGGAATATCACAGGCCTCCGGTATGTTCCGCAGCCGTTCAAAAGTTTCATAGCCGTTCATAAAAGGCATAACAATATCCAGAAGGATAATATCCGGCGCAAACCCCTTTTCCAAAAGGCTCACCGCCTCTCTCCCTGACTTTGCCAGGCTTACCGCGTACTGTTCCGAAAGGAGTTCATGTGCCATTTTCAGGAGAGCCGTATCATCGTCTATAACCAGTACCGTATATTTTCCGTTCATACCGGCCCCATGATAAAACAAAAACCTGTCCGTCTCACCCCCCGTTAGGGGGGTAAGGGAAAGAGCTTGCCGTCCCTGACTCGCGTTGCATCCGTTCTTGAAAATATGCCCAAAATGCCGTATTTTAATGAAGATGGAACAGGGTGAATTATGTGAGGAGCATGAAAAATGAAATATTACCTCGACAATTTTCGTGGATTTCAGGATACGTATGTTGAGTTAAAGGACGTAAATTTTCTCGTTGGCGAAAATTCCAGCGGGAAAACATCGCTTATAAGCGCCTTGACAATAATGTCGTATTACAGATTCTGGACCGAGGCCGTTATAACAGATGAAATTGAATTTAAATCATTCGGCGATCTCCATTCCGTAAATGCGACAAGAGACTATTTTACCCTTGGTTCGATTAACGATGACAATACGGTACATGTATACTCATTTTCCAATGATGATGGTCTTGCAACCGGATTTAGAGAAATAATCTATACCGATGATCATAAACTGTACATTGCAAAAAGAAAGTCAAGAACAGTTCTCTGTCATTTTAACAACTCCTTTATTGTTAATGCGGATAATAAATTACTTTCAGATCTTCTTGACCACGCGGATTCCATAGACAAAAAAAACGAATGGGGATTTGATGCTTCTGATTTTAGTATAGACATGCCCTCTCCTTTTTATGCGATTAGAACATTTTTACAATCGGGCAAGAAAAACTCATTCCCTGCTGATTTTTTTACGAAACCCGGCGTAGACACGGCGTCTATTGGAAATTCCATTTTTTTAGCGCCGATCAGGGCGAAACCACAGGCGATTTATTCAGGCGGGAAAAAAGACTTTTCAACTGAAGGCAGCCATATTCCGTTTATGATCAAGGATGTGTTGTTTGACAGAAACCGTTACCCCGCGTATATAAAGAAGATGTTGGATGATTATGGCAAAGAAAGCGGTTTATTCGATTCTCTGGATGTAAAACGGTTTGGAAACGACAAGACGGATCCCTTTGAATTGTTAATCAAAAAAGGGGAAAGTAACTATAAAATTTCGATTGTTGGTTACGGGGTTTCTCAAATTTTACCTATAATCATGGAAATGTTACAATCAAAAAACGGGTTATTTTCTATTCAACAACCAGAGGTTCATCTGCATCCAAAAGCGCAGTCGGCGTTTGGAGGATTCTTATACCAGGTTGCCCGGCATGAAAAAGGAACGATTACTGTTGTTGTTGAAACTCACAGCGACTACATTATTGACCGCTTCCGTTACCGGATGAAGGAATCAGATAACAAAGTCCCGGCGCAGATATTGTTTTTCAGGAATAATGGCAAACACAACATTATTACATCCATCAAAATACAAGATGACGGCAAGTATGACACCAATAGTGAAGCCCTTGAAGATTTCCGCTCTTTCTTTATTGACGAATCTTTCCGGCTGATGGAGATATAAAATGTGTATGTTGATTGATGCAAACCTTATCGCCGTCATTTTTAATAAAAACAATGAAAGGCATACCATATACAAACCGGTATTAGAGTGGTTTATTACGGGGAAGGCAAAGATTGTCATAGGCGGCGGCAAATACTACCAAAGCGAAATAAAAGAGCGTCTTGTATCGTATATACCGATACTGACTGAGTTAAGCCGTTTGAATAAGACCCACTGGTTTCCTGATAAAGATGTAGATGAATTGACTGCCCATATTGAGAGCCTGGAGAGCAATTCTGATTTTGACGATCCACACATAGTAGCCTTGTTATGCATATCAAGAGCAAAAATATTTTGCAGTGAAGATGAGCGGGCTTTCAAATTTGTCAAAGATAAAAAATTTTATCCCAGAGGACAGGAAACACCAAAAATACTCTCCCTAAAGACACATACAGCATCCCTTGAATTATTAAATGATGAAAATATTTGTTCCAACGGCGTACATCCGGCTTTACCTGTAACTATTGCCCGAAAATTTATAGAGAAGGTTGGTCAAAAGATATAACCAGGGGATAAGGCGGATGAGAGAAACCGGCCAACTCCATTCCCGGCCAACGGGACTTCTCTCCCCTTTCACCCTTCACCTTTCATCCCTCCCCCTGAAGCAGCTTTTCCGCCTGTTCAAATTCAAGGTCGCTGATTTTTTCCTGAACCGCCTTAAGCTTCCGTTTTTCCGTTTCGTCCACGGCGGCAGCCAAAAGCCGGTTCAGGATTTCCGTTGCTTCGCTCCACCGGTTGCCCCGAATGTACCGGAGCAGTGTTTCCATGTCCTCATCCCGTGAAGAGCCGGGAGCCTCCGCCGGTTGTCCTGATTCCCGGCGGGGTTCCGCTTCTGTCTCTCCGCTTAATTCATTCATCCGGGTGATAAAGTCCTCCAGCCCCCGGGAGGCCCGTTCCCATTCAAGCAGAAAGAGGGGCATGGCTGTTTCAATGTATGTTCCGTCCCCGGCCATACAGTATTTTTCTATAGAGGCGGCTGTGGCATAAAGGTCTGCCGCGCCCATAGCCCTGGCTTTGCTTTTTAGGGAATGAACGGAGAAGCTCAAGTCCTTCCAGTTTTTTTGCTCCGCCATGGCAAGGACTTCTCTCCGGGCGGCCTCATAATTTTCCGTAAAAAATTCCGCCAGCCGCTTGTACTGCCAAAGGCCGGTTTCGACTTCAAGATAACGCAATCCCTCCTCCGGAAGTACGCCCCGGGCGGACAAATCCTTTGCCACACTATCCTTCATTTTTTCCACCCTGTCATACCGATCCGCTTTCCCTTCCGGCGGAACATCAGGCGGATTTTTCAGCGCAAAATCCGGTTCCGTAGTCTCCCGGCCGGTAACGAGTTCCGCGGGAAGCCATTTCTGGAGGCACTGTTCGAGGTCCCGCCACATCACCGGCTTGGCAAGGCAGGAAGTGAACCCTTCTTCCAGAAAACGCTGTTTCATTTCCCGCCGGGCATCGGCGGTAAGGGCAATCACCGGAACCGTAAAGTTTTTGTTTTCTTCCCGGAGCCGTCTGAATGTTTCGATTCCGTCCATGCCGCTCATCATGTAATCCATAAAAATCAGATGGTAGTTATTCCGCCTGACTTTTTCCAGACATTCGCTTCCGCTTGATACCGTGTCCACCGTCAACAGGGTACGCCGCAGCAGGGAACGTAAAACCAGTAAATTTTCCCGGTTGTCATCTACCGCCAAAACGCGGCCTCCCTTTGCCGTAAAGGAGGGGCCTTCCCGCTGCGCTCTTCCGGTGGAAACGGCATAATCCCTTCCCATCGGCTCATCATGTTGTATGATTTGCGGAACCTCCACAGTAAATACGCTTCCCTTGCCCCATTCACTTTCCACGGTAATCTTCCCGTTCATAAGCTCCGCCAATTCCCCGGCAATCGCCAGCCCCAGCCCCGTCCCCTCGATGTTCCGGTGAGCGGGTAAATCAATGCGGGTAAAAGCGTCAAAGAGCATTTCCCGGTGTTCTTCCTTAATGCCAATTCCGGTATCCTCCACCGCGATACGCAGCAGAAAAACACCGGGAGAATCCTCAGGCTCCCCCGCCTTTTCCCTGCGGTTTCCGTTTATCCGCAGCGTAACGGAACCCTGTTCCGTGTATTTTGCCGCGTTGCTTAGAAAGTTAAACCCTATCTGTTTTAGATGAATAAAGTCCCCGTACAGTTTCCGGGGCAGCCGCTCATCCGCCTCAAGAACAAAGCGGAGCCCCTTTTTCCCGGCCCGCTCCGATCCGGCCAGGCTCAGCTCCCGTACCAAATCCGCCGTCTTGTACCCCTCGTCCAGAAGCTCCGTTTTTCCCGATTCAATTTTTGATATATCAAGAATATTGTTGATAAGCTCCAGCAGCGTTTTCCCCGCGGTTTCAATACTCGAACTGTAATTGGCGATTTGTTCCCCCTCTGCAGGCAACAGAGCGCTTTCCCGGATGACCATTTCATTCATCCCCAGAATGACGTTAATAGGCGTCCGTATCTCATGACTCATGTTTGCCAAAAAGGTGCTTTTTATCTCACTTGAACGAACCGCCTCTTCCCGCGCTTTTTCCAACTGCCGGTGCTGTTCGTTGTATATACGGAAGTGCAGAAACATAGTAATTCCCAGAACAATGCTCACCGCAACAAAAGCCGTGATCACATCGGTTAAAAATTGTTCTTCGGTCCGGAAAAAATGCACCCTTTCAGGGAACCTGAAAGCGTAGAGGCAAATTCCTGAATAGACCAGCAGTTCCAAAACCGCCATACCAAAAGCCGCTTTACCGTCCAGCATAAACACGGTAAACATCACGGCAAATACAAAGAACACCGGCATCCCGCTGTGGTAGCCTCCGGCGGAAAAAAACATCACCGGAAAAAGGAGGATAAAAACAACCACAATGGTGATAAAATAAAAAAGGCGGTAACGTCCGGTACGGTTTGAATAATAGAGGAAAAAAATGGCTAACAAAAACGAAAAAAGACAGGCAAGGCTGTTCAAGAGGGCCGCCCCCGTGAAAGGCCCCAGCGCCGCCACAACAAGGCTTATCACCGCCCCCGCCATAGCCAGCACATTAAAGAGCCGCACCCGGAAATCAAGTTCCCTTCCAAAGAAGGCGCCCAAAAAACTGTGAATGGCCCTACTTTTTATTTTTTCTATTTTCAAATTCTGTTGCCAATGTATGTATTTCATCTATTGTTTTATCTTTCCATAAGTTCTTTTGCCATTCTGTGTAATCAAAATTATTACTTTTTATACTTGTTATAAAACGCTCGGTATTGAGAACTCCAAAATTTTTTATTAATAAATCTATCGCCTCTACTTTTAATGCAGTCTCATTCATCATTTTTCTCCTCCATTGTTCGAACAAAATCAATAGGATTTATTGCTTTAATTCCAGCAACCTGTCTTTTTGTTAAACCATCATCAGTAGTTATAAAATATGTACATTCACTTTCTATTGCGCAAGAAATATGTAAGGCATCCTTTGGTTTTATTTTTAATTGTTCGATTTGTTTTCCCCGGTTTAAAATAGTTTTTGAGGATTTACACTTATATTTTGCAATATTTTCCCATTGTTGTATCGATTCTTTGTTTTCAATATTTGGATTATCATTGTTTTCAAAATCAGACATATAAGACCATACTAAATCATATTTTCCATCCTTAATTTGGTTCTGGATATACAATTTTGCTGTCGTTTCAAGTTGAATTTTTACATTATTTTGGTCATCAAATGGCCTATTATAAGCACAATGATCTAAATAAATCTTCATATTTTAACTATAACATAATTTTTTCTTTTAGTCTATAGTCCTTTTGTGTATAATTTTTGTGGCATCTTATGATAGACTATTTTCTCCATTATATTTCTCCCTTTCATTCCTGTTCGCTTTTCGGGCTGATATAATCCGTATTAAGAAGAATTTTATAAACCACCACGTTGAATAAGTCAAATAAGTTTTTAAGAGCCCCCCCTCTTTCTCTTCCTTCTTTTACTTTTTCGACTTTTTCGACCTTGCGGTAAATCTTCTTTTGAACCATAAAAAAGGCCGCGCGGCTTTCACCGCACGGCCCATTTTGTTTAGGATTAACTAAACGCTGATCTTAGAAGGCATACTCCACAATGATGGGGATGTAGATATCGGTACCCTTGTAGATATCGTCACCGCCTGCCTTGCCTACTACAGTGTCAAAATTGAATCCTGCGCCGTAGGTGATGTGGCCCTTACCAAGATCCTGCTTGAGCCATGCGCCGATACCAAAGAGCGTAGAGCCATCTTCAATATCGTTAGACCAAGCTCCCTTTTTCGACCTGCCTTCACCCTTGATACCCAGACCAACATCAAGGCCAACAGTACCAAAGGAAAGATCATAAGAAGGAATCAGGTGCATATCAAACGTAACACCCTTGGTAGCCGTATCCTCCTCACTCCCGCTCTTGCCGTTATTATATCCACCAAGGAGGCCAAAATAGAGACCGGCTGTTACGCCGATACCATTCTGGGCATACGAAGCGCCGAGGGCGACTTTGATAGGATCCATATACGTATAATCACCACCGCCGATCTTGGTAGCAGGGATAGGGATCTTACCACCAAAGTCTATCGTAAGACCCAGACTGTCTGCCATACCGGTATACGCAAAGGCAACCTCAATTTTTTTCGCTGTGATCCCAAACGGATTATATGGATCTGCTCCTTCTTCCTCTTCCTCACCTGTAATTGTCGGTTCACTCCGGGCGCCCAGGTACTGGACACGGAAAAGAAGACCGATATTGGGAATTTCATAGCCTACGCCAAGCTGCATGCTTGCCCATGAATCCCCGCCGGGAACAAATGCTGTAGGATTCCAGCCGCCGTCATAATACCCAAGTGCGCCGGCTTCAGTTTTGTTGCTGCCGAGACCGAACTGGAAGAAAAGTTGTCCGGGTATGGGAATCATATCGGGAGTTGCCGTTATGTGCCACCCGTTACCGGTCTGGAACCGGGTAAAGATGGCATCAGGATCGGGAGCCCAAGAAGTGCCTTGGCCACTAATGAATCTATTGAATTCACTGTCAAGACCGACTTTACCACGGAGGTTATCGATATTGAATTTTCCAATGTCGATCCGCACCCAGGAAATGGGTTTGGCCCAGATTTCGGCGAAATCGTTTGTTCCAACACTGCCGCCGTTGCCGTTGAGGCTGATAACCATACCGATCTGTTCCGCCTCGGCTTTAAGGTCGAATTCAATATCGCCCATCCCCCAACCCCAGGTAGTACCGGTCGTCGAATAAGCCTCGGTCTTGTTGTCGCCCATGGTATGGGCAGTATTGGGCTCTGACATCTCATCGTGAACGGAATGCGACTCAAAGGGGGTGAAATACGTCCGACCCCATGCACCGAAGGTGACACCGTCCGGTACTTGGGCGAATACCGCACCAGTTAAAACTACGAGAACAATTGAAAGAGCAATAAGCTTTTTCATATTTCCTCCTTAAACTTTTTTGAG
>JAISCR010000137.1 GCA_031265435.1 Treponema sp.
TATGTTACAAAAAAAATGTGTATCAAAATCTTTATTAACATTGTTAAATGAACTCCAGCAGGCGGCAATTTTCAGGGATTATTTTTTAGTCGGCGGAACGTCTTTGGCGTTACAGATGGGGCATAGGCGTTCGGACGATATTGACCTTTTTACACAGACTGAAATAGACAAAGAAGCAATAGGAGTATTTCTATTTGAAAATTATAGAAACAAAATTCTTGTAATAAACAGTCAAAATATTATCTACCAGGTAAAAATAAATGATATAAAAGTTGATTTTGTCAAACACCCTTATAATTTGGTAGAACAGGTTAAGGAGGAAGAAAATATACGATATTTAGGGAAAAAGGATATTGCGGCCATGAAATTACGGGCAATTGAAAACAGCGGAAATCGGGCAAAAGATTTTGTTGATATTTACTATTTATTAAATGAAATTACATTAGAAGATATGTTCGATTGTTACAAAATAAAGTATAATGTAAATGATATAAGCAGTGTAAAAAGAAGCCTTGGATATTTTGATGATGTTCCCGGTGAAAGTTGGCAGGAAGTAAAAATGATAAAATGCAAGTTACCGGTAAATAAGATAAAGAAAACAATCACAGATAAAATAATTGAATATGACAAAAAATACATTTACGATAATAACAGATAACGATCATGCGGATAGAGAAATTTTTTCTAAAAAAGAGCCTCGGTCATCGGCTTACTTCTTCCGGCGTTTCAGTCCGGCGATTGCCAGCAGTACGGCCGCACACACGGCGCCTATACCGGCAATAAAAGCCCAGGGACTCCGTTTCCACGCCGGCGGTCTCTCGGTCAGGGAACCGGGATTCTCAAGCGAAAGCGGCGCTTCGGGCTTTTGCTCCACGGCAGGAGTTTCAGCCTTTTGCTCAATGGTGGAAACCGTAGTCTCAGGCGACAGAGCGGCAGGTTCCGGCTGTGCCTCTATAGCCGCAGTAGGGAGGATGCGCACAGGCGCTTCAAGAGCGGATTGCGGGGTCTCTACTATGACTGTGGGCTGCTCTGCGACAGGCACAGGTGTTTCAACTACGAGCTGTGGAATTTCCGCCACGACTACAGGCCGCTGGGTCGCCGGTACAGGTGTTTCAACTGTGGGTTGAGGGGTCTCTGCTATGACTTCGGGCTGCTGTGCCAGAGGCACAGGTGCTTCAACTATGGGCTGCGGAACTTCCGCCACGATTGCAGGCTGTTGGGCTACCGGTACGGGTGTTTCAGGTATGGGCTGAGGAGTTTCCGTCAGCGCGGGAACCGCGGGGCTTTCAATTTCAGGCTTCGCCTCTGCAAGGGCTGTATCCCGCCCCAAAAATATATCCTGGAGGGGAAGGGCATCTGATTCCACTGTGACCGCGGGCCGTTGAGCCGTCGGTACAGGTGTTTCAACTACGGGCTGAGGGGTTTCCGCCACGGCTGGAGGCGGTTGCACGGCGGGAGCAGGCGCTTCAACCGCAGGCTGCGGGGTT
Source organism: Treponema sp. (assembly GCA_031265435.1). Taxonomy (GTDB): domain Bacteria; phylum Spirochaetota; class Spirochaetia; order Treponematales; family Breznakiellaceae; genus JAIRNJ01. Next base: position 1,488 of record JAISCR010000137.1, read on the forward strand.
TCCGTCAGGACGGGAACTGTGGGGCTTTCAATTTGAGGCTTCGCCTCTGCAAGGGCTGTATCCCGCCCCAAAAATATATCCTGGAGGGGAAGAACATCTGATTCCACTGCGACCGCAGGCTGCTGTACGGCTGGAACGGGCGTTTCAACTGAGGGCTGAGAGGTTTCCGCCACGACTGCAGGCTGTTGGGCTACCGGTACAGGCGTTTCAACTGCGGGCTGAGGGACTTCCGCCACGACTGCAGGCTGTTGCGCGGCTGGAACGGACGCTTCAACTGCGGGCTGCAGGGTTTCTACCACGACTGCGGACTGTTGGGCTGCCGGTGCAGGCGCTTCAACCGCAGGCTGAGGGGCTTCCGCCACGACTGCAGACTGTTGCACGGCAGGAGCAGGCGCTTCAAACACAGGTTGCGGGGCTTCCGCCACGACTGCGGGCGGTTGCACGGCGGGAGCGGGCGCTTCAAACACAGGTTGCGGGGTTTCCGCTATGACCGGCTGTTGTGCGGCAGGTGCGGGTTCCGGGCCGGGGGAGGCTGAGGGAGGCTCTGAATCTGTTCTGTCTTCTTCTATAACTGTTATGGGTTTGGGTTCCAGGGCTTCGGGTTTCGGGCCCGGTTCAATTTCTTCGGGTTTAGGGAGCTCTGCGGGAGCCACGGTGCCTGTACCGGTATCCCCTGCGGCAAACTGGGGCAGAGCCATGGCGAGTGGTTCGGAGAGAAGGGGCTGCGGCTGCGGGGGAGCTGCGGCTTGTCCGGCATCTCGTTCCGCCGCGGCTGCGGCAATAATCTCTTCAGGCTCAAGAAGCGCTGTTTCCGCCGGAGCGGGACGCAGGCTTTCCGCCAGGCTGCCGGATTCGATCTGTATTGCCAGAGAAGGCGCGGATATCATCTCAAGAGGCATTTGGGCCGTCCGACCTCCTGTAAAGGACAGGGTGGATGCAAGGCCTCCGATTCTGGGCGCCGGCTCCGCGGACAGAGCTTCAAGAGTCCTCGTCCTTAAACCGGTGTAAGAGTTGCCTCCCAGGGCCCAGGGCGCCGTAGTCAAACGATCCGACAGGGAGAAGCCCCGGCCCCGGTTTTCAAAGAAGGATCCCAGGTACGCATAGTCCCGGGCCAGAGCAGGATCCCGGCTCTGCACTGCGGCATACCATCCATCCGACGAAGAAAAATTATTCTCTTCATAATAGGAACGGGCCAGGGTCAGCATGGCCACCGGGTTTTCGGGATCATCCCGCAGGACTCGCTGACTGTACCAGATGCTGTCCCGGTAACGCTGTTCCAAAAAAGCCACATTCCCCAGGTTTAGCCAGCCATCCTCACTGCCGTTCCGGGCGGCGATGGCGAATTGTTCCTGGGCCTTGCCGAGCATGCCGTAACTGCCGTAAAGCACTCCCAAACGGTTCCGGATTTCCGGATCTTCCCGCCGGGCAAGCTGTTCCTCGTAGGACTGTACCTGGGGACGTATCTGGGCGCTCACCCACGCGTCTATCGACTGGTCAAAGGCCTCGGCAACAGTATTTTCCGGGGGAAGGGCAACCCTGGAAGCCGCTCCGGGGACGCTTACCGGGGGATAGATCTCCCAGGAAGCACGCATGGGATAGATCGCCGCCGTCCCGCGTTGATCCGCATCCCGCCACTCCTTGGCTCCTATACGCCACGCACGGTAAAAACCTTCTTTGGGTATCGTTATCTCCAGGGGAACCCAGGCCTTGCCTCCGTGGAATATCAGTTCCTCAGGCGCATAGAAGCTTTTTCGCGCCTCTTCTTCGGTCAAACCCAGATCGAAGGCCATGTAGATATGCCCCGGAATGGTGAGGAAGGCGGTTTCTATACCCACCGACTCCATAAGGGAACTGAAGAGGATTGAAAGATCGTCGCAGTCGCCTCCGCGGTACATCAGTGTCTGGTAGGGATAGTTGAGGTTGTCCAGGCTGTTTGAATTTTCCGACAACTCAATATAGCTGGATGAAGGGTCTATGATGTAGTTTATACCGTAGGCATTGAGGCTTTCAAACATGCCCAGGGCAATCTGGATATTCCGCTGAATCTGGGGCCTCTGCCGGTTCTGCACCATGGAACTGACATAGCGGGAAAACCACTGAACCGAAGGGTCGCGCGCGGACACAAAGGAAGAAGCCCGCCGGTCATCGTCCCAACTCATGGCATTGCGGTGGAAGATGGGGAGTTCCATGGGAATATCGGCCTGCTTGTTCTGCCCCAGTGCCCGGTATTCCACGATGATCCTCGCATTGGCAACGATATTTTCCGTTAGCGACATGACCGATTCGTTGAAAAAGGCGGATACGGGCACCTCAACAGACTCACCGGGCTTGAGGGAAGAAGTAACATTACAGAGCTTGGGCTGGCTCATGTAGCGTTCCAGATAGAAAGAAGTCTGGATGCGGGTAATATCCACCTTTTCGTTATTGGTGATCTTTACCGTGGCAAAGGGATTTTCATTGTACCAGGAGTAGGATACGGGAAAAACAAACTGCCGGTTCAGGGTATCCGCGCGAATCCGCGTTTCCCTGGAAAGTGCCTCGGTCAGGTTGAGGGAGATTCCAAGACCCGCGCTGACGCTATTGATGAAGGGTTCCGGGGAATACGTGTATTGCCTGTAAGCGCCGTAAACACCGGCGGACAGGGCCGGGGTAATATGGTAGACAGCGGCAAGCCTGGCGCCGAAACTGATACCCGAAATACTGCTCTCGTTCCAGGAGGCCGAGTATAGACCGCCCCCGGCATCGGCCTCCAGCGAAAACCGGCTCAGGGGCCGCCAGAAGAAAACCGGGCCCAGATGGGCATCGAGAACCTGGACCGATCCGCCCCCAATTATCGGCGCATTGAGGTAGCCTCCCTGAAGGGAAACCCCCGTAAAGGGAAGAAAACGCCAGTCAAACCCCGCCGTTCCGGTAAAACCGGGAGTCAGATTACTGTTATCCAGGGGAGCGTAAAAACCCGGAAAAAAACGGAGCAAAAAACTCTGCTCCGCGTGAAGCCTGCCGGGCGTGGAGAGGGCAAGAAAAACGGCAAGAAAACCCGCAGGCAGGCTCACGAAGCGTCCTTTTTTCCATGTGCGAATAATCATAAAACCTACTCCATCCTGTCAAGAGCGATCTGTTCCAGACCGCCAAGAGCGCTCCTGTTACCCGGATCGGATTTCAGGGCTTCCCTGAACCAATGGTCCGCTTCATCCAAATCTCTCTCTATCATGGCAAGATTCCCCAGGTTAACCAGGGCCACCGCGTTCCCGTTCATGGCGGCGGAACGTTCGTAAACCTGTTTGGCCTCGGCATACATACCGGAACGCACATAGAGCAGGCCCAACTGGTTATACCGGGCCGCGGAAGGCCCGTTCGTTTGAATATCGCTAAACACAGCCTGTATCTTTGGCCCGAATTCCGCAACGATATAACGCTGCATGTCGGTTTCTACCGTTCTGGCAACCATCTCCTCGGAAGGCTTTGCCAAACTTTCCTCCCCGGACGATACGGCGGCAGGAGGATAGTTCACCCATGCGTCCGCCAGCGCGATAAAGTTGACATCTTCTTCGGCGGCAATGGCACGGTTGATGCCGTTAACCGCGTTGTACCAGCAGTTGATAAAACCTTCCCTGAAGGCGCTGAAAGAAACAGGCATCCAGACCTCTCCCCCGACAACGAGGAGATTATCCGGAGAATCAAAGAGGGACGCGGTTTCTTCTTCGTCTATCCCCAGGGAAAACGCAACCACAAAGTCATCATTCAGGGGAATGAGGGCGGAGTTGATCCCCGCGGCTTCCAGGCATGAGGCATAGAGCAGGCCCAGATCGTCTATATCGCCTGATTTATAGGCCAGGGTCTGGAAGGGAAACTGTATGCTGTCTATCTCTTCTGGAATCCGGTGAAAATCCCGGTAGGGGTTCTGCGTATCAAGGGAATCCTGAATACCGCTTACCCTGAGACCTTCAAAAAGATACATGGCAAACTGCATATTCCGGTTAAGACCGGTACGCAGATAATTCCGGGCTATACCGACGATGTATTTCTGATAATCCTGCACTTCGAGGGAACCGGGCGACACAAATACCGACAGGGCATTGGGATCGCCCCAGCGGAAACTGTTCCGGTTAAAGATCTCCACCACCGCCTCCGCCCGGGCGGTTCTCGAAGAACCCAGAAGTTCATACTGAATCAACACTTCCCCGGGAAAACGGCTGTTCTCGGCAAAATTGTAGACCGCCCTGGAAAGGTCCGCCAGCAGGGGCAGTTCAGCGGATCTACGCTTATTGATCCGGGAGACCGTTCCGCAGAGAAGCTCGGATGAAGTGTAGTTTCCCGCCCGGAAACTTACCCGTACATTGCGGATCTCGGCGGTTTCGTTATTGATTATCTTCAGCGTACCGATCTGGTTGGTACGGTATAATCCCGAAAACACCGGGAATATGGGTTCAGACTGACTGAGACTGATCCCCACACCGTCATCCCGGCGTCCGGTTTCAAAGGTGATCTGGGCGCTTAAGCCCGCGTAGAGACCCTCCCAGTTGGGATTGGAAGGCTTGTAGTTGTAGACCCGGTACCCGCCGTTCATGTTGATGATGAAATTGGGACTTATCCTGAAACCTCCCTCAAGACCGTAGCGCCAGAAGGTATTGGCATAGGTATTACCGTCAAACATCCCCTGGTAGAAACCAAAGGTGCCCTCCCCCCGGATATTCCAGCGGGAAAACGGAAGGTAAAAGAGACTGAAGTTGACGCCTCCAAAGTAGAGGGAGGCAAGGGAATCCGCCTTGAAAAGGGGAGCGGCATTTATTCCCACCTCAAACCCGGCGGAATACCCTATGCCCAGAGGATTGGAGAGCGCGCTGGAAATATCAATATCGAAAACCGCGTCTCCCCCTCCACCTATGGTAAAGAAATTGGCGCTGTCTCCCATAGGCACCGCAAGGTAAGGCTTAAAACGGACTGCAAAATCAAGAGCGTGGAGACAGGGAACGGCGCACATAAACAACAAAAAGACCGTGATATCCTGCAGAGATCGTCGAGACATACCATAGATTATACCATGAAACGGAAAAAAAACATATGTGGAACTAAAACGCCAAACCACGGCGCCGAATTTTGAAAATAGTTCCAATATGTGATATAGTTACTGGATATGAATGATATTCAAAGTCAAAAAACTCTGGTTTTATTCAAGCCGGGTGTGCTCCAGAGACGGATTGCGGGAGAAATTTTGAACCGTTTTGAGCGGAAAGGTCTCAAAATTATAGCCATGAAGCTTCTGCGGATGGATAAACCCATGGTGGAAGCCCACTATGCGGAACACAAGGGCAAGGATTTTTACGAAAAACTGGTAGAATATACCCTTACAGGCCCGGTTCTTGCCATGATCCTGGAAGGAGACGAGGCAATCATGATTGTCCGCCGGCTTATCGGCTCTACCGGCATAGACAGTTCCCTGCCGGGAACCATCCGGGGGGACTTCGCGGCCCATACCCGCCTCAATATTATCCACGCATCCGATTCCCCGGAAAGCGCGGGCCGCGAGACGGCTCTCTTCTTCAGGCCCGAGGAGATCTGCGAATGGACAGACGGTAACTCCCCCTGGTTTTGAACGGTGCCGGTTTCAAATCCGGGTGGCATTGATCCTTCAGGCCCGGAAGGACGGCTTAAAGCCTTGCGGCAGAGTTTTTTTTGAAATATAATCATTCAGGATCATGAACAGCCCTTTTTCCGTTCCAATAATTTATCCCCTGGTCAGTGCCGGACTTGTCCTGGCGTTGATTTTCTTCGATTTTATCACCCGCACCGACACGGATTACTTTCAGCGGAGGGTCTTCCTTGTATCTCTGATAGTCATCTTTGCCGATATCGTCTTCAGTACCGCCAACACGTTTTTCAATGGCATGAACGGACAGGCAGTTCATGTCATTCTCTACATTACCAACAGTCTGTATTTTGTTTTTCAGTACCTCAGCTACTACATGGCGGTCCTGTACATCGATTATATGGTCAACAAGAACATCAACCGGGCAAAGGTCTTTATATGGATTATTATCGGGGTAATCTCCGCGGTTCTGGTTTTCCTGCTCTTTAATCTGCCGTACGGCTTTTGTTTCTCCATCAGCGGGGAGAATCTGTTCGTAAAAGGCAGGCAGTTTATCGTCCCCTTTGTCTTTGGTTACGGCGCCATTATCCTTGCCGCGGTGGATCTGATCACATCGGTAAAATTTATAAAGGGAAATCAGCTCTATGTGATTGCCCTTTTTGCCATTCTTATCGGAGCCGGGGCGGGCTTTGATTTCTTCTTCAAGACCAACTATGTTATCTGGAACTGTTTTACCGGGGCGCTGCTGTACTGTTACTTCACCATTCTCCGCAGCGATACCACTACGGACAGGGTAACGGGCATAGGGAACCGCGCCAGCTTCAACGAATTCATCAATCAGATTAACCACACGAGCAAAAAGCAGAGCTATGCCATGGCCCTTTTCGACATTAACGGACTTAAAGCGATCAACGACAAGCTGGGTATGGAGCATGGAGACTATGCCCTGCTGGATCTGGCGGATATCCTTAGCAAATGTACCCGGCAGTCGGACTTTATTGCCCGTATCGGGCCGGATGAATTCATCGTTGCAATCAAGGCAAAGTTCGACATCGAAAAACTGTTACTCCGTTTTCTCCGTATGATGGAAACCTATAACCAGACTACGGAACGGGATTTCAAGCTTTCGGTCAGTTACGGTTACGACACCTATACCTCCCATACGGATCAGTCCACAGAAGAATTCCTTACCCGGCTCAACACCCTGGTCTTCCGTCACAAGTCCGACCAGAAAGAAGTTGCCTCCCACGAATAGGAGATACCCATGTTTGATAAACTTACCCAAAAAGTATCCGATGCCCTGCGTTTTGTAGCGGGTAAATCTACCATAACCGAAAAAAACATCGACGACGCGGTAGATGCCATCAAGATGGCCCTCCTGGAGGCTGATGTAAACCTCCGGGTGGTACGGCGTTTTGTCAATTCAACGGTAGAAGAAGCCAAGGGGGAGAAGGTTCTCCGTTCCGTCGATCCGGGACAGCAGTTTGTTAAAATCGTTCACGACAAGATGGTCTCCTTTCTGGGAGATACAAAGCAGGATCTTCAGCTTAAAGGGCCGGATACCATCTCCGTCATCCTGATGCTTGGACTCCAGGGCTCGGGAAAAACCACCAGTTCTGCCAAACTGGCCCTCAGGCTGAAAAATGAAGGCCGCAAACCCCTGCTTGTTGCCTGCGATCTGGTGCGTCCGGCGGCCATGGAGCAGCTTGCCGTGCTGGCGGACCAGGTGGGAGTGCCCGTCTACCGGGAAGAAGGCGCAAAAGATTCGGCAAAAGTCTACAGGGCGGCCCTGGACTGGGCCCGGCTCAACATGATCGACACGATAATTGTGGACACCACAGGCCGTCTCCAGATTGACGAAGAGATGATGGCGGAACTTTCCCGCCTCAAGGAAGCCTGCAAACCCGATGAACTGCTTCTCGTGGCCGATTCCATGACCGGACAATCCGCGGTTGACATCGCCAAAACCTTTGACGAGAAGATAGGCCTCTCCGGCGTGGTGCTTACCAAGTTCGACAGCGACACCAGAGGCGGCGCGGCCCTTTCTCTTAAAACCGTTACCGGCAAGGCCCTCAAATTCGTGGGTACCGGGGAGAAGCCGGAAGACTTTGAGCCCTTCCACCCCGACAGAATCGCCGGACGCATCCTGGGCATGGGGGATGTGGTAAGCCTCGTGGAGAAAGCCCAAACCGTTATCGATCAAAAGGAAGCCCTGGAACTCCAGAAGAAGATGGAGAAGGAAAATTTTACCCTGGAAGACTGGCTGGCCCAGCTCCGTTCGGTAAAAAAAATGGGCTCCCTCCAGTCCATGCTGGACATGATCCCCGGCATGGCCGGGAAGATTAGTGAAGAAGACATCGACAGAGAAGATTTGAAGAGCCAGGAGGCGATTCTTTCATCAATGACACGGAAAGAACGGGCAAATCATCTGATCATAGGCCCCTCCCGGCGCACCAGAATTGCCCGCGGTTCGGGAACATCCGTCGCCGAAGTTGCCCGGCTCATCAAAAAATTCGAAAAAATGCGAGGCATGATGAAAAAAATGGCAAAAATGAACAAAAATCCCGCCCGGTTTATGAATTCCGGAGGACTGTTTCCCTCATAAAGATATTACCGGCTAAGGCCCTTCAGGTTGATACGGACAAACCCTCTCCCGCAAGTTCAATCGCCTTTTTGACAAGTTCCGCACCGATCCATGATTGTTTGTCAATCAATTCCTGTAACAGGGGCGCTATCCCGGTGATAATACCCTGCTTTTTTGCCTTGAGTAAAATACCGATGGTTCCGGTTACCGGTATTCCCAACTGTCCGGCATAACGCCGTCCACATTTCTCATCAATTATGACCAAATCGGCATTTTGCTCCTGCGCCAGAATAAGCGTCTCGGCTTCTCCGTCATCCAAGTCAAAAAGGTACATCCGCTCATGAGGCGATTTGATGTGCTTTATGGTAATCCAGTCCAATTTTCCAAGATCCGTATAAAAGCTTCTGTCTTTCCCGGCTTCAATCTCCTGATATACCGCCTGCGGAACGAGGATGGTTTTGTATAAAGCTTTAAGAATATCCAATTTACCTAGTTTTAAAAGCGATAAAATTGGCGTGGTATTTGATACGGCTTTAGGCATTAATAACGTCTGTTTCCAATTCGTCCGCATCAGGGAAACAGGAAACCTGATGCGCGGAGAGTATATCAAGAAAGGTCAGACGGGAAATGCCAAGTACCCCGGCCGCCACGCCCGATGAAACTTTTCCCAGTTCGTAAAGTTTGACCATTGAGATCGTCTTTATTTCCTGTTCAAATTCATGATCTCGCATTTTCAACGAAGCTGCAAGAATTTTTGGATACGAGACGGCTATTTGGCTCTCCATGCTATTACTGTGGGATATTTTGGGCGTATTGTCAATGGAAAACAAGGCATCAGCGTTTACTTTTATGTTCCAAGGCATGGCCCGGTTTGCCCGGGAATTAAACCTTAACAGGGAGGACTGTATAAATCCTTCTCAAGCAATGGAAATCCGCCATTCTCAACGGTAGTCAAAGTTCTGGATAACCTTGGCTTCCGCACCAGGATAGAACAGAAGGCTTCCGCATAGAAAAGCGCTGGCTGGCTGGCCGGGGCGAACAGGCTCCGCCGCTTCCCCTTCAGATGACAAGTATATCCGGCATATACGACCGGTAGATCGCCCAACGCCATTTCGGCCTGCTTCTTTCATGGAACCGGGGGCTTCCCGCCGCTTTTCAGGCGTCTTGACAGAACATCAATGCGCGTATTGTATTTTTTTTCAAAATATGGTATTTTTCTTACCAGCAGATTAAGGGATGGTTTGAGTATGTCCGGTATGAACAATAATCCGAAAAGTGCCGCCCGGCGTTTTGTCTCCTCCCCGGTTGGTAATTATTCACTCT
>JAISCR010000144.1 GCA_031265435.1 Treponema sp.
AAGCACGGCGCCCTATGTGGGGATCTACTACAACAAGGAGCATTTTACCCAGGCGGGAATTTCCCGGTTCCCTGAAACCTGGGATGAATTCTGGACCGCCTGCGACAAGCTCAAGGCCGCGGGACATACGCCTATTTCCCTCCACCTTACCGAAACCGGCTGGTGTACCATGCTCATGGCCACTACCTATCTGGGCCGCGGCGCCGAAGGTCAGGCGTTTATGAAACAGCAGTTCCCCACCAACTTCAGCACTCCCCAGATCATCGACATGCTCAATATGATAAAACGCCTCTACACCTACACCACCAGGGATGCCCAAGGGGGTAACTACGCCCTGGCGGCCAATAATTTCTCCAATGAAACCACTTCCATGATCCCCAACGGCCCCTGGATGATAGAATCCTTAAGCGATCCCTCCTTCTCGGCTCCCGGCTTCGATCAGAAAGTGGGTTACGCCAAATTCCCCGAGGGGATCATGATAGATAACGGCAGCGAACAATTCGGCGACGGTGTATCGGTGGATGTTTCCAAAGCCGAACAGGAAGCCGCTGTTGAGTGGATCCGGTTCTACGCAACCAATGAGGACATGATCCGCTACACCGGCAGGATGAGCGGAAACTTCTCGACGAAGGTCTCCCTGACGGAGTCGGACAAGGCTTCCTTTAAGCCTCCCATGAGGATCTATGCGGAGGTGGTTCCCACGATTAAGGCGACCATACCGAATTATCAGGGCAGGTGGGATGTACTGACCCAGCATGAGGTTATCGAGACTGAGATGATCAACTTTATCAACGGAGTCATCAGCGCCGAGGAGATGGCCGCCAGGATGACCGCCTCCGCCCGGCGTTACGCTGCCGAGAACCAGTAAAGGAGTACAATGAAAAATCCGGTTTCCCCCAAGAAACCGCTGAAATCTCAAAACCGGCTGATGATTGCCCTCTTTTTGACGCCGGCTTTGGGAATGTTCGCCTTGCTGTACCTCTGGCCCCTGGGGCTCTCTGTGGTGAGTAGTTTTTGCAGGTGGAACGGCTTTGAGCCCATGCGGTTTATCGGTCTCAACAATTATATTGAACTCTTTGGAGATCAGCAGTTTAAGAGCGCCCTGTGGAATTCGGTAAAATGGGCCCTCTGCGCGGCCTTTATCCACGTCCCCTTCGGAGTGCTGGTAGCCCTCTTCCTTTCCCGCAGGTTTCCGCTCTGGCGTTTTGTGCGGTCCTCGTTCATGCTGCCTAACGTCATTTCCGGGAGCGCCATGGCCCTGCTCTTTATGTTTATCTTCAAGCCCGACGCGGGGGTATTGAATTCCATTATTCGTATCTTTGCGGGGCCCGATTTCAGCGTCAACTGGCTCTTTGATTCCCGGACTGCCTTCGCTTCTCTGACCCAGATCTGGCTCTGGTACGCCGCGGTTATTACCCTTATCACCCTGTCCCAGCTGCTCTCCATCCCGCCGGAACTCTACGAGGCGGCGAAGATAGATGGGGCCAACGAATTCCAGATCGATCTTTGGATCAACGTTCCCCTGCTTAAAAATGCTATCGGTACCGGGGTTATCATCGCGGTGACCTCGGTTTTTAAGATGTTCGACATCATCTTCATGACCACCAACGGCGGCCCTGGGACGACCACGATTAACCTGGCGGTCATGTCGGTAAATGCCATTGTTACCCTCAATAAGTACGGATACGCCAATGCCATAGGGATATTCCTCCTTATCATCGGCGCTTCAATAATGGCCCTGACCACCCGGTCTTTCCGTATGCACGATACCATGGGGGAGTAGGAGAACCATGAACCACTCAAGCCTTCGGCGGAGGGGTATCCGCCAGAGCCCGTCCTCAGTTCTGTATGTCCTCATCGCCTACCTCGTTTTTGCTTTCGTGCTTCTCATTTCGGTGGCTCCCTTTGTATGGGTGCTCATTTCTTCTTTTAAAACCAACCGGGAGATCCTGGGATCCGCCTTTACCCTGCCGTCAAAAATTTCCTTTGATGGGTACCGTATGGCTCTGGAGTTGGCCAACATCCCCATGCGCTTCCTCACTTCCCTGATTGTGGCGGGCTCTTCAACCCTTATTTCGGTGCTCTTCTACTCCATGGCAGCTTATGTATTGGCCCGGTTTGATTTCAAGTTGAAGAATTTTGTCTACGGCCTTTTGATCTGTTCTATCCTGATCCCGGCCAATTCCATGCTGCAGCCCATTTACACCATTGTCAGAACCCTGGGGCTCTACGACAAAAAGGGCGGCCTTATCCTGGTGTATTCTGGATTCGGGATGGCCATGACCCTGTTTCTGCTCAAGGGTTTTTTCCAGACCATCCCCCGGGAACTGGACGAAGCGGCCATCATCGATGGGGCGGGGTTCTTTATGGTCTATTTCCGCATCATGCTGCCCCTGGCCAAGCCTGCCTTTGTAAGCGCCGCGATTCTCACCTTTATCGGCTGCTGGAACGAACTGCTCTACGCACTGATGCTCACGTCCTCCGAAGCCAACCGCACACTGCCGCTGACTATGAAATATTTCACCAATATGTTTTCTTTTAATTATACCGCCATGTTCGCCGCCCTGGTGATGTGCATCACTCCCACGGTGCTGGTCTATGTGCTGCTCCAGGAGCAGATCATGGAAAGCATGGTTTCCGGTTCCGTAAAAGGATAAAAGGAGATTCTATGATATCAAATCAGGACAAAGCCATACTCCGGGAACTCGCAAAATCTTACCGCGAACTGGCGGAGAAGGATGTCAACAAAGAGCGGATTGTCCGTATCAGGGAGATGCACAACCTTAAACCGGGCCGTCCCCCGGTGTGGATAGATGAGATACCCTGGCATGAAATGGACATAGACGGCGTCCTTACCCTGCGCTGTGAATCCAAAGAAGGCCGGGACATGGAACGGTATTTCCGCCGTATCCTCTACCGTTGGAAGTACATTCAGGCGGACATGGTGGTGGAAGACGCCTACTATATATGCAAGGCCTTTACGGATTCAGGTACCGGAATCAGGATAAAAGAAGAAACCCTGGCAACCAATGAGGCCAATAACATCGTGTCTCACCATTACGAGGATCAACTGGACACGGAGGACAAGGTGGAGGCCCTGATTATCCCCCGGATTGAGGCCCATCCTGAAACAGACCGGAAAAATCTTGAAACCGCTATGGATGTCCTGGAGGGCATACTTCCGGTAAAGCCCAGGGGATATATCATCTACCATTCGCCCTGGGACGAAATTGCCATGCTCAGGGGCATCGAGAACTGCCTGATAGATATGGTTGACCGGCCCGAACTGGTTCACAAAACCATGACCAAATTCACCGAAATCGGCCTTGCCCGGATGGAACAGATGGAAAAGCTGGGTCTCCTGGACTACAATGTTTCCAGCCTCCACTGTACGCCGCCTTACTGCGATGATCTCCCGGCCAGGGATTTCGACGGAACTCGTGTCCGGCTCAAGGACATCTGGTTCCGGGGTATGGCCCAGCTTTTTTCTTCGGCCTCCCCTGAAATGCTAAACGAATTTGACCTCCAATACATGAAGCCTCTGATGGAAAAATGCGCCCTGGTTTACTACGGCTGCTGCGAACCCCTGGACAAGGCCATACCCTATCTCAAAAAGATCCCCAACATGAGGAAAATAGGCGTCAGCCCCTGGGCGGATGTCCGTTCGTCGGCGGAGCAGATGGGCGGTAATTATGTCTACGCCCGGAAGCCCAATCCGGCCATGGTGTCGGGTGTTTTTAACCGGGAAGCGGTGGAACAGGAAATTACCGAAACTATCAAGGTCTGCATGGAGAACAAATGTCCCTATGAATTCGTACTCAAGGACATCAGTACCGTAGGAGCTAAGCCTCAAAACCTCATCGACTGGACCCGGACAGTTATGGCCGTCATTGACCGCTATTATTAATCAAGCAAATGAAAAACCGCCCCGCTTCAATTCATCCACTTGAGTAAAACTCAAAGATATGGAATACTATAGAAAATAAAGCTGTCCCGGGAGGGGTAGTTTTCGGGACGATAACCCCGAATCAAGTGGAAAAACGGGCTTCCGGCCTTCTTTCCCGCATAATTTTTAGTACAGGATATGTTCATGTCTTCACAAATCGACAGTGAAAAAGTAGAAAAAAACCTTGCCCGGGTTCTTGAAAAGATTCGGGTGGAAGCGGATCCGCAGGTTCTTTCTGTGTATCGTTCGTTATTCAAAAAGAAGGTCTCCCTTTTCAATCGTTCCTGGGCGGCAGCCTACCTTTTGATGCTCTATGATCAGGGGAATTCCGGCCGGAGCGAACGTTTCCACGGCCATAAATTCAGGAAAGGCCGGGACGAATCCTGGAATGAGGAGGAGCGCAAACCGTATCCCCTTTCGGAGGAAGAGTCCAAACGGCTTTTCATGAGCATCGGCCGGAACCGGCGGGTCTTTCCCCGTGAAATTCTGGGGCTTATCACCACGAAAACCGATGTCAAACGGGAAGACGTGGGAGCCATCCGTATTCTGGACAACTATTCCTTCGTGCAGGTTCGGGATACCGTGGCGGACAGCATCATAGAAGCCCTGAACGGCAAGCCCTTCCGGGGGCGGTCCCTGGCGGTCAACTATGCCCGCAGCCGGCTGGATTCGGAAGACTCACAGAATGATGATGATGAGACGGAATCCTCCCTGGGCACGGATGACGGCTATGATGATCGGGTTTCCGAATCAGAGCAGGAAGATGATAACACCGATAAAGAAGGTATTTAAGGCTATCCCGAAAAGCAGGAGCAGCCAGGCGAGTATCTCCAGAGTATAAGCCCGCAGGGTAAAGGAATGAGCCAGCCTGTCCGGTTTGCCGGGTACGGCTCCATGGGTGGCAAGGTTGTCTTCCGGTTCCTGCGGAAAAATTTCGCCTTCGTTCAACTTACCAAACACATACCAGCCTTCCTTCAAAGCCCTTCCCTCTCCCGGAATGATCCGGGGAATGTTTGCCATATCGGGAGTCAAAACCCGGTAATGCTTCATGCCGTAGCGTTCCCCTCCGGGAAGCAGGCAGGAGTCTTCGCCTGCGCTAAGGTAATGAAGGGGCAGTCTGACCAGATCCCGGTATGCCCGGTACGTTCTGGCCTTCCACCAGAATTTCCTGTAGATAACGGTAAAAAGCAGGCCCGGCGGAATCATGGGGAAAAAGGGGAGAAAAACCGCAATAAAGGCGGTAAGGGCGGTAAGACGGAATACCGGCCTTGAGAGGAAGGAAACGGCAACATAGAGCAGAGCCAGGGCACCCACGATAAGGGCGTAGGGAGTGATGGGATTCCAGTATTCGTTGAGCCGCCTTCCCGCCCGGATGGCCCGTGAAGCCAGGAAATGATCCGGGCCGTCGTAGAAGATAACCATGAGGGGACATTCTTTCGTGGAGACAAAAGTCCATCGATCATCCCGGAGTACCAGCGCCCCGCCCACAAAAACCCTGGCTCCTTCGGCAAGGGAGGAAACCCTGTCCCAGCGGATCCGTTCCGGCGCCTCTTCCGAAGGATCGAAGATCTCAAACTGCTGTCCCTCCTGCATGGGCAGTACATAGGTCTCCGCTCCGTGAAGAGCCACGGGGAGGGTGAGGCTGTCGCTGCGTATCCAGAGGGTATGGCCGTCGGTAATCGATTCAAAGCCTCCGGTAAAACGGAATTCTCCGCCCTCCCCGCTCAAATCCCGGTAACGGCTGTAATCCAGCACCGGTTTGAGGCGCAGGCTGTTGAAACGGCGGCGGAAATTCCGCCATTTCCCGTGCAGAAAGAATGCTCCCCCAACCGGTACCAGTCCGTACCAGAAAACAGCCAGAGCAAGAATAACTAGAAAATCGGAAAGACGCAGGGTATTATTCCTCCATGGAGGGACACTTGAATTCGATCCGCCGTATGGTACTGGGGGAATTTGCAGTAAACTGCTGGATCTACCCCCTGGAAAACGGAGACTGTGCCCTTATCGATCCCGGAGCCGAAGGCGGGGCCATCCTCGCCATGCTCCAAAGACTCCGTCTCCGGCCCCGCTATATTCTACTCACCCATGGGCACTTTGACCATATTGCCGCCCTTCCCGCCCTGCGGAAGGCCGCTGTTCCGGAAGCTATTGCCCTTCACCGGGAAGATGCGCCTTTCCTGGGGCCGGATGCGTTCCGCCTTCACTGCCGGAGCTTTGCCGCCTTTGGGGGAGCCTCTTTTCTGGAAGAACGCTGGGAGGATCCGCCGTCCCCCGACCGGCTTCTCGAAGAGGGAGACAGCATCGGGCCCTTCAGGATCCTTCATCTGCCGGGGCATACTCCGGGAAGTATCGCGTTTTTTGATGAACATGAAGGCATACTTTTCAGCGGGGATACCCTCTTCAATAACGGCGTCGGACGCACGGATCTCTGGGGGGGAAACGAAAAGGCCCTTGCCGCAAGCCTTGAAAGGCTTCTTTCCATGGACAGAAACATTGCGGTATACCCCGGCCATGGCGCAAATACCAGTATCGGACGCGAGAGCGACAGAAGGCATGCCGGGAACTATGCCATGTGAGAAAGGGCATGGGAAATGGCGTAACAGTAGTCGCCCAGATTCTCAAGGCGGCGTACCAGGTCGATGAACAGTAATTCTGTCTTTACATCCTCGCCTGCCTCAATGCGTTTGCGGCCCCGCTTGCGCAGCTTGTCCCGGAGCCTGTCGATACGGTCTTCAAAGTCTTCGGCCTGGGCTGCCTCGTCCGAGTGCAGGCGGCTCCCCAGATGGCTGCGGACAAAGCTTAAAAATTCTTCGACAAGGGCAATATAGGGCGAAAGCAGTATCATCTCCTTTTCCTTGAAGATAAGATCCTTCTTTACGCTCCGTTCAAGGATACAGGCGATGCTGTAACAGTCATCGGTAATATACTCAAGGTCCGCGACGATGCGCAGAAGCTGGCTCACGTTTTGTTCGGACCCGGGGCCAAGCTGGTGGCGGGTACATTCGATAAGGAAGGCGGTAAGCTGTTCCCTCATTTCATCGGCGTAGGCTTCCTGCTTTGAAAGCTGCTCCATAAGTTTTTCTATCCAGGCCTCCCGGTTTTCAACATCCTTTGCCTCATAGAAGGCCTTGCTCACCCTGTCGTACATGGAATAGGCGACGGCGGCCATGTCCCGCATTTCCTTTCCCGCCTGGATCACCGCCAGTTCCGGCGCGTCCTGAATGGCTCCTCCTCCCCGGTATACCAGCCTGTAATGCTCATCTTTCCTTTCGGAATCCGTGTCTTTTATAAAAAAGCTTACGAGAGACGCAAAAGGCTTTACAAAGGGAAAGAAAATAACGGTATTTACCACATTAAAAACCGTATGCAGCATCGCAAGATGGGTTGTGATCATCGGATCGTGGAAGGAGTTCGCGGCAACGGTACCGGGTGTTACCAGTTCTACCAGAGCCAGCAGAGGCTTGATGAGAGGTATCGCCCAGCAGACGCCTATCACATTGAAAAGCACATGAACCAGGGCGGCTCGTTTGGCGGCAGTCCTGGCGCCGATGCCCGCCAAGGCGGCGTCAATTGTAGTACCTATGTTGGCGCCCAGAACCATGGCGGCGGCCATTTCGTAGCCGACAACGCCGTTAAAGGCCATGGTGAGCATTATTGCCGTGGAAGCCGAAGAAGAGTGGATGATCAGGGTCATCACAAGCCCCGTTCCGGCGCCTATGAGTATCGAAACGAATCCCAGATCGGAAACCCCGGCAATAAAACCAATCTCGCTTCCGTTCAGGGAGGGCATTGCTTTGGTAAGAAAGTCGAGGCCCAGAAAGAGGAAGCCGAAGCCCATGATCGCCTCTCCAATGGTCTTGTACTTCCATTTGATGATCCGCATTACAAAGCCAAGGCCGATGGAAGGCAGGGCCAGGGCGGAAATGTTCAGGGAAAAACCGACAAGGGACACTATCCACGCGGTAACGGTAGTACCGATGTTGGCTCCCATGATCACCCCAATGGACTGGGTAAGAGTGAGGAGCCCGGCATTGACAAAAGACACGACCATGACCGTGGTGGCGGAAGAAGACTGGATAATGGCGGTTACCGCAAAGCCCGTCATCACGCCGATAAAGCGGTTTCCGGTCATAAAATTGAGCACTTTCTGCATGCGGTTACCCGCCGCCCGCTGGATTCCTTCGCTCATTACCTGCATTCCGTACAGGAAGAGGCAGAGTCCTCCGACAACGCTGATAAGCATGCCGACAATAGCCATGGCGTCTCCTTTCACGGCACAACGTTTTGAAATTCTTGTTTTCACTTTAGCAGATTTGAAGGGAATTTACAACTTGTACCGATGTATGCTACAGTACGTGGCATGAAGAAGATAAGTCTTACCGGTATCAAGCCTACCGGTGAACTCCACATCGGCAACTACTTTGGGGCGATCAAGCCCGCCCTGGAACTTGCCTCAAGCTACGACGCCCGCTACTTTATAGCCGATTACCACGCGCTTAACACCATTAAAGACCCTACAGAACTTTCCTCCCTTATCCGGGGAGTGGCCGCGGGCTGGCTTGCCGCAGGGCTTGATCCGGAAAAGGTGATCTTTTACCGCCAGTCTTCGATCCCGGAAACTTTTGAACTGAGCACCCAGCTTGCGGCCTTTACCCCAAAGGGGCTTATGAACCGTGCCCACGCCTACAAGGCGGCGGTCCAGGAAAACGGTGAAAAGGGAAACGATCCCGATGCCGGCGTCAACATGGGACTCTACACATATCCGGTGCTCATGGCCGCGGACATCATTCTTTTTGATTCCGATGTAGTGCCCGTGGGAAGCGATCAGGTGCAGCATATTGAGATGGCCCAGGACATTGCCGGGGCGGTTAACTACAACTACAAACAGGAAGTGCTGAAGATTCCCCAGGCGGTGATTCAGCAGAATGTGGCCGTGGTACCGGGACTTGACGGACGCAAGATGAGCAAGAGTTACGGAAATACCATTCCCCTTTTCTCGCCGGAAAAACAGCTGCGCAAACTGATCATGCGGATCGTTACCAATTCCCAGCCGCTTGAGGAGCCCAAAGAGCCCGAACAGAGCCAGATATACCTTCTCTACAAACTTTTTGCCACGGCGGAAGAACAGGCCTCCCTTGCCGCCCGTTACCGGGCAGGAGGCATGGGCTGGGGGGAAGCCAAGGAGGAACTCTTCAGGGCCGCCAACCGGGAACTTTCACCCCTGCGGGAACGCTACGAGGCGATCATGGCCGACCCGGTGGGGCTTGACAGAATTCTTGCGGAAGGCGCCGCAAAGGCCCGGCCCATAGCCGCCGCTACGGTGAAGCGTTTCAGAAAAGCTTCGGGGATAGATCTGTAATTATAATGAGCGTCGAATATTCCAGGGCGGACATCAACGATTATGAAGAAGTGATTGATTTTGCAAACTATGTGTTCAGCCATGATCACAGACCTACCGATTTTCCCGCTCTTCTTCCCAAACTGTATAAACGTGAATACTTTATGGATGGAGCGCACTATCTCTGCAGGGAGGATGGAAAGATAAGGGCGGCCGTAGGAGCCTACCCGCTTGAAATGAGGCTGTGCGGCACAAGCCTTCGGGGCCGCGGCATAGGCATGGTATCCGTACATCCCTACAGCCGATCCAAAGGCTATATGAGGGATCTTATGAACCGGGCGCTGGAAGACATGAGGAAAGACGGTATGGTTTTCGGCTGCCTCGACGGAAGGCGGCAGCGGTATGAATACTTTGGCTTTAGTCCCGCGGGAACGGTTTTTTCTTTTGAGTGTACTTCCTTCAACATACACCATACGCTCGGCAAAAACTTTGTCTCTTCCCTTGCCCTGAGGCGGCTTTGTCCAAAAGATTCATCTCTTATCGAAGAGATCCGCCTCATGCACGAGGCAAAACCGGAAAAAGGCGCGGGATTTGTACGCCGCACGGATCGTTTTTTCGATATCCTTGTTTCCTGGGAGAGCGGCGTTTATGCGGTTCTCGAAGGAGAAAAATTTTCCGGTTATCTTATATACAATGAAAAAGAAAACCTTATAAGCGAAGTAAACCTTAAAGACTCAGGGCGCATGGCCGAAATCATAGACCTTTGCCTGAAATCCTATCCCTCAGGCAAAGCGGTAAAGGTCATCTCCCATCCCCACGAGACTGAAAAACTTAAAGCTCTTTCCCGTTTTGCGGAAAGCTTCGCCATGGAAAGGGCCTACAGTTTTAATATTTTCAATTACAGAAGTTTTCTGGAAGCCTTTGTAAAATTGCAGTGTTCCCTGAGGATCGTGGAGGACGGCGCGTTTGTCTTTGAAATTGAAAACGGGGAGCGGCTCTGCGTCAGGGTTTCAGGCGGCGGGGCGGCGGTACACGAAGCCTCCCCCTCTGAAGCGGCCGGATTTAAATTCGGCCCTCTCGCGGCAACGGAATTTTTCTTTTCTCCCGTAACGCCTTACACTTCCTCCCTCATTGCGGGAAATTCTTTTCTGCGGAGTCTTCTTCCGCTGCCTCTCTTTTTTGAGACCGCCGACGGGGTGTAGGAGAGGCGATTTTGTTCTTCCAGAAGAAGTTTTTAATAACTTTCAGCTTCCCGGCCTTCACAAGAAACCGGATCGCCTCCGCGGCTTCGCTTTCGGACCATGCAATGGTTTTTGCGTCCGCAAGCAATGCCGCGGCTTCATTGACGGTGTAAGACCGTCCGTGACGGCGGAAAAACCCGCAGAGACTCTGTTCTTCCCTGAGGCAAGTCCCGGCATTGCCGTCACAGACATCGCAGCAAGCGCTTTCGGGGCTGTTCATTTCCCCTTCGTAGTTCAGGAGCCCAAGAAGCTGTTCGCGGCGGCAGACAGAAACGGTGCGGGCATAGGAGAGAAGGCTTTCCATACGTTTCCTTCCGGCTTCATCCTTTACACGCCGCAGCCGGTTTTCGTCCCCCGGCCCCCAGAGAAGGCAGGCTTGGGAGAGTTTCCCGTCCCTCCCCGCCCGGCCGGATTCCTGAAGATACGCCTCCACCGACGGGGGACAGTCGCGGTGTATCACGGTACGGATATCGGCCTTGTCGACGCCCATACCATAGGCACAGGTACTGACAAGCACAGCGTTACTGTTGTCAAAGAACCACTCCTCCACGGCCTTCTTCTCTTCCCTGCTTAAACCCGCGTGGTAGAATTTTATCCCCGGCGCGGGGCGGCCTTCATGTGACGCGGCATCCCAAATTTCCGCAAGGCTGTTGACAAGATAACGGGCAAGTTTTTCCGTCCCGGAACGGGATGAGCAGAAGACAATGGCCGGCAGGGCCTTTTTCAGTATCAGATCCCGGACCGCCAGATCCCTGAGTATGCAGGCTCCGGCGGCATAGCGTATATTGGCTCTGTCGGGATTTCCAACGATGCGGCCGGCTTCCCCGCCGAAAATATAGCGGCCTATTTTCTCCAATACCGCTTTTCCGGCCGTAGCGGTAAACGCCGTTACAAGCGCCCTGTGTCCCGGTCCCGTAGCGGCGCCGTTCCTGTTCACCGCTTCGATGATTTCGTTTATCCGCAGATACGAGGGCCTGAAACTTTCTCCCCACTCGCTTACGCAGTGGGCTTCGTCAATGACAATGTGGGCTATGTTCAGCGAGGGAAGTTCCTTCAACACCGATTCTGTCAACAGCACCTCGGGATTCGCAATGATAAAACGGCTCTCTCCCTCCCGAAGGGCCCCGAAGATCCGCCGCCGTTCTTCTTTATCCTGAGCCCCTCGGAGTATCACCGGGGCAAAGCCTCTCTCCCGCAAACGCCTTTCCTGATCCGCCATGAGGGACAGTATAGGATAGATAACCAGGGTGGGGCCGGAGAGGAGCATTGCAGGAAGCTGAAAACAGAGAGACTTCCCCGCCCCGGTGGGAAGGATCACTATCTGCTCTCCGGGGGCATCCCGGTCATCCTCATCCGCGACAGCATCACTGTCATCGGCAGGCGGGGAATCTTGCAGCGAAGCTTCCAGCACACCATGCAGCGAAGCTTCCAGCACACCATGCAGCACACCTTCACCCCGCCGCTTCGGTTGGGGAACAGGAGCCGGATGTTCCGTCAAGGCGGCAGGCCAGGTGAGGGGAATGCCCCGCGCCTCCGCCGCCTCAAGGATATTCGCAATCACGAGCCTCTGGTAGGGAAAAAGATAGGAAAGGCCGAATAACTCTTTTACCGCAAGGCTAAGGGGATCTTCCAGTTCCGTCATGACCGCCTCCACTATATAGAGATAGTCATGACGGAAGAATAATCAAGCAAAAAATGACAAACGTAACCGAATCTGTTTCAAAATACCGGATTTTGGAACAAGCCCGGCTGTTTTCCAAAACTATGTTTTAAGGCGGCTCAGCCTGGAACAGGCCTCTTCGATATCGGCCCGGTGTCCGAAGGCGCTGAAACGGATAAAACTTTCCCCCGCGGGGCCGAAGCCGGAACCGGGAGTTGTCAGCACCTGACAGGTTTCCAGAATTTCGGCAAAGACATCCCAGCTCTTGCGGCCGGGGAAACAGGCCCAGATATAGGGGGAATTGTCCCCGCCTATGCAGGAGATCCCCAGGGCCTGCAACGCGCTGCGGATAAGCGCCGCGTTTCCCAGGTAAAAATCGGTGAGATGACGTACTTCCCTGAGGCCTTCGCTGTCCAGGGCCGCAAGACCCCCGGCCTGGGCGATGTTGGAAGCGCCGTTGAAGATCGTACCGGCAATCCGGGCCCAGTCCGCGTTGACGCTTTCCCCGCCTGAATACGCAAGATCCTTCGGCACAACGGTCCAGCCGAGGCGTACCCCGGTAAAGCCCGCCGGTTTACTGAACGAGTTTACTTCAATGGCGCAGCTTTTACTTCCTTCGATTTCGTAGATCGATTTAGGCAATCCGGCATCCCGGATAAATTCACTGTAGGCCGCGTCAAATATGATGATGCAGCCCTTCTTCCGCGCGGCCTGCACCAGCGACTCAAGCTGTTCCCTCGAGGCCGCGGCCCCGGTAGGATTATTGGGAGAACAGAAATAGACAAGGGCGTCTGCGGGCAGCAGGGAAAGATCGGGAAAGTACCTGTTTTCCGCCGTGCAGGGAAGGTACACAATGCCGCCGTAACCCGTACCGTTCCAGGAAGAGGCCGCTCCGATAAGCACGGAACCGTCTACATAAACCGGATAGGAGGGATCCTGCACGGCAACCTTTGTCCCCGCGCCGAAGAGCAGCTGAAGCCTCCCGATGTCGCATTTGGCCCCGTCGGAGATAAAGATCTCCTCCGCGGTAAAGGCGTTCCGGTAAAAAACCTCGGAAATTTTTTCCCGGAGCGAAAGAAATCCCTCGTCCTGGTAACCGGAATAGCCTTCTACCGTCCCAAGCCGCCCGGCTCCCTCAACAAGACCTTCATCGATGTGAGGCAGTATCGGTTCGGTGGTATTCCCCACTCCCAGACTGATGATCTTTGCGTCAGGATGAGAGGCCGCAAATTCCCGCCTCCGTCTGGCAATTTCCGGGAAAAGGTAGCCTGCCTGAATATTGGCAATACAGATATTACGCTTTAACATCGTGTTCTCCTATGGCATGAAGCCTGGTTTCATATTCGGTTTAACTCAGGAGAGCCCGGCAAAAAATTTCTTGCCGCTTCCAGATCCAGAGTCGCAAAGTAATCCGACAGTGTTTCTGCCCGTCTTATTTCCATTATTGTGCCGCCGGGACGAAGCAGCAGCTCCCCGCAGCGGAGCTTGCCGTTGTAGTTAAATCCCATGGACCTGCCGTGGGCCCCGGCATCGTGAATCACCACAAAGTCGCCGGGAGAGCGGCCGTAATTTTCCGCGGCGGTTTCAATTTTGGGGAGCTTCCGCTGAACGGCGAACTTGTCGTTATTTTCACAGAGGCTCCCAACCACATCGTATAGTTCCGTTGCGGGAACGTGTTCCTTGCCGGGAATGGTGATATGATGATAGGCCCCGTACATTCCGGGCCGCATAAGGTCGGCCATGCAGGCGTTCAGTCCTATGTATTCCCGGTAGATACTCTTCCTGTGGACGGCATTGGTAACAAGCCAGCCATAGGGGCCGGTAATGGTTCTGCCCCATTCGGTACGGATGCCCATGGGATCAAGCCCCGCGGGTTTCAGAATTTCATCGTAGGCCTTCTTTATCCCCACGGCAAGAACCTTGTAATCGACGACTTCCTGTTCCGGCCTGTAGGGAATCCCCACGCCGCCGCCCAGGTTGATAAACTCAAGCCGTACTCCGGCCTTTTCCTTTACTTCTACCGCCAGATCAAAAAGCATCCGTGCGGTTTCAATATGGTAGGGAACGGACAATTCATTGCTGGCTACCATGGTGTGCAGGGCCAGCCGCTTGGCGCCCCCGGCCTTGAGGATTTTGAAACCTTCGATGATCTGTTCCCCGGTAAAACCGTATTTTGCCTCCTCGGGCTTCCCGATGATCGCGTTTCCTTCCTTGACGGGGCCGGGATTGTAGCGGCAGGAAACCAGGCTGGGTATCCCCGCGGTCTTTTCCAGAAACTCTATGTGGCTGAAGTCGTCAAGGTTGATCACCGCTCCAAGACCCCGGGCAAGGCGGTATTCTTCGGCGGGCGTTTCATTGGAGCTAAACATATTGTCTTCTCCCTTCATGCCCGCAATATCCGCCAGCACCAGTTCCGCGTAACTTGAACAATCCGACCCTATGCCTTCGGAGGCGAGAATCTTCAGGATAAAGGGATTGGGCAGAGCCTTTACCGCGAAGTGTTCTTTGTATGAAGGAAAAACCGAAAAAGCTTCCCTGATTGCCCGGACATTCTTCCGTATCGCCGCTTCATCGTACACATAAAAGGGCGTGGGGTAACGCTTTACAATTTCCGTCAGTTGTTCCTTTGACAGGGGAAATGTCTTTGCCGCCATAAAACCATCCTTTAATTCAAAATGTAAAGTTATATCGAAGTTATATCGAACAGGCTAAATATACCCTTTGTATCTGAGGAGTTCCGCGTTGAGAATACCGCCGCCCGCGGCCCCCCGGACAGTGTTGTGGGAGAGCCCCACAAAACGAATGTCAAAAACATTGCAGGGCCGGAGCCTCCCCAGCGTTACCGCCATGGAAGCGCCGGAATTACGATCCTTGCGGGGCTGGGGCCTGTCGTTCTCTTCCCTGTAGATGACAGGCTCCGAGGGAGCCGTAGGGAAAGATTCCAGCTGGGGCAGAGCCTTAAACTCCGTCCAAATCCGTTTAATCTCTTCCAGGGACGGTTTCTTTTCGCCGAATTCAAGGCTTACGCACGCGGTGTGCCCGTCCACAACAGGAACCCTGTTGCAGTGAGCGCTCAGCTTTGGATATTCGGCGTTCTTGAAACTCCCTCCCTCAATGGAACCGAGGATCTTCAGGGGTTCCTTTTCACTTTTCTCTTCCTCTCCGCCGATATAGGGAACAATGTTATCGATCATGTCGAGACTTGAAACACCGGGATAACCCGCGCCGGAAACCGCCTGCATGGTACTTACTATGAGGCGCTTCACCTCATAACCTGCCCTGATAAGAGCATACACAGGAGTAGTGTAACTCTGTATAGAACAGTTCGGCTTGACGACAATAAAGCCCTTGTCCCAGCCGCGATTTTTGCGCTGCACAGGAATAATGTCCGCATGATCGGGGTTTACTTCGGCAATAAGCATGGGTACGTCCGGCTTCCAGCGGTTGGCGGAGGCATTGGAGATCACCGGGATGCCGGCGGAGGCATAGGCTTCCTCCAGGAATTGAATTTCCTCTTTTCCCATCTCCAGGGCGCTGAACACAAAGTCACAGTTTCCCTGCCTTGCGGCGGCAAGGGTCCGGGAGATGTCGTTGGCGTCCCCTACAACAAGATCCGCCGCGCCCGCGGGAAGATCGCCCCCTGTGGCGGCCCAGCGCCCGGCCACAGCATCACCGTATTTTTTACCCGCGCTGCGGGGACTGGCCGCCGCGTAACGGACTTCAAACCAGGGGTGATTGTTGAGCAGGGCAATGTACTGCTGCCCCACCATGCCGGTGGCGCCCAAAACGCCTACAGGAATCTTTGACATGATCTTAACTCCATTATTTTTTCAGCAGCCCCAGAGACGCCAGCTCTTTCCGCAGAATCTCTGTGTGTGCGGAAGACAGGGGGCCCAGGGGCAGCCGGGCAGGCCCGGCGGGAAGACCCGCCATGTTCATGGCCGCCTTGATCGGCGCCGGATTGGTTTCGATGAAGGCGGCCTTCATAAAGGGAAGCAGTTCAAAATGAATGCGCCTGGCTTCGGTATAGTTCCCTTCAAGACACGCCTTTGTCAGGGCGGTAACTTTGGCGGGAAGCAGGTTGCTGATAACGGAAACAGTACCATCGCCCCCCAGGGCGCAAAGCGGCAGGGTAAACGCGTCATCCCCGCTCAACACCCGGAAGGGATTGGAACCGTTACGCCTCATGGCAATGCCGGCAATCATGTCCCCAATCTGGCCCATGTCCCCGCTGGATTCCTTGACGCCGGCAATGCCGGGAATCTCCGCGATTTTTTCCATGAGCGGCGCGGGAATGTTCCGTCCGGTACGGCCCGCGATGTTATACACCACAATGGGAATGCCCACGGCGGCGGCCTCTTCAAAATGGGCAATAAGCCCCGAATCGTTTGGTTTATTGTAATATGGAGTTACCACCAGCGCCGCGTCGGCTCCCAGATCTTTTGCCCGTTTTGTATACTCACGCATGGACTTTGTGGAGTTTGATCCCGTTCCGACAACAAGAGGAACCCTTCCCCCGGCTTCCTCCACCGCGATACGGATAAGTTTCTCCTCTTCACTTTCCTCAAGAGTCGGGGTTTCGCCTGTCGTGCCAAGAGGCACAAGACCGTCAATACCCCCTTCAAGCTGAAACTGAATCAGACGGCGGAAACCGTCATAGTCCACTTCTCCGCCGTCCTTCATCGGTGTAACAAGGGCCGTAAAGGCTCCCCTCAGGATGAACATGCTAACCTTCTTTAGTATCAAATTTTGGAACAAACTCAGCTTAACAAAATCGCGCATAAAAGTCATGTACTCAAGAGCCTGTGCTATTTCATCACCCTTTTGATGAATGGATTCAGCATGGCATGGGAAGCGGCGGCGTACATGGCCCGGAAGGGAATGTGCCCGCCTGTCTTTCGGGAAACGGAAGAACCGGTAATGTCCACTACGGTAAAATCGAAGGTTTGGCCCGCGATTTCAATCCCCGGATCGAGGGCTTCGAGATCCTTCATGGACGCGCCGAGGACACCGAAGTCCAGCACGGCGCAGCGGCGTTTCCCGGATTTCCGCTTCGGCGCCCCGGTTCCCAGCGCGGTATGGCCCGGATTTTCAGGCTTGCTTACCAGCTTGTCCCGGACTTCCACGATCTCGCCGTACAGAGTAAAGGCATCGTGACGGAATCCTTCGATGGGTTTTGCCGCGGAAGAATCATAGCCGAAAAAGATCCCCTCCCCCATTCTTATTTCCGTAACAAGATCCCGAAGGGCTCCCGATTCGATTAAAGGCCAGGACACCGTACCCCCAACCGAAACAAGGGGCTTCCCCGTTCCGCGGGGAATCCGGCCGGCAGAGCGGCTTAAAGCCTCAATGCTTTCAACATCGGGCATCTTTCCGGAAAGACAGGCGAAATTTACCGAAAGACCGGCGAAGGGAACTTCAGGATACCTTTCGACCACTGCGGGAATGTCCTCAAGATAGAACCCGTCCCGCAGATCTCCCAGCTCCGCAATCAGCGCGGTCCCGGGTCTCAAATTTTCAGGCAGCCTTGCGACGGCTTCAATCAGCGCCTCATCGGAAACAAAAATCCTGTCGGGCCGGGCGGACCGCGGAAGGGAAGGAATGGCAATAATATCGGAAAGCCGTGTCTTGATCAGAGACTTCGACAGTTTTTCTGCCAGGTCCTGGGGAAGGGAAGCAAAACAGGCCATGTTTGAGTCCGCAATGGAACGGACTCCCGCTTCGTAAAGCAGGGCCGCGATACGGGCATCGCTCAGGCAGAATTTGGTTACCACGGAAAGATCGATAGACTGCCTTTCGCAACATTTCCGCACCTTTTCAAGGTTTTCAAGAAAGGCTTCGCCTTTTATTTCAATGTAAGCCATATACCCTCACGTTCAAATTCTATTCTTGACCCACGGATTTTTTTAACCTCCAAGTCGAAGAAGTCGAAGAAGTTTTTTTGTCATTCAATACTATTCGGCGTATACCGTCTTTGAATGACCGTACATTAAAATTAAACAAAAATCCCAATGAAATCCCCGAAAGCCTCAGATAACTCAATAGTTGAGCCACATGAATGTCTTTTATTTCCTTAACGGATTTATTTTCGATAAGTATTTTGTCTCTTTCAACAAGCATATCTATCCGATACGCACAATCAATAGGTATCCCCTTGTATATAACCGGCAAGGGCTTTTCACTCTCCACAAAAACACCCCGTTCTCTTAATTCACCGAGCAGACAAGTCTGGTAGGCGCTTTCCAGCAAACCTGGTCCCAGGAAAGAATGGACCTCAAAGGCAGCATCTAATACAATTTTAGCTATTCTTTCCTGTTCAGGAGATACCATACCTTCCTTTCTTCTCTACTTTTTCGACTTCCTCGACTTCGCGGTAAATTTCTCTTCGCAGTACAGTATAGTCATTCCCCGAATCGCGGGTCAAGTTTAGCCTCAAATCCGGGCATGGAAACGTTCCTCAAGCACATCATCGAAGGTAAAGACTCCGTTTCGCCTTACACCGCTCCCCGCAAGCCATTCGGCACAGATGAGAGCCCCGGCCGCGAGGCCTTCCCTGTTGCGGGCGCTATGTCTTATTTCGATGCTGTCCGCGG
Organism: Treponema sp.; assembly: GCA_031265435.1. Lineage (GTDB taxonomy): Bacteria > Spirochaetota > Spirochaetia > Treponematales > Breznakiellaceae > JAIRNJ01. Next base: position 18,779 of record JAISCR010000144.1, read on the forward strand.
AGGAATCAAAGATAAGGGAATGTTCCCCCGGTACGGCCCCCAGCCGCAGGCTTGCGAAGTGCAATTCTTCGGGCCGGGGGGCTCTGTCCAGCATGTTCCACACCGGTTTTGTTTTCCGCTTCATCCGTTTAAGGATTCCTTCAACCAGAGTTTTTGCGGTGCCGGAAGGACTGTCAAGTTTCCTGTTGTGGTGGGATTCAAAACCGCCCGGATCGTATTCGGGAAAAGAGTCCATCAATTCAGCCGCGTGCCAGCAGATCCGGTAAAAGAGATTCACACCCAGGGAAAAGTTGGAAGCCCAGAGAAGGCTGCTCCCCGCGTTGTTCACCGCCGCGCTTACTTCCGCAAGCATCCCGTGCCAGCCGGTAGTCCCGGCAACAACAGGGATTCTGCGTTCAGCAAGGGCAAGAATGTTTGCCGCGGCGGTATCGGGCCGGGTAAACTCAACGGCGCAGTCTATAGTGAGTTCGCTTCCGTCAAGATCGGCAATGTTTTTGACAAGAACGGCGCCGGAACCGGTTTTATCCGATTCCGCGAACGGATCAACCGCGGCGGCAATCGTATGCCCCCGCCCAGCGGCCAGAGTCTCGATCATCCTTCCCATTTTTCCGTACCCGACAATGACAATATTCATATTTTATCTCCTGTAAAAAGCGGCGTCAGCGCCGCTTATGTAAATCGAAAATTAACACGAAGTGTTAATTCTATCTCCCTTCAAAAAAGTCATCATGCAGGGCCCGCACAACCACTGCGGCCTCACCGTCATTCACAATAAAGCTGATATTCACCTTGCTGGCTCCCTGGCTGACCATCTGCACCTTCACCCCCAGAATTTCGCAGGTTCTGAAAGCGCGGGCAAGAATCTCGCTGGAACGGCGTACATCGCCGATGATCGTAACAATGGCCTTGCCGGTATTCGCTTCGACACTCGCAATCCTGGAAAGATCCTTTTTCAGCGCGGTAAGGTTATGCACCGTGTCCAGGGTTACGGAAATCGAAACCTCACTCGTGGCAACCATGTCTACCGAAATCCCCTGACGGGAAAAGGCCGCAAAAACCTGTTCAAGAAAACCGTGCTGACCGACCATTCTGGTAGAAACAATGTCTATCAACGTTACGTTTTTCCGGGAAGTAATCGCCTGAATGGGACTGGTCTTCCTGTCAAGGGCAGGCGCGATACGGGTACCGGGCGCAGAAATATTGTAGGAATTTTTAACCAGCACCGGAGTGCCGGTTTTTATACAGGGCTGCATGGCTCTGGGATGCAGAACCTGTGCGCCGAAGTAGGCCAGTTCCGAAGCCTCCTCGTATGTTACCTGCTCAACAAGTTTGGCATGCTTGACGATTCTGGGATCGGCGGTGAGGATTCCGTCGACATCTTTCCAGACCTGCGCCTCATCGGCCCCGCAGGCCGCGGCAATCAGCGTGGCGGAAAGATCGGAACCTCCGCGGCCGAGGGTGGTAATGTTCCCGCTGGCATCCCTGGCAATAAAGCCCGTCACCACAGGCAGTATACCCCTTTCCGTGAGGGGCTTCAGAGCTTCCGGAATGAGGCGCCAGCATTCATCATCAAATTCCGCGCCGCCGAAAGACGAATCGGATACAAAACCCGCGTCCCACGCATCCATCGCCAGAGCCTTTATATCAATTGAATTAAGATACGCCGCCGCAATCCGTACCGAAAGCCGTTCTCCAAAGGATACAAGATAATCCCTGGTACGCCCGGTAAGTTCCCGGATAAGGCTGATCCCCGTAAGGAGACTCTGCAGTTCTTCCAGAAGAGGCCAAATTTCTTCCCGGACAGTGGCGGGCAGCGCCAGTTCCGCAATGGTGGCAAGATGGAGACTTTCAATCTTGTCCATCGAAACATCGCCCTGCCTGAGCGCCTTATCCGCCGCTTCCAAAAGGTGGTCGGTAGTATCTCCCATGGCGGAAAGAACCAGCACCGGTTTGCGGGCCAGTTCAGTCTTTACAATACCCGCCACATGCCTTATCCGTTCCGCGTTTGCCACGGAACTGCCGCCGAATTTCATAACAATCATTCTTTCATCATAGCAGGAAGAGAGCGGAAACATAAGAGGATAGGCGCTGCCGTGCTATCGTGCTATCGTGCTATCACTTGCGGCCTGTTTGTGTTACACTCATTTCATGCAGCCGCGTTCTCTTGCAATCTATAAAAACCGTCCTGCGCTGGTAATCGAAACAGACGAGAAGATCCGCATTACAACACAGAACGGGGAAGATCTCCGCGTGCGTCCCAAGGATCTGCAGCTTCTCCATCCCGGACCCGCGAGCCTTTCGGAACTTGAAACCCTGCCAAAGGGAGATCTCAGAGGCGCATGGGAACTTCTTCAGACCGAAGATTCTTTTACACTGAAAGAGATGGCCGAACTGGCCTTCGATGAATGGAGCCCCCGTTCGGCATGGGCGGCCTGGCTTAGCCTTCAGGAAGGCCTCTATTTTAAGGGGAGCGCCGACGCCGTCTGCTGCTGTTCCGCCGGGGAAATTGAAAAGAAAGAGGAACTGAAAAAACGTGAAGAACTGGAGAGCGGAGAGCGTGAGGACTTCATCAACATACTTAAAGAGTCTCTCAAAAACAAGACGCCGCTTCCCGCCGCGATTGACAGGAAAACTGCGGAACGGCAGCTTGCCGATGTAGAAGCGCTGGCGCTGGGTAAAAGCGAAAAGAGCCGGACGCTGAAAGAACTGGGCCGGGAAGAAAATCCCGAATGGGCTCACGAAGTCCTCCTCGCCTCGGGCCTGTGGACTCCTTTTGTGAATCCTTATCCCGCACGCCTGGGCCTGAACCTGAGTCCCCCCGCCGCCGTTCCGCCGCCCGTCCCCGAAGAAGAACGGATCGATCTCTCCGATCTTCCCGCCTGGGCTGTTGACAATTCCTGGAGCGACGATCCCGATGACGCGATTTCCTGGAATTTTTCCGGGACAAAAAAGATCCTCTGGGTGCATGTTGCCGATCCTGCCGCCTCCATCGGCCCCGAAGATCCCGCCGAAAGGGAGGCCCGTTCCCGCGGTTCCACACTCTATCTGCCCGAGGGAGTGTGCCGCATGCTGGCAAAGGAAATTCTTCCCGTCTACGCACTGGGATTACAAAAAATTTCCCCTGCCCTTTCCTTCAAAATGACACTGGGGGAAGAGGGCGGCATTGAAGAAACAGAGATCTTCCCTTCCCTGGTAAAAGTAAAACGCATCGACTATGCGGAAGCCGACAGACTTGCCGCGGAAGACGAAAACTGGACTGCCCTCTTCCGCTGGGCCGGACAAAACGAAGAACGCCGCCTTGACACCGGCGCCGTACTCATAGACTTCCCCGAAGTTCACATCCACGCGGACATACCGGACAAAAAAGTTTCTATTGAATCCATTCCTTCCCGCCGTTCCGCGGAAGTAATCCGGGAGTGCATGATCCTTGCCGGAGAAGGAGCGGCAGCCTGGGCCCTGCGGCGGCAGATCCCCTTCCCCTATATCGGACAGGAAGAAGGCGGCGAATTCCCCCGCAAACGCCTGGAAGGTCTCGCGGGCGCCTTTCAGATTCGCCGGCTCATGCGGCCCCGCAGCATTACTACCAAACCCCAGGTTCACTGGGGCCTGGGACTGGATCACTACAGCCAGGTAACCAGCCCGCTCCGCCGCTACACCGACCTTGCCTCCCACCAGCAGATCCGGGCATTTCTGCGGAAAGAGCCGCCCCTGACCGAAGAAGAACTGGGCCGCCGCCTTATCGAAGCGGAGATCTCCGCGCAGGCAGCCGCCAAAGCGGAACGGGCCTCCAGACTCTACTGGACGGCAGTATATCTGTCGGAACAGACCGGCTCTTCCTGGGAGGGAATTGCCCTGGAAAAGAAAAGCGGCCCCGGTTCCCACTGGTCGGTTTATATCCCCGCCCTGGGCCTTGAAACTTCAAGCGCCCTCAACAGAGATACTGAACCCAACGAAATTCTCAGGTTAAAACTCAGCCAGGTTCGCATCAGCAGCGCAAAGATCGTTTTTATTCAGGAATGATCAGTATCGTCCTGAAGGTTAAACCTGACTCATGGAATTTCCTAACCGCTAAGAATTTTTCCATTGACAAAATTAAAAATTGACTGTATTCTCAAACCAAGGAGCTTATATGAACCTTATATTTGATGATGAATCGTATCAAAAATTCCTGAATGAAAAAGGAACTATTTATAATTCCCGATTAAGAAATGACGACGAGACCTTTTTTGACGCAATGTTGTCCAAAGAAGCCGATTTGCGAACAACTCTTGAGGGAGAAAATATAATAAAATTCATACAATCAATTGGAAATGAATAATGGCAAACAAACCTGAAGAATTCCCAATATTTACCCCCTTGGATAAAGAAACGATCCGGAATATGCTCTTAAAAATATCAAATTATTTGCATAATGTTTCTGACATTATACAAATAGATCATCGGAAAGTAGATATCGCAATGGATATTATGTATGAAATTATTGAACGGATTGAGAAGCGAAGAGTTTATTTTCATATTTATTATGACGGTTGCAAAATGGGTGAATTGAATGAAGGATCATTGATGTGTTTTTGGATATTAAAATTAAGTCCGTTTCATTACAATGGAATCTCAAACAATATTTTAAATGCGAAAATAGCATTATGTTTGTTTATGAATATGTTACACTATCACACCCAAAAAGAAAAAATAAAATTAAATATTACTGAAACTATTGTAAATGATATTTATTATGGATTTCGGTTTAGAGATTTAAGCAAAGAAGCAATAATGATCCTGGCAGAAAGTTTAATAAATTAAAAATGGGGTCGAACTGTGCATAACCCAATAGTTGCGCCACGTGAATGCCTTTTATTTCCTTCTTCTTTTACTTTTTCGACTTCCTCGACCTTGCGGTAAATTTCTCTTTGCAGCACAGAATTTTTTAACCGCAAAGTTAAAGAAGCCGAATAAGTTTTTTAAGAGGCCTCTCTTTTTCTACGCTCTAAAAGATTTACCCGGTATAGAGTCTTGTCATGGATGGTAATAAGGCCTGCAGGATAAAAAAGCAAAAACGGTCCTGTTAGGCGAAGTATTTTTGCCCTTTTACAACTTTTTAACTATGATACAAAAAAGCTATCCATATTGTAACACCAAAAGAATATTGGAATAATTATCAATATTTTTAGCGAAAAAATTTTAGCAAAAATATTGCACATAACTCAATAGCTACGCTACGTGAACGTCTTTTATTCCCTCCTTCTTTTACTTATTCGACTTTTTCGACCTTGCGGTAAATTTTTCTTTGCGGCACAGATTTTTTAACTGCGAAGGGCAAGACGCGTCACTCTTTATTATTTTCAAAATAACGCGCTAAATCCCACATCCCAGGTAATATTCTGTGTATTTCTACAATCTTGTTTTCTTCATTTATTTTGTAAAATACCAAACAATTTCCAACGACAGCTCTTCGATAATTAGGATAGTATTCACATTCCGAATACATGTATGGCATTTCTTTAATATTTTCAATACAGCTTTTTAGTTTTTTTACAAAATTTTGAGGTGTACTTGGATAATATTTGCTCAGATACCTCTTTATTCCTTCTTTATCATATTTGGCACTTTTAAGAAATTTCAGTTTATATTTCATAATGATCTTTTTTAAATGATCTTTTTTAATCATTTTCCCAAAAGGTTTCTTCATCTATCCATTCAACACTTCCATTTCTGACAGCATCTTCTGTTTCCCTTAATTTCCTTCTGATATAATTTTTATGAGCATAAGATTCAAATTCCTTGTAATCTTCAATATTAATCAAAACAGCCTCATTCTTCCCATTGCTGTTCAGTATTATTCTATCATGTTCATTTAATATTTCCAAAAAATCGGTATATTGGACCTTTAAATCATCTAATTTTTTTACATGAACTGAAAACATATTTCCTCCAAATTTCCAGAAATAATGGATACTTTAACAAACGATACGAACAAAATGTATGAAAAATCATACATTTTACCTTTTTTATAGTAAACAAAATTCCTTATTATTTCTATTTTTACACAAGAATAAAAAAAAATCAAGCGCCAAAGATGGCACTTGTGACACAAAACCAGCGCAAAAAATATTGCACATAACTCAATAGCTACACCACGTAAATGTCTTTTATTCTCTCCTTGTTTTACTTATTCGACTTCCTCGACCTTGCGGTAAATCTCTCTTTACAGCACAGTATAATCA
>JAISCR010000011.1 GCA_031265435.1 Treponema sp.
CAAAGGCGCTGCCGGAATCTTTGTTGTCCAGCGCGAGGGCTTGGGCAATCTCGGGCAGCCGCAGCCCCGGAGCCTTCCCGTCCCCAAGGCGGATCATCTCTACCATCCGCTCCTCAGGAGTTCCTCTGAGTTTCCATTCCCGGCCCAGATCGGTCAATTCAAAAAACACCGCCGCTTCCCTGCGGATCTCCTTTACCAAACCCTTGCCGGAAAGCCAGGACATGGCCTGGTTCCCGCTGCCGCTTTTAAAGCCCAAATCCTTCTCGACCTTTTCGACCGTGAGTTCATCGCCCCGGGTGTATGACAGGAGTACCCTGACCTCCAGGGGATGCAGATTTTTCACCGTGTTCTGAATATCAACCATAAAAGCTCCAATGGGGTACAGAATAGCAGGTTATCGCGGTTCTGTTAAGGGAGGGGGATACTTCCCGCGTCCCCGGTTGCCGGATTTGTCCGCTTGGGATAGACTATTCCCCATGAACAAGAACCATAAAGACGCGCGCTGGGTATTCGGCAGGGATATTGAGGGCGAGACCGCCTCTCCCGGAGTAGTACGCCGTATCCTGGCCTATTGCGATGCCCTGATGTGTGTGGAAAATTGTTTTGAGGAAGGCGCTCCGGGGGCCATACACAGCCATCCCCACACCCAGATTACCTATGTGGCCGAGGGCCGTTTCCGCTTTACCATCGGGGATGAGGTTAAAGAAGTCTCCAGGGGAGACACGCTCTGCAAGCGGGACGGCGTTACGCACGGCTGCGTGTGCCTTGAAAAGGGCATTCTGGTGGATTTCTTCACCCCCATGCGGGAAGATTTCCTAAAGTAGGGTGTTTCATGAAGAACAGGTTTCCCCCCTTCCCTTCAACCGGAAATTTTCGCTTCCAGCCTTTTATATGAGTCCGCGCCAATGGTGCTGGTTCGGGCAATAAGTTTCGACTGAAGGATTTGGGGTTCCTGGGGTTTGAGGGCGGAGAAAATGGCGCAGCGCAGGGCGCTCATGCCGATAAACCCCATCTCTTCCAGGGGTTGTTCAAAGGTCGAAATCGGAATATGCCAGAAACGGGCAAAGTCACGGTCATCAAAACCAATGATCCTTATATCTCCGGGTATTTTGCGGCCCATTTCGGTTAAGCGGTTTATGGCGCCGGCAGCGATGTAGTCATTGGCGCAGAAAATGCCGTCAATGCGGGGATCGGTTTTCATTAAACGGAACGCCGCTTCATACCCCTGCTCATAGGTATATTCTCCAAACATATAATGATCGGGCTCAAACTCCAAACCCAGATCCATGATCCTTTCCCGGAAACCTTGTAAGCGCTGGTTCACTGAAATCCCATTTTCCGGACCGCATATCATCGCCGGACGCCGCATCCCCGAGGCGTACAAATGCTCCGCCGCAATTATGCCGCCGCTGAAATTATCGGGAAGAACAGAAGGCAGATCCTCCAGTTCCATATTGATAGAGATAACCGGAATCCTCAAATCTTTGGTGGCCGAATAGGAGCCGGAAGTGATGGGAATATGGTTGCAAAGCAACAGGCCGTTAATATCGTGACTCTGTAGAAAGCGGCAGGCCCGGGAAAAATCATTGCCGAATTCAATCCCTGAGACAAACAGCATGGAAAGGCCGCTTCCCGCAAGCCCCCGTTCAATGCCCTTCACGATTTTATTTGAAAAGGTTTCGGTAATGTCCAACGTGTAACATCCGATGATACCGGAACTTCCCTTTCGTAAATGACTGGCGCTGTAGGAAGGAATATACCCGAGGCTCTCGATGGCGGAAAGGATTCGTTCTTTAGTAGCGTTTCCTACGGGCCGTTTGCCGTTGAGGGCATGGGATACTGTGGAAGGCGACACCTTTGCGAATCTTGCTACATCCAGGATCGTTACCGGAGATACGGGATCAGCCATTATCAGCCTCAAATAACATAAATTCCATAATACAAGGAATCGGGAAAAAAACCAATGGCCTGTTTAATGATATTTCATACCTATCCCTTCACAGAACCGGCTGTTATCCCCCGCATAAAAAATTTTTGAAACGCGAAAAACACAATGATGATTGGAATGATGGTAATGGTCGTCATAGCCAAAAGACTGGACCAGTTAATCTGAAGCTGGCCGACAAAGTTTGCCAGGGCCTGCTGAATTGTCTGTTTGTCGTTTTTTGAAATGACGATTAAGGGCCAGAGGTAATCGTTCCACCACCACATAAAAGAAAAGATGGCGATGGTTGCCACCACGGGTTTTACAACGGGAAGGATGATTCGCCTGAAAATAAAAAATTCGTTCCCTCCGTCAATCCTGGCCGCCTCGATCAATGAGTCGGGGATGGTTTGTATGTACTGCCGCGAAAGAAATATCCCTGTGGGGGTTGCCGCAGGCGGGATGATGATTCCCCAGAGGCTGTTGAGCATCTTCATGTTTTTAAGCTGGAGAAAAATCGGTATCATGATTACCTGTAAGGGAATCATCAGCGTGCCCAGCATGAGCATGAAGATGATGTCTCTGCCGGGGAACCTGTATTTGGACAGGGCATAGCCCGCCATGATATTGATAACTACCGTAATAAGCGTGGCGGTTACGGAAACGAACAGGGTGTTCGAAAAATGGACGATGAAGTTTCCGTGCCTCATGGCGCCGATATAATT
>JAISCR010000077.1 GCA_031265435.1 Treponema sp.
CGGGAGGGGGCGCGGGAACCGCAGGAACCGGTTCGGCAATGGGGCCCCGGAGTTTGCCAAGTTCAACATAGACCGCTTCCTGGGTCTGCCGGCGGGATACTTCCCCGGCCAGGAGCGCAATGCGGCGATCCGTGTCTTCCAAAAGGGCTTTGAGGGTTTTAACCCGGTCTTCCACCAAAAGGGTATCGCGGTTGGTGATCTCATTGACATCCCGGATGAGCCGCTCAATCTCATCGTTAAGCTCTACCAGGATACGGTCCCGGCCGGTACGGCGCTTCAAATAGGCAAAACAGAACAGAAAGGAAAAACCGCTCAAGATAAGGCTGGCGGCGGCAAAGATCAGGGGAACGGCCACGACTCTACCCCTAACCGCTGATGTCTATGTTTTTGCCCAGCGCCGGGTCCCGGATTACCGGCGGCGTCCCGCTGTCTTCAGATTCGGCGTCTTCTCCCCCCGGCTTCCGGCCCGAAGCGTGCTCGCCGCCCTGCCGGCCGGCGGTCCGGTCCTTGATCTGTTCCGCCCCGTCGCCGGTATTCTGAAGTTCCGTTACGGCATGAAACCGTTCTTCGGTTTTTTTTTGAAGTTGAACACTTTGGAGGACGGCCTGAAGATGAACCCCTTCTTTCTGGTTCATTTGCTCCTTGCCGACTTTATCTATTTGGGTAAATAAGGTCTGAAGATCAATGGGCTGAATAGCCATCGGCTCCTCCCGTTACAACCTGCTCCGATTTTTCGTATTTGGTTGCCCGTACAAGGCCGTTTTCAAGAATAAAGGTTACCGCCTTGTATTCAGTGCGTATATCCTCTTTTGCGTCCCGAATCGTAATTTTTACACCGGGATACACCTGGGAAGAAGCCGAGACCTTGCCCCGGTTTCTCATGCTGTTAAGAGATTCCTGGATTTTTTCAACTTCCTCATTGACGTGCCGCAGGTCTTCGGTCAGCTCCTGGCGCTTGTCTATCAATTCCTGCAAGTAGGCTTCTTTGTCTTTGGGAAGGGATTGATGCTGCTTTTTCAGGGCTATCAATGTTTTCAGGTTAAGCTGAATTTCTTCCAGTCCCTTGGCCAGAGTTTCCCGCTGGAGGAAGTAATTGTTCATTTGTTCCTTGCTTTTGGGATCGAATCCGACCTCGCAAAGGGTTTCCGTACCGCTGATAGGGCTGCCTATGATTTTGACATTGATCTCTTCCGTAGCCCGGAGGCGTCCGCCGACGACGTGAGCCCGCTTGCCCTGGCAGAGAATCCGTTTATTGGCGTCCACATGGGAGTTGACGATGCCGTCGGAGACCACCACCATATCCCCCGCTTCTACCCTGGTGTTTTCGATAAAACGGGCCCAAAGGGAACGGCTGGTTCTTATCCTGCCGATATTTTTGCCGGTTATACCCTGGTGAACGATGATGTCCCCTTCGGCGTCCAGTTCCGCGCTTTCAACGGTTCCGTTCACTTCGATATTACCCACGGCCTTAACGGAGAATCCGGCTTCCACATTACCCTTAATGATTATGTTCCCCAGGAATATGATGTTTCCGGTTTGTATGTTCACATTCCCCGGAACCACATAGGTGGGTTCGACATTGATCTTCCCGGAGGCCAGCACGACCTGGCCGTTCATACCCGCCAGTATCGTAACCCCGTCATCGGCAATCCGGACATTGTTCCCCAGAGGCAGGGATATGTCTTTACCGCTTTTCGCGGGAAGGGGTTTGCCGGTCACGGTTTTTCCTTCCGTCCCTTTTTCCAGCGGTATCTTTTTTGCCAGGGGCTGGCCTTCGACCACGTTCTGAATAATGTTGAGTTCTTTGAAATCAACCCTGCCGTTCACCCCTTCCTGGATATGAGCCTTATTCTGATCAGTGTCAAAATTGTACTGCACATAAGAGTCCCGGCCGTGTATGGGCTGGCTCCCTTCGGCAACCTGAACGTCTTCTTTATAGACCGGTTTATCCGCGAATTGCTGTAAGAATTCCGTGTCTATCCCGAAGACAACACCGTTACCCTGCAAAACGCTCATAAACATATCAAACGAAATGTCGCAACCCGCCGGTCCCGGAGGATTGACACGAATAGAAGCCTTCATCTCCTGATCCGTGATCATCACCGAAACAGAGGCGTCGTCCGCCAGGTTATGCGCAAATTGCCCGACACGGACATATTCACCCTTGGCCTGTTTTATAACGGCGTCCACCAACTGGCTGTCAATATTCGTTGCTCTCCGGGCGGCCAGCGCTTTAGACACCTGAGATTCGGCAACTTCCTTTCCCTTACCATACGGAGGGGTGACCTTGAGGAGAACGCCTTCGGTACTGAAATGAACAAAAAATTCCCCATCCTTGCTTTCAATAACGGGTTCCTCTTTGCCTTCAATGACGGATCCCTCTTCGGCCTCTGCCCCGCCTTCTGCCAGGCTCTCAAACCGTTTATAGGCATTGATCTTCCAGCTTTTCCGGCCCATCCCAAAGAACCCGGAGAATCCCTGTTCGGTTATCTCGTATTCCATTTCCCTGACCGGGATGCTAAGGAGGGCCGCAGCTTCGGTAACGGCGGCTTCTACGGTAGCCCCTTCGACCGCTACGGAACGTATGGCCTTATCCTGTTCCAACTGCTTCCGGACAATTTGCCGGAGATGGACAAAATCGACCATTACGCTAAACTATCCCCTTGCGGACATTCGTCAATTTGGACCGGAGCCGTAAAATAGCTTTGGTATGCAGTTGGGATACACGGGATTCGGTGATGCCCATCACCTGGCCTATTTCTTTGAGGGTCAGATCCTCGTAATAATAGAGGACGAGTATCTTTTTTTCTTTATCCGGCAGCTCGCCGATGGAATTGATGATCACCTGCCGGATTTCACCTTTTTCCACGATCACATCGGGATTCAGGCTCACCGGAGATTCTATGCTGTCGCCGATGGAAATCTTATCGTTTTCGTCCCCGGAAAACCACACGTCGTTAAGAGAAAGTATTGATGTAGAGGAGATACGCATCATGGTTTTAAGGAATTCGCTTTCGTTCATCCCCAGGGCTCCGGCAATCTCGTGATCCGTGGCGCTCCGGCCCAGTTGGGCTTCCAGAGCGCCTATGGTTTCTTCTACTTCCTTGGTTTTTTGGCGGACAGACCGGGGAACCCAGTCTATGGACCGGAGTTCGTCAAAGATCGCCCCTTTGATCCGGGGAACCGCGTAGGTTTTGAATTTCACATTCTTGTCGGGATCAAAGCGGTCAATGGCGTCAAGCAGCCCGAAAAATCCGAAACCTACCAGGTCATCAAACTCGACATTATGGGGCATACCGACCGCGACTTTTCCGGCCACATACTTTACCAGAGGAGCGTATTGTTTAATAAAGGACTCACGGATCTTCGGATTTTTATTTTGCCGGTATTCAATCCAAAGTTCGTCTTCTGTTTTTTGTTCCAATACCTTTTGTTCCAAAGAACAATTCAGAGAATTATCCCCGAGGACCTTCTCCATAAACTATCCTTTCAATCCCATTTTAATTTCAATCCCGTTTTAATACCGTTTGTATAGCCAGGGCCGATTCCTTTTCTTTGCCCTTGAATCCCCTGCCCGCCTCATCACGCGCCGTG
>JAISCR010000127.1 GCA_031265435.1 Treponema sp.
CTAAGTTCGTGCTGTAGAGGGAAGCAGGCAGCTTCATACTATCGTATATACCACAGTCCCGCGGAAATATCAAGAGGGAAATCAACAGGAATTCTCCATATTAATCAAGGACAGACACGAACGTTTGGTTATTGTAAATGGAGAATTGCTGACAGCCTCCCGGCTCATTGAATTTTTCCATTTGTTTATGTATATTCGTGCGATAGAGGCGTACATGAAGTCTGTTGAATTAAGCAAAGCCTATGATCCACAGTCTTTTGAAGACCGGATCTATACCCGCTGGAAGGAATCCGGGGCATTTGTCCCGGGGGAAGACGGGGAGAAAGTTCCCTACGTCATCGTAATTCCGCCCCCCAATGTTACCGGGGTGCTTCACTTGGGTCACGCCCTCACTATGACCCTGCAGGACATTGTAATCCGCTACCACCGGATGAAGGGAGAGGCCGCTCTCTGGGTGCCCGGTACCGATCATGCCGGAATCGCGACCCAGAATGTGGTGGAAAAACGGCTTCACAGTCAGGGAAAGAGCCGCCACAGCCTGGGGCGGGAAAAGTTTGTTGAAGAAACCTGGAAAGTCAAAAATGAACACCACACTATAATCTCAAAGCAGATGGCCCGTATGGGGGTCAGCGTGGACTGGAAACGGGAGCGTTTTACCCTTGACGAGGGCCTCTCCAGGGCTGTGCGGGAAGTTTTTGTTACGCTTTACGAACGGGATCTGCTCTACAAGGGGAACTATCTGGTGAACTGGTGTACCAGCTGCGGTACCGCCCTGGCCGATGACGAGGTTGAGCACGAGGAGATTGCCGGGAAGATGTACCATCTGCGTTACCCTGTTACCGGGGGAGGGGGAGAGTGGCTGGAGCTTGCGACTACCAGGCCGGAAACCCTGCTGGGGGATACTGCCGTGGCGGTTCACCCGGAAGATCCCCGCTATGCTCATGTCATTGGAAAATCCGTGCGCCTCCCCCTTGCGGACAGGGATATTCCCGTGGTGTCCGACACCTATGTAGACAGGGAATTCGGTACCGGAGTAGTGAAGATAACCCCTGCCCACGATCCCAACGACTGGGAATTGGCAAAGCGGCACAATCTTCCGCTTATCAATATACTCAGGCCGGACGGCCGTCTCAATGACGAGGTGCCCGAAAAGTACCGGGGCCTCAAGGTACAGGAAGCCCGGAAGATCGTGCTTGAAGATCTCAAGGCCGGCGGTTTCTATATTAAAGAAACAGACATTACTCACGCGGTGGGGCACTGTTACCGCTGTCATACGGTGATAGAGCCTTACCTTTCCGAGCAGTGGTTTGTCAGGATGAAGCCCCTCGCGGAAAAGGCCCTTGCAAGCTGGCGGCGGGGCGAACTTGTCTTCTATCCCAAAAAATGGGAGAACACCTACGAGCACTGGCTTGAGAACATCCGCGACTGGTGCGTGAGCCGCCAGCTCTGGTGGGGCCACAGAATTCCCGCGTGGTACTGTCCTGACTGCGGCAAGACTTCCGTAGCCCGCAGCGATCCTGCCTCCTGTCCCCACTGCGGTTCAAAAAACATCGAACAGGATCCCGATGTACTGGATACCTGGTTTTCAAGCTGGCTCTGGCCTTTCAGCGCCCTGGGCTGGGAAAATGAATCCTGCAAAACGTCCGATTACAGAACCTTCTATCCGACCACGGCGTTGGTAACCGCCTATGACATCATCTTCTTCTGGGTGAGCCGGATGATCATGGCGGGTCTTGAGTTTACCGGCAAGGCGCCCTTCCGGGACATCTATATTCACGGTCTTATCCGGGACAAGCAGGGCCGCAAGATGAGCAAGAGTCTGGGGAACGGCATCGATCCTCTGGAACTGGTGGACGAAGTCGGAGCCGACGCCCTCAAGTTTACGCTGGCCTTTATGTGCGCCCAGGGACAGGATCTCCCTGTGGACAGGGAATCTTTCAAAATGGGTTCCAAATTTGCCAACAAGGTCTGGAACGCCGGCCGCTATATCCTCATGAACCTGGAAGGCCGCCGCCTCGTCGGTAATCCTGTCCTGCTTCCCGCGGATAAATGGATCTACTCCCGGCTCAACAGCGCCGCAAAAACTATGGAAGAAGCCTTCCTCGCATACCGTTGCAACGACGCGGCCCTGGCAGCCTATGAATACTTCTGGAACGATTTCTGCGACTGGTATGTCGAAGCTTCGAAGCTTTCCACAAGAGAAGGCGATGACAATGAAAAAGACCGGGCGGTAACGGTGCTGCTGGATGTATTGGCGGAATCCCTCAGGCTTCTCCATCCCCTCATTCCTTTTGTTACCGAAGAGATCTACGGTAAGCTTCCGAATGTTTCCGAAGGACAGCAGCTTATCCTTGCCCCCTATCCTTCGTATAGCGATGAAAGGGCGGATCCCGAAGCGGAGGAAAACTTCCGCTTTCTCCAGGAACTGGTAACCGCCGTTCGTACACTCCGCAGTGAGTGTACCCTTACCCCCGACAAGAGGATCCGCGTGCTGGTAAAGGCGGAGAGAGGCGGAGCCGCCGCGCTCAGGGAAAACGCGGCCCTGGTAAGGCTTCTGGCGGGCCTCGGTGAACTGGAAATCGTCGAATCCTCCACCGGGCACACGCGGGCGGATGAGGCTTCCCCTCCGGAAACCGGCGGATCCGCCGCAAAGGGCGCCATAGCTCTTGCGGGCGCGGGTTTTGAAGCCTTTGTCTTCATTGCCGGGGCCGTGGATATTGCCTCTCTCAGGCAGAAATTCAGCCGGGAACTTGAAAAAGACAGAAAATTTATCGCCTCTCTTGAGGCAAAACTCGCAAATGAAAATTTCCTGAAAAACGCTCCTCCCGGACTGGTGGAAGCGGAAAAAATCAAGCTGGCCGAAAGCTGTAGACGTACCGGGAAACTTGAGTCTTACATCCGGGACATGGCTTAGGCTGAAGGGATTGAGGAGGATTCATGACCACCGAAGAAATGCTGCAGCTTAAAGGAACCCACCTTGCTCCCTACATACAGCTTGCCACAGTGCTTATCGGAAAGACGCGGGAAGGCGGGGGCAATATGTTCCGCCACCAGCTTGATACCATGGCGATCCTTGTCGACTACGGTTACATTGATCCCGTGCTGCTCAAGGCCGCCATTGTCCATGACGTACTCGAGGACATTCCCGGCTTTAACCATAATACCCTGCTCAACATCGATTACGAGAGCCATCAGGTCTACGATCTGGTACTGGAAGTAACCCGTAATCCCGATGAGACCAAACCCGAATTTTTGACCCGTATTTACGAAACAGGTTCCCGGAATGCCAGAATTCTCAAGGTTGCCGACAGAATCAGTAACATGATTTCCCTGGGCTTTGTCGTGAACTACGATTTTATCGGCCGCTACACCGAAGAAACGGTACGCTACATTTTCCCCATTGCCGCCGGGGTGGACAAGACCATGTTCAGCGAACTGGAATCTCTGGTAAATTCCCGGCGCAAGTATCTGCAGGCCATCATCCCCGCTCCCTCAAGCTGCGGGGTGTAGGCAATCGTAAGTTTTGTAAGGTTCACACGAAAGAAAAATCTTATCCCTATTGCAATTTTCCCTGTTTTTTACTAGTCTTGATTTATAATTTACCATTGTACGGAGGTTCTTATGAAAATTGCGATAAACGGTTTTGGCCGTATCGGGCGTCTCGTGTTTCAGTCCCTTGTAGGTCAGGGACTTTTGGGCAAAGACAAGATTGATGTGGTGGCGGTTACCGATATTACTACCGACGCCAAGTATTTCGCCTATCAGCTCAAATATGATTCAACCCAGGGCCGGATGCAGGCCACCATTTCCACCAAAAAGAGTTCCGGCGCCGCCGAAGACGACATTCTGGTGATAAACGGCCACGAAATTCAGTGCGTCATGGCCGAAAAAGAACTGAAAAACCTTCCCTGGGGCAAGCTCGGGGTTGAATATGTGATCGAATCCACGGGCCTCTTTACCGGCGATAACGCGTTCGGCCACCTGGAAGCGGGGGCCAAAAAGGTAATCATTTCCGCTCCCGCAAAGGGCAAGGAGAAGAAGATCCCCACCTTTGTTATGGGCGTAAACAACGAGAAATACGATCCCAAAAACGATCATGTCATTTCCAACGCAAGCTGCACCACCAACTGCCTCGCGCCGGTGGTCTATGTGCTCCTCAAGGAAGGCTTCGGCATCGAAACCGGTCTTATGACCACGATTCACTCCTATACCGCCACCCAGAAAACCGTAGACGGCCCTTCCAAGAAGGACTGGCGGGGCGGCCGGGCCGCGGCTATCAACATCATCCCCTCCACCACGGGAGCCGCCAAGGCTGTAGGCGAAGTATTGCCCGAAACCAAGGGCAAGCTCACCGGCATGAGCTTCCGGGTACCCACTCCCACCGGTTCTGTCGTTGACCTTACCTTCCGCGCGACAAAGGATACCTCAATCGAGGAAATCGCGGCGGCCATGAAGAAGGCCTCAGAGACCTATCTTAAGGGTATTCTGGAGTATCAGGAGGACGAGATTGTTTCCACAGACATCGTTCACAACACCAATACCTCAATCTTCGACAGCCTTGCCACCCTGCAGAACAACCTGCCCGGCGAGAAGCGCTTCTTCAAAGTCGTGTCCTGGTATGATAACGAGTGGGGCTATTCCAACAAGGTTGTAGACCTCCTCAAGTACATCGACGGAAAGAAGTAAGGAACAGTCCAAATGGCAATAAAGACAGTAAAATCCGTGGATCTCAAGGGTAAATCGGTCATCATGCGGGTGGACTTCAATGTGCCTATGAAGGATGGGGTAGTGCAGGACGATACCCGGATTACCGCGGCCATTCCCACCATTCAGTACATTCTGGATCAGGGAGTAAAGACGCTTACCCTGATGAGCCATCTGGGGGACCCTTCAAAGGATTCCAAGAAGGCAGCGGAGAAGGCCGAAAAAGACGGTAAATCCTTTGATATGGACAAGTATATCGCCGGGAAGCACCGGATGAAGCCCGTGGCCGAATACCTTGCCAAAAAACTGGGGAAACCCGTGGTTTTTGCCGGGGAAGACGGCTGTTACGGCAAGAAGGCCTTCATCGAGGGCCAGAGCGCCGGGACAATCATCATGCTGGAGAATACACGCTTCCACAAGGAAGAGACCAGCAAGGAACAGGCCGACCGGGACAAGCTCGCCAAAGAACTGGCCGGTTATGGCGAGATCTTTGTAAACGACGCCTTTGGTACAGCCCACCGGGATCACGCCTCCACCGCCTCTATTGCCAAGTTTGTTCCTGTTTCCGTGGCGGGTTTCCTCATGGAGAAGGAAGTACAGTTCCTGGAACCCATTGTCACAAGTCCCGCAAAGCCTCTTATGGCGATCATCGGCGGCGCAAAGGTGTCCAGCAAGATTGCCGTACTGGAAAGCCTGCTCAAAAACGCAGACGCGCTGGTGATAGGCGGCGGCATGGCCTATACCTTTCTCAAGGCTCAGGGCCACAAGACCGGTAAATCCCTGGTTGAAGATGACCAGCTTGATACGGCAAAGAGCATACTCGAAGCGGCAAAAAAGGCGGGAGCCGAGATCGTCCTTCCCGTGGATCAGATTGCCGCGGAAACCTTTGACGCGGCGGCTAGACCGGTTCCCGTGGACAGCCGGGATCTTCCCGATAACCTGATGGGTCTCGATGTAGGGCCCAAAACCGTGGAAAAATACAGAGAAGTCCTTGCCAAAGCCAAAACCATCGTATGGAACGGCCCGGTAGGGGTCTTCGAGTTTGATGCCTTTGCCCGGGGAACCGAAGAAGTGGCAAAGCTCGTGGCGGACGCTACCGGCAGGGGTGTTATCACCGTTGTCGGTGGCGGCGATTCCGTGGCCGCGGTGAACAAGTTCAACCTTGCTTCAAAGATGAGCCATGTTTCCACCGGCGGCGGCGCTTCACTCGAACTCCTGGAAGGTAAAAAACTCCCCGGTATCGAAGTCTGCAGAGGCTAGTATATTGACATCTTTCAAACTGTGGGTAGTGGGCTCAAGACCGGAAGAAGAATATTTTACCGCAAGGTCGAAAAAGTCGAAGAAGGAAAGAGAAAGAGGGGATCTCTTAAAAAACTTATTCGACTTCTTTGAC
This sequence comes from Treponema sp., assembly GCA_031265435.1. Taxonomy (GTDB): domain Bacteria; phylum Spirochaetota; class Spirochaetia; order Treponematales; family Breznakiellaceae; genus JAIRNJ01. Next base: position 6,098 of record JAISCR010000127.1, read on the forward strand.
TTCGCGGTTTATAAAATTCTTCATGTATCCACTGTTACAATCGTGTACGAACACTAAGGACTTGAATATTTAGTGTCTATCCAATGTCTACATTTATATCACAAGGAGCATATATGAGCCGGACTTATTATATAGCGGGAAACTGGAAGATGCACAAAACCAGGGCCGAGGCGGCGGAATTGGCAAAAGCCTTGGTTTCTCAGTTGAAGGACGGGAAACACAGGTACCTGGTTGCCCCAAGTTTTACGCTGATCGAAACCGTGGCGCCTATTGTTAAAGGCAGTAATATCCGTCTGGGAGCCCAGAACATGGCCTGTGAGGAACAGGGCGCCCATACCGGGGAAGTTTCCGTGCTTCAGCTCAAGGATCTGGGTGTCCAGACGGTGATCCTCGGCCACAGTGAGCGGCGGCATAACTACAAAGAAGATGACGCCCTGATCAACAAAAAGCTGAAGCTTGCCCTGAAACACGGCCTTGAGGTGATCCTCTGCGTCGGGGAGCTGCTTGAAGAGCGGGAAGCCGGCAAGGCTGAACAGGTGTGCGAAACCCAGGTGGTAAAGGGTCTTGAAGGCGTTCCCGCGGCGGAACTGGCAAATATTGTCATCGCGTATGAGCCTGTATGGGCCATTGGTACCGGCAAAACCGCCACACCGGAAGACGCCGACGCGATTCATGCCTTTGTGAGGAAGTTTGTCGGTAAACTATACGGCGCGGACGCCGCGGAAAAGATCATTATCCAGTACGGCGGGTCGGTGAAGCCCGATAACGCCGCCCAGCTTATGGCAAAAGAAAATATAGACGGCGCCCTTGTGGGTGGAGCCGCATTGAAGACCGACACCTTTGTACCGATTGCCCTGTTTGGTTGAATGAGCGCTATGCCGGGACACTCCGCCGGGACGGAAAGCCGGGGTTTGCCGGAAGCTTCTCTTTCAGACATGAAGTCAGCCGGCATAAAAAAGGCCTTATACGGAAATTTATCGGTTATCCTCTTTTCGGTGGCCGCCTTCATGGCGCTGGTTATAACCATATACACCAGCGTCACGATAGAAACTTCCTCTACCGTCTTCCGGGAAAACATATCCGAACGCCTCCTTGCCAACAGCCGTGCCGCGGCAGGGCTGGTTACTATTGACGAACTTGAGCGGCTTCAATCGCCCTATGATGTTGAAAGGGCCTTCTATGGCAGAATCAAAGCCAGGATTATCCGCTTTGCCGGGGAAGCTCATGTTCTCTATGCGTATATTTTACGTCCTGTGGAGGGCGGCAGGATTCAGTTCATCGTGGATAACGAAATTTCGGATCGTTCCCTCAGTCTGAAAAGCCCTCTTTCCCCCATGCCCGCGGAGGTCAGGGAGGCCATTGAATCGGGGATGGCGGTTGTTTCGGTTCCCGGCATCTATGAAGAAGGCTATTCGGGGCTGCTTACAGCCTATGCGCCCATAACAAACCAGGCCGGGGTTGTCGTTGCGGTCGCCGGTGTCGATATTTCCGATGAACAGATACTGGATTCAGGACGGCGTTTCAGGATCCTGGCGGTGATGCTTCTCGGATCCATGGCGTTTATCATCGCTTCCGGGCTCCTGAGTTTCTTCATCTATAAACGCAAAGAGGATGTTTTTTCCCACCGGCTCAAGCAGCAGGAACTCATGTCCCGCCTGGCCCAGAGCTTTATTTCCACGGAGGACATTGCCTGCCTCATTACCGGCGCGCTCGAAACGGCGGGGCAATTCCTCCATGTTACCCGGGTCCTCGTGGGCAGGCCGGAAAAGAATTCCCGGGTTTCGCGGCCTGAATACTTCTGGTGTGCCGGGGGAAAAATTATTACCTTTCCGGAAATCGCCGGCTTCAATGAATTGATAGAGACCAGTTTTCCCGCGGTAAAACCCCAGGATGAGCTGATACCTACCCTCTATGTTGCCGATGCCGCCAGGATCGAAAAATACAGTATTCTGGGTAAAATCGGTGTTAAAGCCTTTATCTGGGTTCCTCTCTATGTGGACGGAAAACGCTGGGCCATACTCAGTGTTGAAGAATGCCTGCGGCCCAGAGCCTGGACGGAGAGCGATCGCAGCCTGGTCAGCCTCCTTGCCAGCGTTATTGCCGGGGCTGTCGCCCGGGATCTGCGGGAACAGGAACGGGATGCCGCCAGGATAGAAGCGGAAAGGGCCAGCAAGGCAAAAAGTGATTTCCTTGCCAATATGAGCCACGAGATACGCACCCCGATGAATGCGATCATCGGCATGACCGCCATCGCCCGGAATCCTTCGGCAGACCTTGAAAGAAAAGACTATTGCCTCAGGAAGATAACCGACGCTTCTACCCACCTTTTGGGGGTGATTAACGATATTCTCGATATGTCCAAGATAGAGGCAAACAAATTTGTCCTTTCTCCCATAGAATTTAATTTTGAAAAGATGCTGCAGAAGGTGGTGAATGTCAATAATTTCCGCATTGACGAGAAGAGACAGAATTTTGAAGTTTATCTGGATCATAAAATTCCCCCTTTCCTCGTGGGCGACGATCAGCGTTTGACCCAGGTTATAACGAACCTTCTCTCCAATGCCGCCAAGTTTACCCCGGAACAGGGTATTGTCCGGCTTAAGGCCAGGCTGGAAGCCATTGAAGGTCAATATTGTGTCCTTGCCATAGAGGTAAGTGATTCAGGTATCGGTATCAGCGAGGATCAGCAGAAACGGCTCTTCGCTTCCTTTGAGCAGGCCGATTCGAGTACCTCCCGTAAATTCGGCGGTACGGGACTGGGTCTTGTCATCTCCAAACAGATCGTGGAGATGATGGGAGGAAATATCGGCGTCAGATCTGAATTGGGCAAGGGCGCCACCTTCTTCTTTACCATACGGCTCGAAATAGCGGCCCATACGGAACAGGACAGCATGCTTGCGCCGGGCGTCAACTGGAAGAATCTCCGGGTACTGGTGGTGGACGATTCGGAGGATATCAGGCTGTATTTTGAAGAACTCGCCTCCAGATTGGGCTTTTCCTGCAGTGTGGCAGGCGGTGCCGAAGAGGCGCTGCGGCTTATCAAAGAAGACAGGCCTTTCGATATCTACTTTGTTGACTGGAAGATGCCCGGCATGAACGGCATAGAGCTTTCCAGCAGGATAAAAGAAGACCGGCATACTAAATCGGTGGTGATTATGATTTCAACTGCCGAGTGGGCTTCCATCGAAAAGGAAGCCCGGGAGGCGGGTGTAGACAAATTCCTTCCCAAACCCCTGTTTTCTTCCGCTATTGTGGATGTTATCAATCAGTGTCTCGGCAGGGAGGCGCTTGTTGCAAAACAGGAAGGAGAAGAGAAACAGGATCATTTTGAAAACTATCGGATTCTCTTGGCCGAGGACGTGGAAATTAACCGGGAAATCGTCATCTCCCTCCTGGAGCCAACAGGCCTTGAGATTACAAGCGCAGAAAACGGGGCGGAAGCGTTTAACCTGTATACCAAAACCCCCGAAGCCTACGATCTGATCTTTATGGATGTTCAGATGCCCGAAATGGACGGCTACGAAGCCACCCGGCGGATCAGGCAGTTTGAAAAAGAGTACTTTGCGCAAACGGTTTCTCCGGAGGAAGCCCACAAGCCTGTCCCGATTATCGCCATGACCGCAAATGTCTTCCGGGAGGATGTAGAAAAATGCCTCAACGCGGGGATGAACGATCATGTGGGTAAGCCTCTGGATATACAGGAGTTTATGGCAAAACTGCGCGTCTACCTGAAAGGGGAACAGTAAAGGGCGCCTCTTTTCGGCCGGAAAAATTATTGGGCAATGCGCGCCGTTGACATTTTGGCGAATCTATGGAATTGTAAAACAATAGTTATCATAAGTATGTTTATGGCTGGTTGAAAGGGGTATTTTTCGTGGCAGAGCTGTACGAAAATCAGGAAGGCCTGTCATGGAGAAAACCACTCTTCCTGACGGTGGGCGGTATGGCGCGTCCTGAGTGTCTTCTTCTCCTGTCCCGCGCTAAATGTCGCTTGGCTATCATCCCCCCCCCCCCCTAAGTAAAACCCGCCGGAGGTCTCCCTTGTATGAGGCCTCCTTCCTCTTATCCGCCGTTTTTGCCCTCCTCGTGCTGCCTTCCTCTTTGGCGCTCTGTGCGCAGGAATCCTCGCCGGACTTCTCGTTTATCGACAGCAATCTGGAAAAGGGTGGAGGGTTAAGGGTGAAAAGGTGACTCCAGAATATTTTACCGCGAGGTCGAGGAAGTCGAAGAAGTTTTTAAGAGAAAACGGTTTTTTCTGTTCCTTTTTCGACTTATTCGACTTGGCGGTTAAAAATTTTTCTTTAGGTAACGCCCAAGGAGGTGGAAAATGAAAAAAGGGTTATATGTAACGATACTTGGCGGGATAGCGGCGGCGCTGCTGATAGGCGGCTGTGATTTTTTGCTGGGGCCAAATGAGCCTGTGGGAGGAGGGAACCTTGCCATCGCTTTTGGGGAAAACGGGAACCGGGCCGCGGCTCCCGCCGATTTGGAGCGTTACGACGTGGTATTGACCGGGCCCAAGGAACAAAAGATTACCCTTTCCCTTGGTCCGGAGCAAAGGTTTTACCAGGAGGTGGCGCTGGGGGAATGGCATCTGGACGCGAAAGCGTATAATGCCGGGAACGTACTTATCGGCACGGGTTCTATTACCGTAACGGTGAAGCCGGGGAGGAACGAGGTGCGGATACCCATGCGGAGGGTTCCTGTACCGGACACCTACTACACCGTCACCTTTGATACCAACGGCGGAAGCGCCGCCCCGGAAGCCCAGACTGTGGTGGAGGGCAGTAAGGCAACAGAGCCTGCGGCCCCAACGAAAGCGGGCTATATCTTCGGCGGATGGTTCAGGGAAATGGAGATGGTCAACCAGTGGAACTTTGCTACGGACACGGTAACGGCGGATATTACCCTCTATGCCAAATGGAGTACGGTTACGTACACCGTCACCTTTGATACCAACGGCGGAAGCGCCGCCCCGGAAGCCCAGACTGTGGCGGAGGGCAGTAAGGCAAC
>JAISCR010000130.1 GCA_031265435.1 Treponema sp.
GTGCTGGCCGGAGAGAAGGCTCAGGATGTGCTGGGCCCGGGGGATCACGGTTCCACCTTCGGGGGGAATCCCCTTGCCGCCGCGGCGGGATGCGTGGTGCTCGATACGGTGAATCGGCCGGCTTTTCTTGCGGAGATCACGCGGAAGGGAAACAAGTTCATGGATACCGTCAGGGGCTGGAAACATCCCGCTGTTAAAGAAGTGCGAGGCATGGGACTCATGATCGCCTGTGATATTGAGGGCGAAGCCTGGCCGGTTCTGGAAGCGGGAATTGCCGCCGCGGGAAACGGGAAACCGGGCCTGCTCTTTCTGGGCGCCGGCCCCAATACCCTCCGGTTTCTTCCGCCCTACACGGCAAGCGATGCCGAAATCGAAGAGGGACTTGAGATTCTTAAATCTCTTTTGAAGCAGGCTGAATCATGAAGCACAGAGCGTATCATGGGCGTTGAGCTGTTTCTGTTTTCCGTTACCATGAGCTGTTTTACCGTCAGTCTCTATGTGACGGGCCTGCTCTGGTTTGCGGACAAGCATACCTTCCAGGTAAAAATACTGATCATGATGGGAGTGGGAATCTGTTACTGGCTGATCTTCGATTCAATCGCCACGATCGCCCGGCCCGGGGCCTACGGCTATCTCTATGCGCTGCGTTCCGTGGCGCTGGTGGCCTGCCCCTGGCTGTTCTTCTGTTTTGTGATGAGCCTTAACGGTTTTGAGTTTATCGAAAAGCCTTTTGTGTCAAGAGTCATCGGCCTTATTCTTTTTTTTGACATTACCCTTCTTTTTACCAATCACTTCCACAGGCTTGTCTTTGCGCGGGACGGATTCCCCCTGCCCGAATACGGCCCCCTCTTTCCCCTGCACTCGGCTCTTGCCTATGCCCCCGTCCTTCTGGGGATTTTTTTTCTTGTACGGTTCATCGTGGTAAGGAAACCTCAGCTTTGGTTCATCATCGCATTTGGCCTTATCGCCCTGACGGGGGTACTGGTAAACGTATTTTTTACCCTTCATATCCTCAGCATGACGCAGGATATTGCTCCCTATACCTTCTTTGCGGTGTTCGTGCTGATGGCAACTTTGGTATACCGTTCCCGGCTCCTCAATTTCAAGACCGCGGCCCTTCTGGATATTTTCCAGTCGTACAAGGATGCCGTACTGATAGTCGATCTTAGAGGGATCATTTCCGACTGTAACACTGTTTTTTCCTCCTGGTTTTATGACGCTGTTATTGAGCCGCAGCGGACGCCGATGGAATATTTTCTTTCATATTTTGAAAAGAAGGGGGCTCTCTGGAACATGTCTCCCCAGGGTATAGAGATTACCATGAAAGACAGGCAGGGAAACGACAGAACCTTTACCATAAAGAGACAGATGGTACATTCGGGCCGGCAGCTTACCGGCAATATCTTTACCTTTACCGATGTCAGCCCGTACCGTACCATGCTTAAAAAACAGGAAGAGCTGCGCATTCTTGCCGAATCCGCCTCCAGGGCCAAAAGCGCCTTCCTGGCTACCATGAGCCACGAGATCCGCACCCCCCTCAACGCCATCATCGGCCTGTCAAGTATTCAGCTTCAAAACAAAAAACTTCCCGAAGAGACGGTAAATGACATAAAGAAAATTTACAATTCCGGCAGCGATCTTCTCGGCATAATCAATGATATTCTCGATATTTCAAAGATCGAATCGGGCGGTTTTGAACTTGTTCCCGTGGTCTACGATGTCGCCCAGATGATCAATACCACAATCCAGGTAAACAGGGTTCGTATCGGATTAAAGCCGATAAAGCTGATACTGTCCGTGGAGGAAAGCATCCCCCGGAAACTGAAGGGCGATGAACTGAGAGTGAAGCAGATTCTGAACAATCTTCTTTCCAACGCGATTAAGTATACCAGGATAGGGGAAGTGAAGCTGGAGATTTCCTGGAAGATCCTTGATTCGGGAGGAAAAGAGGCTCTCTGCGATATGTGCTGCAGGGTTTCCGATACGGGACAGGGGATACGGGAAGAGGATATCCCCAGGCTTTTTGCCGAGTACAGCCAGATGAATATCCGGGAGAACCGTTATGTCGAAGGTACCGGCCTGGGCCTTTCCATTACCAGGAATCTGGTGCGTTTGATGAACGGCAGTATCTCTGTTGAAAGTGAATTCGGGAAAGGCAGCGCCTTTAGTCTTACTGTTCGTCAGGAAATCGCGGAACCCAATCCCCTCGGAAAAGAAACCGCACAGGCGCTGGAGTGCGGGAACTTCCGCAGTACCAGGGCCGAGGCGGACATGGATATTGTGCGAACCAAAATGTCCTACGGCAAGGTGCTTGTTGTGGATGATGTTGAACTGAATCTGGATGTGGCCTCGGGCATCATGGAACCCTATGACCTTACGGTGGAATGTGTTCAATCCGGGAAAGAGGCCGTCGAAAAGGTACGCGGTATCGGTGAGGGGGAAAACGGTATTCAGAAGTATGACCTTATTTTTATGGATCACATGATGCCGGGGATGGACGGGATAGAGGCTGCCCGCCGCATCCGCAGCGAAATTGATACCGCTTACGCAAAAAAAGTGCCCATCATCGCACTTACCGCCAATGCCATGGCCGGTAACGAAGAACTGTTTCTTTCCAACGGTTTTACGGGTTTTATTTCCAAGCCCATAGATCTGGAAAGTCTCGACGCGGTGCTGAATAAATTTATAAGGAAAGGAGAGAAGACATGAAGAAGAAGATTGTATTGGCTTATTCGGGAGGGCTCGACACCACGGTGCTCATCCCCTGGCTCAGGGAAAACCATGACAGCGATATTGTCGCCGTCTGTGTTGATGTGGGTCAGGAGGCGGACTGGGAAAATATCAGGCAGAGGGCCCTGGATACAGGAGCTGCCGCCTGTTATGTGGCGGATGTAAAACGTGAGTATGTGGAAAACTATGTGTGGCCCGCGCTCAAGGCTGGCGCCGTTTACGAAGACAAGTACCTTCTGGGTACCTCCACCGCACGGCCTCTCATCGCAAAGGTGCTGGTGGAATATGCCCGCAGGGAAAAGGCCTGTGCCATAGCCCACGGCGCCACCGGCAAGGGAAACGATCAGGTGCGCTTTGACCTGGGGATCATGGCCTTTGCGCCGGATTTGGAAATCATCGCGCCCTGGCGCACCTGGGACATAAAAAGCCGGGAAGAGGAAATTGAGTACCTTCAAAAACGCCACATAGCCGTGCCCATGAAGAAGAAACAGTCCTACAGCAGGGACGATAATCTCTGGCACATAAGCCACGAGGGTCTTGAGCTTGAGGATCCTTCAATCGAACCGGATCTGGGTAACATGCTCAAGATGTCCGTCCCTCCCGAGAAGGCCCCCAACAAGGCGGAGTATGTGGAGATCGAATTTGAAAAAGGCATTCCCGTCGCGCTGAACGGCGTCAGGATGGACGGCGTAAGCCTGATACTGCGCCTCAATAAAACAGGCGGCGCTCACGGCGTCGGCATCGCGGACCTCGTGGAAAACCGGGTGGTGGGTATGAAGAGCCGCGGAGTCTACGAAACCCCCGGAGGCAGCATCCTGTACTATGCGCATCAGGAACTGGAGCACATCTGCCTTGACCGGCAGAGCTATGCCTTCAAACAGCTTGTAGGCCAGAAAATGGGAGAGATAATTTACGGCGGCCTCTGGTTCAGCCCGATCCGGGAAGCCCTCTCCGCCTTCGTCGAGGAAACCCAGAAAACCGTGAGCGGGAAGGTACGGGTAAAACTCTACAAGGGCTCAATCAGTTCCGCGGGTGCGGAGAGCCCGTATTCCCTCTACAACGCCAGCATCGCCAGCTTTACCACCGGCGAACTCTACGACCATGCCGATGCCCGCGGCTTTATCAGACTCTATGGGCTGCCCACCCTGGTACGCGCTCTCATGGCCGGAAAGAAATCCGCCGGGTCAAAGGCCGCATCAAAGACTGCCGGGGCCGAAGGGAAGAAAAAACGCGGCCGGCCGGGAAAGAATAGTAAATAGAATGGAAACGGATAAAACAGTGAATGAATCTTCGTCCTCCGCCGCGCCCTCCCGGGAATCCTCCGTGCTCTGGGCGGGACGTTTGGCCGAAAAGCCTGAAGCGGAAGCCTTTGCGTTCCAGGCCTCGATACGGGTAGACCGGCGGCTTGTTTTTGACGACATTGCGGGGAGCAGGAGCCATGTAATGATGCTTGGGAAGCAGGGGATCATCCCCGCCGAAACCGCCGGGCTTCTGGACGGGGAACTGGCCCGCATCGCGGAGGAACTGGCCGCCGGTAAACTTGATGTAGACGGGGAAGCCGAGGACATTCATTCTTTTATCGAAGCCCTGCTTACACGGCGTCTGGGAGATGCCGGCCGCATGGTTCATGCCGGGAGGAGCCGGAACGATCAGGTGGCCCTGGACTTCCGCCTGTACCTCAAACGGGCCCTTGCGTTGATCCGGGATGAAATTGCGGAAACGCTGCGGGTTCTGCTGAATCTGGCGGAAGCCCACACGGAAACGGTGATGCCCGGCTACACCCACCTGCAGCGGGCCCAGCCTGTAACTCTGGGGCACTGGATCTGCGCCTGGGCTTCGGGTCTTGAACGGGATTCTTCCCGCCTTACCGATGCCCGCAAACGCCTGGATGAGTGCCCTCTGGGTTCGGGCGCCCTGGCCGGTTCGACTCTCCCCCTGGACAGGGAGGAGACGGCCCGCTCCCTTGGTTTTGCCCGGCCTACGCTCAACTCCATGGACAGTGTGGCGGACAGGGATTTTGCCATAGAGCTGGCCGCGGACTGTGCAATCATCGCCACTCATCTTTCCCGTTTCTGCGAGGATATTGTCATCTGGGCCAGCGAGGAATTCGGTTTTATCGATTTGGCGGAAAGCTGGAGCACGGGTTCTTCGATCATGCCCCAGAAGAAGAATCCCGATTTTGCCGAATTGATCCGCGGCAAACAGGCCAGAACCGCCGGTAACCTTATGACCCTGCTCAGCCTGCTCAAGGGTCTCCCCTATGCCTATGACAAGGATCTGCAGGAGGACAAGGAAGCCCTTTTCGACAGCCTTGACACGGTAAGGAACTGCCTGCGCATGTTCCGGGGGATGATGGGGAGCGCCCGCTTCAATGTCACAAGAATGGCGGCCGCCTGTATCGGAGGTTTCCTTGAGGCCACCGACGCCGCCGAGTACCTGGTACGCAAAGGCATGCCGTTCCGCAAGGCTCATGAAACCGCCGCCCGTATCGTGAGGGATTGCATAGAAGCGGGACAGAAACGTATTGGAGACCGGAGCCTTGAACAGCTTAAAGACTGTTCCGCTCTCTTTGAGAATGATATCTACAAGGCGCTGGAGCCCATAAACTGCGTCAGGGCCCGCGGTCTCCCCGGAGGCCCTGCCCCCGTGGAAGTCCGGTGCCAGATTGACGTTCTTCGCGGCCATATTTAGTGTCTGTCTATAATGTAGACACATTATAGACAGACTACCTTATAAACCGCATTTGCGTATGCAAATGCAAGGTCTGTCCATAAAGTAACCGACTTTATGGACAGACACAATTTAGAGCAGGTATTTTTTTAGACGTCTTACCAGTTCTTCCGCGTCAACCGGTTTCCCCAGATGATCGTTCATCCCGGCGGCCAGACACCGTTCCACATCTTCCTTGAAGACATTGGCGGTCATGGCCATGATGGGAACGGACTTTGCCTGTGGACAGGAGAGTCCCCGAATCTTCCGGGTAGCCTCGTAGCCGTCCATCTCCGGCATGTGTATATCCATCAGGATGAGTCCGTAATGTTCCGGATTCTCCTTGAATTTCTCGAAAGCTACCCTGCCGTTTTCCGCGGCCTCTATCTGTATTCCGGTATCTTCCAGCAGGGAATAAATAATCTCCCGGTTTATCTCCACATCTTCCGCAAGGAGGACGTTTTTGCCTTCAAAAATGTTTTCGTTATTGTCCGATTCAGGTTTCGGGATTTCCGTTTTGACGCGGGACAGCCGGTTATTGATGCAATCCGTCAGGGAACTGTAGAAGAGGGGCTTTGGTATAAAGCCGTCCACCCCCGATTTTTCGGCATCATCGGTGATGGTAGACCATTCGCTCGCGGAGATAAGAATCACCACTACCTGGTTCCCGTATCTGCTTTTTATCTCCCTGGCAAGTTCAATCCCGTTCATTTTGGGCATACGCCAGTCGGTAAAGACAATGTCATAGGGAGTCTCTCCGGCCGTCTCCATGAGTTTTAGCGCTTCATCCCCGTCACCCGCGGTTTCGCAGTGGATCTTCATGTAATCGGCATATTCCCTGAAGTATTCCAGCACATCCGGAGAGTCGTCCACCACGAGGATACGGAGTTCTTCCCACTTGCCGGTCACGCGCGGCAGATGAAACCGCTTCCCTTCCTTTACCACGATCTCAAAGATAAAATCGGAACCTTTGCCCGGTTCACTTTCCACCCAGATCCGGCCTTCCATGAGTTCAACAAAACGTTTGGAAATAGCCAGGCCGAGCCCCGTTCCGCCGTACCTGCGGGCAATGGTTCCGTCCGCCTGTTCAAAGAGATTAAAAAGCCGGCCTTTCTGTTCTTCGGAGATGCCGATGCCCGTATCAATAACATCAAAACGCAGAGTATGCCGTGCCCCTTCCGCGGCAATGCGCTTGATTTTGAGAGTTATGGCTCCCTCTTCCGGGGTGAATTTGACCGCATTTGCTATCAGGTTGGTGAGTATCTGGGAAATCCGCTGCTCGTCCCCAATGATCCTCATCGGAACTTCCCGGTCAATCCTCACCACAAAATTCTGTTTCTTTTCATTGAATTTGAATTCCATGACCGCGCTTAACTTTCTAAGCATCCGTTCAAAGTCAAATTCCGCACAGGAAAGCTCAAATTTTCCCGCCTCGATCTTTGACATATCCAGGATATCATTGATCACTCCCAGAAGGTGTACCGACGCGTCGTTGACTTTGGAGAGACAGTACCGGATTCGTTCTATATCCTTGCTGTTTCCCGCGATGGTGCTCATACCGATGATCGCGTTCAGGGGGGTGCGCATCTCGTGGCTCATCCGGGACAGAAAATCGGTTTTCGCCTGACTGGACTGTTCCGCCTGTTCTTTGGCCGCTATCAGTTCCCGTTCAAGCTTGAGTTTTTCGGTAATATCCAGAGCAATAACGGCAAAACCCTGCTTTTTTGCGTCCGTCGTAAAACCGGAAAAGGAAAGCATCCGTTCTTCCCCGTCCTTGCGGCGGATGGGAAGATTCACTTCGGTGAATCCCGTGTCCAGAATGATCTTGTTATAGTGTTCCACTATTCTTTTGTAGATCTCTTCGCTAAAGAGGATGCCCGGCCCGCTTTCCACCAGTTCATTCTTGCTGTAACCTGTTATATCCTGGGCGCCCTGATTGAGGTACTTGAATTCCCCTTCCACGGACTCCCACGCGATATAGTAGGGGGAAGCGTTGACGATGGAACTCATCCGGCGGAGTTCTTCTTCGGCCTGGCAGCGGGCCACAAGATTTGCCAGGGCGCTGGAAACAAGGCGGAGGATCTGGATATCCTCTTCATCCCAGTCCCGGCTTTTCTGGCAGTCGTCAACGGTGAGCAGCCCCCAGAAATCGTTATAGACAAAGATAGGCGCGGAAATAAAAGCCTTTGCCCCCCGCTCCAGTATGCGGGGGCTTATAGTGGGATCTTTGCCGGTATCGGCGCAGGCAATAAAGACATCCCCGCGGGTGATATAGGTATCGTAAGAAAAATCTCCCTTGACAAAGTCAAAGGAACGCAGGGCGGCTTTGGTAGTATGCTGAAGAATATTGTACCATTCATATTCAAAGTTGATTCGGTGTGTTTTCCCGTCCAGTCTGCCCGCCAGCACCCGGCTTGCCCCCATGAACATACCGGTCATCATCAGGGCGCTGTTGATCAGTGTGCCCATTTCATCCGAGGAAACAAAGCTTTGTGAGATGGCAGATAGAAGTTCCTGCTGCTGGAGCCGCTTTTTGAGCGTATCCTGGCCCTGCCCGCCGCAAGTATCTTGCTCCACCATTATAGTATACCAGGAAATAGGCAAAAGGTATACCGATGTGGTATGATGGCATAAACGGGAAATGATGAAGACGCAGCTTTTGTTCTCCAATTTCTTTTATCCTCTGGGTTTTTTTGCCCGTATCCTGAAGGGAGTGGGGGCTTTTATTTCCCGGGGACAGGCCTCTTACAAGATCCTTATCATGCAGATCCTTTTTACCTTTGTTGAAGCTCTCAGCGTGTCTTCCATGCTGGCCCTGGGAATCGGGGCCGCGGTAAATATCATCGGTATTCCCTTCCTCTCCCAGATCTCCCAGGAACGCTATATCTATATGCTACTCGTGATCATTATCACCCGGGAACTGGGGCCTCTTTTGACCGCCTTCATCATCATAGCGCGTTCGGCAACGGCGATTGCCACCGAGATGGCCGGCATGGTGATTTCCCATGAGGTGGAAGCCTATATCTCCGTGGGCGTAGATCCAATCGAACACCTGGCCGTCCCGCGTTTTTTGGGGGTAACCATTTCCCTTTTCCTTCTCAACATCTATTTTTCCCTCTTCGGCCTGGCCGGTTCCTTTCTTGTTGCCCAGCTCTTCTATACCATGGCGCCGGAGATCTATTTTGGCAATCTGCTGGGCGCCCTGAGTATTTCCGATGTGGTGCTTTCCATTGTGAAAAGCATCGCCTTCGGGATGATCATCTCTACGGTGGCGGTTTACTACGGTTTTAATGTTGAACGTTCCAGCACCGAGATCCCCGTCGCGGGGCTCCACTCGGTAGGAGGCGCCTTTGCGGGCTGTATCCTGGTGGATATAATTTTTTCGGCTGTGTATTACATGGTTGCGTAGGCAGGAGCGGGTATGGCGGATGAAGAAAACCGGACTGAAAGTATACTGGAGTTGAACAACATCGGTTTTTATGCCCAGGGCAGGGAACTGATCAGGGACTTTTCCCACCGCTATGCCGCGGGAAAGACGACCGCGCTGGTAGGCCCTTCCGGGGGAGGCAAGAGTACCGTGCTCAAGCTTTCCGCGGGGCTTCTTGTCCCCTCCAAAGGCGCGGTTCTCTTCAAAGGCAGGGACATTCACCTGATGAACAGGAAAGAGAATCTGGTATTCCGGCAGGAAAGCGCCGTGGTGTTTCAGGATTCGGCCCTCTGGGCAAACCAGAGCCTCTACCAGATTCTTGAACTGCCCCTGCGAATCCATTTTCCCTCCATGTCAAAAAACGAACGGGAAGCACGGATCAAGGCGGTGGCGGAAGAAGCCGGTTACCGGCGGGAACTGGGAATTCGGCCCTCAAACCTTTCCATGGGAGAGCAGAAGCTTATCGCCTTTGCCAGGGCCATGCTCTGCAGGCCGGAACTTCTCTTCCTCGATGAATGGACCGAATCCCTGGACGAAAGCGCCTCCCAGCGGCTGGTACGGCTGGTACGGGAGAGACAGGATGCGAAGCATACCATCATTTTTGTCAGCCATAATGTGGGAATAATAAAGAGTCTTGCCGATACCATACTGATGATCAGGAACGGGAATATTTTCCTGAAACTTTCCAGAGAGCAGATACATTCAGACGCCGAAATTGCCGAATACCTGGAGAAGGGGATGGCCTCATGAAATTCAAAATCCGTTTTGCCGATAAGATTGTGGGCATTTTTGTCATTCTGGCCGTTGCGGCCCTGATCTTCGTCATCATCCTGCTGGGATCCAACCAGCGCTGGTTTGCGAAAAATTATTATTTTGTTACCTATTTTGATTCCGCTTCCGGCCTTGCCAAAAACATGGATGTAAAATTCAAGGGCTTTACCATCGGCAGGGTCAGCGCCTTCGATCTTACGGAAGACGACCGGGTTAAAGTACGATTCTATATCTTTGACACCTACATAGACCGGGTAAGGCTTGGTTCCATCGTGCACTTGAGTGTAAGCCCCGTGCCCACGTTTGGGACCCAGTTTCTTTTCTACGCGGGCATTGGAACCGAGCTTCTCAGCGAAGGGGATCTGATCCCCAGCGCCGCTTCCGCCGAAGGGAAGGATCTTGTTGCCCGGAACCTTGCCACCCTCCCCGAATCAACGGACAGTATCGCCATGATCCTCAACCAGGTAAACTCGGTAATGGAGAATTTGAACAGTATCAGCAAAACCCTGGACGACGCATTCAAGGGAAGCTCGGAAACCTCTCTTGGACGGACGCTGCTTGAAGTGGAACGGACGCTGGATGGTGCACAGGACATTCCCGGGACGATCAACACGACGATTGCCGATATTATGAGGGAGGTAAACCCCATACTTGCCGACCTGGGGATCCTTTCCGGACAGTTAAGCGATCCTGACGGAACGGTAGCGTCTATACTCAACGCCGACGGAGAAGTGTACACAAATCTGGTAGCGGCCCTGAACGGAATATCGGGCATGCTCAGGAACCTGGAAAAGACCACCGCCGGCCTTCCCCGCCTGATGCCCGAAGTGGCGGCGATACTGCAGGATGTCCGGACCGCCCTGAAAACCGCGGAGGACGTGCTTACGAGCCTTACCAACAACCCCCTGCTTAAAGGCGGCGTCCCCGAACGGGTAAACCCCAGTCCCGGCGGAACTTCTCCGAGAGATTTGGAATTTTAATGGAGGACGGAACCATGCAAGCAGCTGTCAAAAATAGAATTGTCCGGAATGAACGCCGTTTCTCCCGGTCTTCCCCGTTCGCTTTCCTGCGCAATGCGCCACACTTTGCGCGGCGCATTGCGCTTGGTCTTGTGCTTGTCGCGGCCGCATGGCTGGCGGCCTGCAGCAGCACTCCAAAGAGGCCCGCGGAAATATTTTCTTCCAGAAACATGGCGGAAACATATCTGGAAGTGGCAACGAAAGATACCGACCGGGGCAGTTATGACGCCGCTCTGGATACACTGGATGAAGCCCGGCGGGCAGCCGTAGGCGCCGATGATCCTTCCTTACGGATAAGAACCGCACTGCTCCGGGGGAACATTCTTTTTTACAAGGGAGATCTCGAGGCCGCGGAAGCCGAATGGCAGCAGGCCCTTGCCGAAGCGGAAGCCTCCGGAGACAGGGAACTTGCCGCCCGTTCCAGGATTCACCGCGGCTGGGGAACGCTTATGGAGGCCATCTCCCGGAAGGAAGGCCCTCAAGTGGCGCAGGCCGTGCGGGATGCCGTGAACAGGGATGCCGCCCAGCTCAAAAAGGACACCGAAGGGGTCGCCTTTGGCAACATGGTCATCGCGCTGGCGGAAAAGGAACTGGGCCGCGCAGGGGAAGCCGAGGCCGCGGCGCGGAAAGCCCTGGCGATTCACGATAAGGGAAATTATCTGGAGAAAGCCGCCTACGACTGGTACATCATCGCCTCGATCCGCTCGGTGGCGGGCAGACACGCCGATGCCCAGAAGGCCCTGGACGAAGCGATTGCCTTTGACCGCCGCGCGGAAAACGCCGCGGGCCTCGCCGCGGAATGGCGCGCCAGAGGAGACGTGCACACCAAGGCCGGCAGCGCCGCGCTGGCGGAGGAAGCCTACACCCGCTCCCGCGAGATCTACGCGACAATAACGGAATAATGACTTAAGGCTGTTCCGGAATTTGACATCTTGGAACAGCTGCCTTGCATGGCAGACGGAATCGTCTCATACGTGCTCCTTTTTCATAACCCGGGCGATATACAGGGCCAGGCCGGAGAGAAGAATCACCGCCAGGATAAGAATGATCCATAACAGAAACTGCCCCCATTTTTCGCCGAACCGGGGTTTTACGGCCTCGGTCCGGGGCCGGTATTCCGGTTCTCCCAGGGAACGGGCGGTTTCAATTTCCGGCCCGGCGCTTTCCGGCAGTTTTAGATCCCCCTCCGCCGGGGGGCCGTAGCTTCTGTTGCCCCAGGCCAAAGTCCAGGGGCCGCCGCCCCGGCCCAGAAATACCAGTTCGTACACCGCCCAGTGTATGGTACAGCCGGGCAGGGATGAGAAGGCCACATCCCCGGCGGCTTCCAGTTCCCAGTAGGGGGCGGAAGAATCGATGTGCAGGGCTTCGCTGGTTCTGATTTCGCCGGTTCCGCCGGAGATACGGAACAGGTTGGTCCGGGCCGCGAAGGACCACACATCTTCTTTGGTGAATTTGTTTTTCAGGTGGACCTCAAGGGAATCGGCCTGGGAAAGGGGAAAGTCTATTGCCGTTAAAGGGTAAAAACCGCCGGTAAAATAATCGGCGATCCGTTTATCCTTCCCCCGCCATTCCCCAACAATGATTTTTTCCCGGGTCATGGGGGGAATTTCAACAGGGTCAAAAAGGGCGGTGATGTTCCGGGGCGGGAGGTTCGGTTTATCAAATTGGAGGAGGAGATACCGCGTGTCCCGCCGGGGCAGTTCCAGTAATTCCCGGCCCGCCCCCCCGCCGCCAAACCATGCCAGGGTTTGGCGTTTTTCAAATTCCCGCCACCGGGCAAGATCCGCGCTGGAATAGATCCGTACCACGGTGTTGTAAAATTCCCCCTCCCGGCCCAGGGTGATATTCAGGCCGGAAGGCATATAGGAAAGGGCCGAAAGGTCCAAAAGATACGCAGGCGCGGCGGAAGCGGAAGGGGGGCTCCGGCTTTTGATATTCAGCACCGCCCCTTCGGCGTTGATTACAATGTCCGTACCGCCGGGCAGGGCGCCGTCCTGTTCCTGTTCCCAGCGGAAAAAAGGAACCTCCTCGGGGGGCGGGGTTACGGTGATACCAGGCGCGCGGCGGATCACCAGGGGAACCGCCAGCCCGGCCTCGTCAAATACCCGTATATCCCCCATGTCCGGCCGTTCAATGCCCTGATACACCGCCTCAGGAATTTCAAGGCCCAGGAGGCCGCCGGGGGTTCCGGTCAAAACCAGGGAACCCGCAAAATCCTCAAGCTCCGGGACTTTTACCTCCTGGCCGTGGAGGACGCCTTTAAAGCCCAAAAGAAACAGCAAAAAGAAAAACAGAAAAATATCGGGGCATGTAAATCTCAGGCTGCTGTTCCAAAGCCTCTTTTTTTTAAACATCGCTTTTTTCTCCCGAATCTGGAGGAATAGTTTGTTTTCCCTCAGGAGGAGGCAGGGGCGCGGCCCAGCCGATAAAAAGGAGGAGGAGCCCGGCGATAAAAAAGGAGACGATCCGTGTTATCGCCCCGGTGCCGGCCAGATCCAGGATAAGGAGTTTTGCGATGTCCGCCACCGTTAAAACAGCCCCGGCGATCCAGACTTTCCGCAGGGATAATTTAAAACCGCCTATAATATGGCCTATCCCGTAGACCGCCCAGAGGATAAAGAGGCAGAGATGAAACACATCGGCGTCAAAAATCCGGGAGTAGGGAATATGGCCGTAAAAATGTACACTCCGGGCGGTAAGGGCTATGGTAAACAGAAAAACAGCGGTATCAATGATAACCAAAAGGGCCGGTTTTCCCGCCGCCGGCAGATCTTTTCGATGTAACAACGCGACCTGCCAGAGAAGGAACAGGACGGCGCAAAAGGCCTCTTCCAGATCCAGGGGGTTGATGATGGGGATGTAGAAGGGCAGGGGCGCGGGATCGCCTGAAAAAAACAGGGTGACGAAAAACCAGAGCCCCATGATACAGCTCAGGATAAGGGGAAGGACAAAAAGAAAAAGTTTTTTGTGAAAATCCGCCCCGGCGGCGGGCTCCGTCCGCATACGCCGGGCAAAAAAACTTACCCCGATCATGATGACAAAAACAGGGGCCATCCCCGCCAGGCTGATCCAGGCCGGGGCAAATTCACGGGACAGGGTAAGGGCCCGGCCCGAGGAACTTGTCACTCCCAGGGTAATAAAAACGACAATTAAGAGCCAGATGCCGTGGATTTTCTCCGGGAGGCCCTTCCGCGAAAAAAAGAGAAGCAGGGCCTGGACGGCAAAAAAAGTGAGCCAGCCCCAGAGAAAAAGGCCTTCAAAAAAGTTGTGGCTCAGGATCATCCAGGGCCGGTAGGTAAGATAATCGGGAACCCAGGATACAAAAGTTGCCAGCGTTAAAAAAAGGCCGGCGGCCAGCGACGGGATCATGCCGATGCGGCAGACCGGGGAACGCAAAAATTTCGATCCGGCGAAGGCCGCCAGAGCCGAAACGGAATAGAAAAGAAACAGAACCGCTCCGGGTCGCTCCAACCGTAAGGGTCGAAGTTGAATCACATCGTCGAAGACCCGGAATATCTCATAGGACCATCCGCCGAACCACCAGATAAAGGCCCAGATTCCCAGAGCTATGGGAAAGACGGCCCGCCGGGCGTGATTTTCCGGGGCCGGGCTCAGGCGGGGTGAACGTTCGGTGATAAACACCATCACCAAAGCGGAGAGGGCGATGACCAGGGAACCGGTGAACCGGGTGCCGCGGAAAGCTCCTTCGCCGTAGGCAAAAACATCCTGTTCCGCGGCAAAGGCAACAGCCGCGGCCAGGTGCAGGATAAGCCCCGCGGCGGCGGTTTTGAAATTTTTTAACCGGCGGCCGAAAAAAAACACGACCGCCCCTTCGGCGGCCCAGGCCGCGCTGGTGATCCGGGGGGCCAGTTCCAGGGGTATGGCCAGATTTGCCAGCAGCATCCCGAGCCCTATATACCCCTCCGAGAAGATCCGCAGTTCC
>JAISCR010000141.1 GCA_031265435.1 Treponema sp.
TCTTTGATTTCCCGTTCGAAGCCGAGTTTCAGATCTTCGGCCCAGCCGTCCAGTTTCTCCGCTTCGTTCTCAAAATAATCGGCGTTGCGTTGGGATACTCCGGCAATGATCTCCCGCTCATTTTTGTCCAGAATGGCGGAAATACCGGCGTCCATTGCTACGGGAGGTTCGCGGACAAGGGTCCCGTCAAGGGTAAAGAGGCGTTTTATTGCTTCGTTGTCCAGGGGCCTGCCATCCCGGGTGATTCCGGCAAGGAGAAAGTATTCCTCGCTTTGTTCGAGGGCGTTTACCGTGAGGGCGGCGGCGCTTAATGTTCCTGATTGTCCCTTGTATGCTTCAAGAATAGAGATTATTCCCGCATGATTGGTCAGATCAAATTCGATGAGGGCGGGTTTCAGCTCCCGTTCCCGGGCGGCCTTGACCAGGGCTATCGCCAGGGGATGGCCCAGACGGTAGAGGTGGGCTTCCCCGCTCCGCCGGGGGAGTTCGTAGAGGCCTGGAACCCAAAGGGTTCCTTGGGGATAGTCGCCGGCAAAAGGTTTTCGGCGCAGTTTGAAAGAATAATCCGAAAGGAATTCGGCGGCGTCTTTCAATTCATGGCGGGTTAGTTCCATGAGCAAGGTTTCGAAACGGCTGCGGTATTCCTGAGCGGAAGAAGATCGGACCCGCAGTTTTTCCCGGACCTCATCGTCAAAGTTTTCGATAAGTTCTGTCCGGGTTTTTTGCAGGGAGCTGTCAATATCTTCGTTCATTTCGGCCTGGAGCCGGTCAAAGGCAGCCTGTATTTCTTCGTTTTTCCGACAGTTCTGGTAGATGTCCGCGATGCGTTTTTCAAAATCAACGCCCGATTCTATGGAGCCGAGGACTTCGTCACTGGAACCGAATACGCCGTCAAAGAGGCGGAATTTTTCAGATAGAAGCCGGTAGACTCGCTGGTCCGCCTCATTTTTTTCGTTCAGGAAGTTAACCACCACCACATCATGTTGCTGGCCGTAATGGTGGCAGCGGCCTATGCGTTGTTCTATGCGCTGGGGATTCCAGGGAAGATCATAATTGACCACCATGGAGCAGAATTGCAGGTTAATACCTTCGGCCCCGGCTTCGGTAGCGATCATGATCATACCCTCGTTCCGAAAATAGTCGACCAGGGCGCTCCGCATATCCGCGGATTTTGAGCCGGTTATTTTATCGGTTCCCGCATGCTTCAATGCCCAGGTTTTGTAGATGGCTTTTGAACGCCCGTCGGTATTGGAACCGTTAAAGAGCAGGAGTTTATCGCCCCAGGGACTGTCCCGCAATATTCGTAAAAGATAATCCTGGGTCCGCCGGGATTCGGTAAAAACAAGGGCCTTTTGTTGGGCGCCCAGCCGTTTTGCTTCGGCAAAGGCTTTTTCAAGGGCGATTAACAGGGCCTTCCCCTTGGCGTTTTCCTTAATTCCGGCGGCCAGTTCTCTATACGCCGTCAAATCGGCAATTTCCTGTTTGATCGCTTCTATCTGACCGTCATCAAGCGGTTCTTCGTCTATGGTTTCTTCCCATTCTTCCCGGGTTTCACCGAGCCCTTCATAATCGGCCTCCATTTCGGCAGCCATATCCGCGTCTTCGTAGTTCTGATGGGCGATTTTTGCCCGCAAGCGTGCGATAAGGGTATCGAAAGTTCCCGTTATGGCAAAACTGGAAGAAGCCAGTAATTTTCTGATGACCAGAATCATCAGGCTGCGTTGTCCCACCGGAAGCGCCTGGAGATTATCCCGCTGCAAATAAGCCGATACCAGATTGTAGAGCCGGTCTTCGCTTGCTTCCGGCGTAAAGGGCTGCAAAAGAGGAAGACGGCGGGTGTAGCGGATATAGGGCAGTACCTGTTTGCGCAGGGTTCGTTTGCAAAAGGGATCGATTCTTTTTTTCAGTGTTTGTAACGCCAATTGTCCCGGCGAATTGCTGAACTGCTCCCTAAAGCTTTTTACATCGCCAAAAACATGGTCATCAATGATGCTCACAAGGCCGTAAAATTCCAGCAGGGAATTTTGAAGGGGCGTTGCGGTAAGTAATATTTTGGGATAATCGCGTAAAGCGTCTTTGAGGGTATTGGCGATTATATTGTTTGGTTTGTACACGTTCCGCAGCCGGTGGGCTTCGTCAAAAACAACAAGATCCCATGAAACCGATTGAATTTCATCGGCCCTGCTCCGGGCAAATTGATACGAACAGAGGATTATGGAATCGGAAACAAAGGGCCGCGGGTTTCCCGTTTTTTTCAATTCTTTCCATGTTTTGGTTTCAAGGATGAGTGAAGGTAAAAAGAACTTTTCCGCCAGTTCTTCCTGCCATTGTTTGCGCAGATTAGCGGGCAGGATGATGAGGATTTTGCGTTTCCGTTCAGCCCATTTCTGGGAAATAATGATCCCCGCTTCTATGGTCTTGCCAAGACCGACCTCATCGGCAAGTATGGAGCCCCTGTTGAAAGGGCTACTAAAGGTAAAAAGGGCGGCATCTACCTGGTGGGGGTTTAGATCTACCTGGGCATCCACCAGGACATGGGCAAGCCGGTTTTCGCTGTCTATGGGGAATCGTTGAGTTAATTCGCAGGCAGCAAGTTTGGCATGATAATCGGTCCAGGGCAAAATATCCCCCTATGATAGTTTATACAAGAATATCACCTGAACACTATAAATAGGAGTGGTTACCAATTAACGCTATAACATTACATCGTTAGCGGGGAAAATTCCTCAAAAAACCTTATCACAAATTTGGCACAGTAAAATACCCCGCCGTGATAAATTTGACTCCTGTAATTCATTGTACTGAATAAACAATTTCAGCTGCTTTTTGAACAGTTTTACCCGTTTTTCCTCTTCCTCTACCGGCTAAAGGCAAAAACTGATTTTTCGCTGTAGTCCTTGCCGGGGCCGTAGATGCAGGACGAAAAATCGGCATGGTTGGGTGAATCGGGGAGGTGCCGGGTCTCCAGACAAGAAACCCGCGTGTTTGCCATAGACCGAACCTGCCTTAGCACTTTTCTGCGCCTTTACTACAGGGGGAAACCGTGGTATAATGGGACTATGGATGTTGACATCAGGTTTTGCCGGTCAGCTTTCAAACATGGCATAAGTGAGGCCGACATTCGGCGGGCTATTGATACGGTTAAGTATGAATGAACAGAAGGAAACAGGAAGCAATGCTTGAATTCACCAAGCCGCAGAGTGGCGAAAGTTTTCCTTCGGATTTGACCGAAGAAGAATATGACGCCCTTGATGAGAAATGGACAAAAAATCCCCCCAAACCCGGCCCTAACGGAACAGGCTATTTTACGCGGTGTAAAAAAGCCGCTCATTCGATAACGGTTGACAGCTTTACTGCCAATTACCTGTCGAGCAGGGCAATAGCCGATCATAAAACCCCGGCGGAGATTATCTGTGAAATGGTACAGGAACGAATCGCCGCTTCAATGCAGAGTGAATTGAACGCCACAACCGTTTAGGGCTATTGTTTCAAACAGAAAAGGTAATGACTGAGGCGGGGCCAGTGCTACGCACAGACCCCACATTTTTTCAACAGTAAAGATACAATGATAACAAGTAAGGAAAGCGCCCCCCTTATGTTCCTCCTCTACCAGCTAAAGGCAAAAACGGATTTTTCGCTGTAGTCCTTGCCGGGGCCGTAGATGCAGGACGGGAAATCGGCATGGTTGGGTGAATCGGGGAGGTGCTCCGTCTCCAGACAGAAACCTGCGTGTTTGCCGTAGACAGAACCTGCCTTGCCGGGAACGCCGCCGAGCTGGTTGCCTGTGTAAAGCTGTACTCCAGGCTGGGTGGTGGAGATCTTCATGGAACGGCCGGAAGAGGGATCGTAAACATCCACGCAGGGTCTCATCTTTCCCGGTTCCCCGTCCACAACAAAGCAGTGATCGTAGCCGCCGGAGGCTCCCTTGCTGGTCTTTCCTGCCGCGGCAAGATCCCTGGCCAGGGGCTTGGACTTGCTGAAGTCAAAGGGGCCTCCCGCTACGGGGACGAGTTTCCCCGTGGGGATGAGATCGTCATCGGTTTCCACTATGGAAGAAGCGTAAATTTTAAGTTCGTGGCTGAGGATGTCTCCCTTTCCTTCCCCCGCAAAGTTGAAATAACTGTGGTTGGTAAGGTTTACCGGAGAGGGCGCGTCGAGTTTGGCTTCGTAGATTGCCACAAGTTCATTGGATTTGGTGAGTCCGTAGCACACTTCGGCCTTGAGTGTACCCGGATAGCCTTCGTCTCCGTCGGGGCTCTCCAGGCGGAAGCGGACAAAGATCCCGTCGCGGTCTTCGTAGGCGTCGGTCTTCCAGTTGTACTTGTCAAAGCCCCGCCGTCCGCCGTGGAGGGAGTGACCGCCGTCGTTTTTATAGAGGGTATAGGTTTTTCCGTTGAGGCTGAACTGGGCATTGCCGATACGGTTGCCAAAACGGCCCGGTGTGGCGCCGATGAAGGGCTTGTTGTTGAGGTACTGATCCAGGGAAAGGTAGCCCAAGAGGATGTCGTCCTTTGCCCCCGAACGGGAGGGAACAAAGAGGGAAGTCCAGGTGGCCCCGAAGCTGGAAAGCGAGAGGCAGAGATCCCCGGCCTTGAGGGTGTAAAGGTACACTTTCTGTCCTGCGGCGGTGATCCCGAAGGTTTTTTTCGTTATTTTCATGCCTATACTCCTAAATGGGTTTTGTGTAGCGTCTGTATGATACTACAGCTGCGGTAAAAATGGTAGCGGTTCCCGTCTTTTTGTTGTATACTTTCTCTTATATGTGTCCCTCCGGGTCACGGGTGTAAGGAAATTGGTTATGGGAATTTTTGACCGTCTTGGAGATGTTATAAAAAGCTACCTGAACGATGATGACGCGGCGACCTTCGGGAGGCAGGCGGATACGGTAAACAGGAGCGGGGATCCGGATCTTGACGCCGCCTTTGAAGAACTGGATGAATTCCTGGGCAAAAAGGGGAAGGGTTTTAGCCGTACCGAATACAGCTACACCGAATATGAGAAAACCAGGGGCGGAGAGCATTACAGCCGAACCGAATATTCCCGGACGGATTACAGTTCCGCAAGGCGGGGAGCGGGGAGCCGGAAAAAAAACGCCGCGGGCAAAGGGGAAATCCCTGTTCCCATGGAGCTGCGGCAGGATTTTGCGGAATTGGGGCTCGGCGCCGGGGCATCCCTGGAAGAATGCAAGGCTGCCTACAAAAAACTCTTAAAGATACATCACCCCGACCGCCACGCGGGGCATGCGGGCAATATGCTGAAGGCGACCGAAAAAAGCGCCCGGATAAACGCCGCATGGGATCGCATAGAGAAGTGGTACTGTGGGTAATAGACGTGTTCGAAAACCCGGTTACCCTGTAGAGAATTCGAATTGAAACAAGGAGTAACAAATGGAAAAAGTGAGAATGGCGATTGTGGGCGCAGGGGTCTGGGGAGATACCCATGCCGGAATATTCCGGGAGCATCCTTCGGCGGTAACGGTGGGGATCTGTGATACAAATCAGGACAAGGCTGCCGCCGTTGCGGAAAAATACGGTATTCACGGTTTATACGATTCCGTAGACCGTATGCTGGCGGAATGTCCCTGTGACGCGGTTTCCATCGTGACTCCCGATTTTCTCCATGCGGACATTGCGGTAAAGTGTGCCGGGGCGGGGAAACATATTCTCATAGAAAAGCCTTTGGCCACGAGCAGGGATGATGTGAAGCGCATTATGGAAGCGGTTGAGGCAAACCATGTACGCGCCATGGTGGATCTTCATAACCGCTGGAACCCGCCCTTTGCACTTGCGAAACAGGCCATCGACGCGGGGGAACTGGGAAACCTGAAAACCGGCTACTTCCGGCTGAATGACATAAAGTGGGTTGCGACAGACATGCTCTCCTGGTCGGCTTCTTCTTCGATTCTCTGGTTTCTGGGGAGCCACAGTATTGATACGCTCTCATGGCTTCTGGGAAGCAGGGTAAAGCGGGTCTATGCGGTTTCCTCACGCGGGGTACTGAAAAACATGGGCGTAGATACGGTGGATACATACCTTTCCACCCTGGAATTTGAAAACGGCTGCATTGCCCAGATGGAGAACGGCTGGATCGATCCCAACGGCAATCCAAATGTAAACGATCTTAAATGCACCGTTCTTGGAGACAGGGGCAAGATCGCCATCGACGCCAGTCATCATAACATGATTCAGAAGTACACCGATTCCGCAACAGCGGTACCCGATGTGCTGGTGCGCAACAGTGTTCATGGCGCGGTAAAGGGCTTTGCATACGAGAGCATCCGCAGCTTTATTGACCGTCTTGTCGGCGGGGACGATTTTATCGTGAGCCTTGAAGACGCCGCCAACGCAAGCCTGGCGATTCTCGCGATCATGGAAAGCGCCGCAAAACGGGAACCGGTGGAAGTAGCGTATTAAACGATGCCGTTCCGCAACCATTGAGGTTTTGGAACAAGCTCAAGCCTGTCCGGGAAACTGAAGTTTTCGAACAGCTCTATTGAAGCACAAATTCGGCTCCCCGTTCTTCCAATACCTTGAGGGAGGACAGCGCGATATACAGGTATGGGTATCCGTCTTCCTCGTAGTATTTCAACTTCCCCATTGCCTCTACCCATTCATCAATACCGGGATAGGAGGCTGCGGAAGCAGAATCCCAGGCCACTTCAAACCCCGCGTTTCCGTCATTCCCGCAGCAGCCGGGACCGTAGCGGAGCACAAAACAGTAGGGAGCTTCCTGCCCTTCATATTGTTCCGTTTTAAAGAGCCCTTCGAGCCTGATCGTCTTCCCCAAATAGTCTTCGGCATTCAGGTAAATGTCGTTTGTCTGGGCTATAAACATCTTTTCTTTTATTTCGACAAGGGCGGTATCCGAAAGGGAATCATTGCCCGCATTCTGTTCCGGCCCGGCTTCGCTTCTGCGGAATTCACCGGAGTATTCCGGGACTTGAGCCGCCGGGGATGACAGGGTTTCGGCCTCCGCCGGAGCGGCGTCCTTCTTTTCCCCGGAGAAACCGCCGCCGGGCAGAACTACCGCCAGGGTACCGGCCTTGTTTTTTTTGGCGGCAAACGCGCCGTAATTACTGCAGGCCGCAAAAGAAAAAACAAGCAGTATTAAAAGTACGGCGGCAGCCTTGGACAGTCCCGGTTTTTTCGTATATGTATCGATCTTCAGATGCTGTCTGAGCACCGACAGTATCCAAAACAGCAGGAATACAAAAATGTTTATCATTACCACGCTTGCGCCTGTCGGGGTTGCGTAGAGATACGACACAATTATACCGGCAAAGAAGCAAAGTATGGAAATACAGGCGGAACAAACCGTTACGGTCCTGAATCTTTTGAATATCCGCATTGAGGCAAGGGCCGGAAAAATAATAAGGCTGGAAATAAGCATGGCTCCCATCATGCGCATACCCAATACGATGGTGACTGCCGTTAAAACGGCAATGAGCATGTTATAGAGACCTGTCTTTGCCCCCGCCGCCTTTGCAAAGGTTTCGTCAAAAGTTATCGCAAACAGTTTATTGTAAAACGCCACAAACAAAACAAGCACCGTTACCGACAAACCGATGCTCAAATATACATCATTCCTGTTCATTGCCAGAATACTGCCAAAAAGATAGTTACAGACATCGGTATTCATTCCCGTCGTCATTGAAATGATGAGTACGCCCGCGGCCAGCGAACCGGTGGATATAATCGCAATGGCGGCATCGCCCTTGATCTTGCTGTTTTCGCTGAGGCGAAGGAGCACAAAAGCGGCGGCAATGACAACGGGGATGGAAATGGTCAGGGGCGCCATATTCAGCGCGGTTGCCAGGGCAAGCGTCCCGAAACCAACATGGGAAAGCCCATCGCCGATCATCGAATAGCGTTTCAATACCAGACTTACCCCGAGAAGCGCGGCGCAGACGGAAACAAGGGCGCCCACAATAAACGCCCGGACAAGAAAGGTGAATGAGAACATCTCGGTCAATACGCTGAACATATCGATACTATATACCGTTATACTTTTTTTTGCAATGTCGAATGAAACGATCCCGGGAATTCTCCATATTAAAATAACCACCCGGTTCTACCCGGCAACCACTTGAACGAAAGAAGAAGAGATTACCACAAAAAGTCGAAGAAGTCGAAGAAGTTTTTTAAGAGAAAACTGTTCTTTTCCTTTACTTTTTCGACTTTTTCGACCTTGTGGTTAAAAAATCTTCTTTCCGGCAAACAAGAGAGCTTGCTCCCGGGTTCTTCAGTCTCAAGAATTTAAGCCCCTGTCAGGGCCGCGAGGCGCTCCCGGATAAATTCGCTCTTCTCCTTGAGGCCTATGTTGTCGAGGGAGAACAGCACCACGTTGGGCTGTTTGGGATCCAGTTTGACCTTGCCGCGGGACTCCCGCATGAGGCGGATGAGCCTGTCAACGTTTATTGTGGAAACCCGGTTGAATTCTATACGCGCCTGGCCTCCCCGCTCTTTCAGCGAGGCCACCTGGAGTTCCCGGCAGATGATGCGGATCTCGGCGAGGGAAAGGAGGGAGGCGGCCTCGTCGGGGAGAGGCCCGAAGCGGTCGAGAAGTTCCGCGTAGACTCTTTCCAGCTCTTCCTTGTCCCGGATGCCGGCGATCTTCTTGTAGACTTCCATCTTTTCCTGGGCGGAATCTATGTAGGAGTTGGGAATAAAGCCTGTATATTCAAGTTCCAGCAGGGTCTCCACCTCTCCGGCATAATCACTGTTCTCAAGCCGTTTTACCGCTTCGTCGAGAAAGCGGAGGTAGAGGTCAAAGCCTACCGAATAGATGTCGCCTGACTGTTCCCTGCCCAGGAGGTTCCCCGCCCCCCGGATCTCCATGTCCTTCATGGCGATCTTGAAGCCTGAACCGAGTTCCGTAAAGTCGGAAATTACCTGGAGCCGCTTCATCGCTATTTCCGTAAGGGCCTTGTCCCTGGGATAGAAGAGATACGCGTATGCGACACGATCGCTGCGTCCTACCCGGCCCCGGAGCTGATAGAGCTGGGAAACTCCGTACATATCTGCCCTGTCGATGATGATCGTGTTGACATTGGGAATGTCGATGCCGTTTTCGATGATCGTGGTTGATACAAGCACATGGAAACCTCCGTGGATGAAGCGGTGCATCACGTCTTCCAGATCCTGGGCATCCATCTGACCGTGGGCGGTTTCTATGAGCATCTCCGGGAGCAGGTGTTCAAGGCGTATGCGGATTTCCCTGAGGCTTTCGATCCTGTTATGGAGAAAGAATACCTGTCCTCCCCGTTCCGTCTCGGCCCGGATTGCGGAGGCAATGCGTTCCTCGTTCCATTCTTCGATGACCGTCTCTATGGGGTGGCGGTTCTGCGGAGGGGTAGCCAGGAGGCTCATGTCCCGGATCTTGAGGAGGCTCATGTGCAGGGTTCTGGGGATTGGGGTGGCGGAAAGGGTAAGACAGTCCACATTGGTCTTGAGTTCCTTGAGCCGTTCCTTGTCCTTGACGCCGAAACGCTGCTCTTCATCCACCACCATGAAGCCGAGATTCTTGAAGATAATGTCCTTCTGGATGATCCTGTGGGTGCCCACGAGGAGATCTATCTCTCCCTTGGCGACATCTTCAAGAATTTTCCTGATCTTTTTCCGTTCCACAAAACGGGAGAGCATGGCGATCCGTACCGGGAAACGGGAGAAACGCTCCAGAAAGTTTTCGTAGTGCTGCTCCGCCAGAATCGTTGTCGGCGCCAGAAAGGCCGTCTGCTTGCCTCCCATGATCGCCTTGAAGCAGGCCCGGACCGCCACCTCGGTCTTGCCGTAACCGACATCCCCGCAGACCAGCCTGTCCATGGGGTGAGAGCTTTCCATATCGGCCTTGATCTCTTCAACACAGCGGAGTTGATCTTCGGTTTCTTCAAAGGGGAAGCTGGCCTCAAACATGGTCTGCCACTCAGTGTCCCGGGGGAAGGCGTAGCCCTGGGCCTGCTTCCGCCTGGAGTAAAGATCGATGAGGCGCCGGGCAATATCTTCCACCGAGGAACGCACCCGGTTTTTCCGGCTCTCCCAGGATTTGGAACCCAGCTTGTCCAGTCGGGGCGGAGCGCCTTCGTTCCCGATGTAACGCTGCACCATGTTTACCTGTTCAATCGGTACAAATACTATTTCTTCATCCTGGTATTCCAGCTTGACATAATCTCTTTCGTGCCCCAGGGCCGTGATCCGCTCAATGCCCTTGAAGAGCCCTATGCCGTAATTGACATGAACGATATTATCGCCGGGGCTGAGATCCACGAATGTGTCGATGACGGCGCTTCTCACATTCTTAAGGGAACGGGGAGCGCGTTTCCTGCGGCCGAAGATCTCGTTCTCCTGAACCAGCATCATTTTTATGCCGGGCAGGGAAAAACCCGCGCTCAAGGGAGCGGCAATGACAGATTCCCTGCCTTCAAGAATGGAACTGATCCGCTGAGCCTGTACCTCCGACTCCGCGGCCACTACGATGTTCCAGCCCTGGGAAAGCAGGGCGCCAAATTCTTCTTTCAGGTAATCCATATTGCCGAAGAAGCTGCGGCCCGGTTCGAAGGCCGCGGAAAGCCTCAGGGCGCCCTCTTCGCCGGGGCTCTTGAGGTTGAGGAAGGAAACCCGCCGGGAAGAACGTTGAGCCAGGGGGGCAAATTCCACAAGAATCCGGTTCGGGTCGGGAACTTCCCGGTTTTCCCGGCGGGCCCTCGTATAAAGGCTCCTGTATTCCCTCACCAGGGGATCCTGGGCGTTTTCCAGCCGCTCCCTGTCCATAAAGAAGACGGTGGCGGGTTTGTCTCCCCCATAGTTGAGATAATCTGTAATGATTGCCGGTTGTTCAAAGGCCAGGGGAAAGAAAAGCTCCTCCCCGCCGGCAGTCCCGCGGCTGATAAGTTCTTCGAGAACCGCCTTTCCGCCATCGGCAAATTCTTCATAGCGGGCAAGGTTACGGCTGAGAGTATCAATGCGGTCATCCGTCCAGAGAACTTCCTTGAGCGGCCAGATGCGGAGCTCTTCGGCAATGCCTGTCGTGTTCTGCCCGGCAGGATCAAAGCTCTTGATCGATTCCACGGTATCAAAATCAAAGAGAATCCTGTACACATTGCCTTCGCCGATAAATATATCCAGCACTTCGCCGCGGAGGGCGAATTCCCCGTGAAGCTGAACCCTGGGAACTCTCGTGTATCCGTAAGTTGTCAGGCTTTCGGCAAGTTCCGTGGTATTTATCCTGTCCCCGGTCCTGATCGTGATGATAAGGCTTTTGAAGTATTCAGGACTCGGCAGGGGGGTAAGAAAAGACCTCTCGCTGACGATAACAACGCCTTCGTCTCCGGAAACCAGGGCGCCCAGCACCCCTGCCCGTTCGCCAAAGACTGCCGAAAGCGGGGCGGTCTCCCGGTAGGGCATAGTCCCCCACCAGGGAAACATAACCGAGGGGATTCCGGCGGTTTCCAGGTCCCGCAAGACTTTCCGCATCGGTATCCGCAGGGCTTACCACCAGATAGGAACCGGGACTGGTATTGTAGAGGATGGCGATGAGAAGCGCCGCCGAAGAGCCTTCGGTATTATCGATTTCCAGGGGGAAAGACCCCTTTTTATAGGCGGAAACGATGCCGGAAACGGACGGGGAAGCGGCGATTCCCGCCAGAACCGCAGGAAAGGATAAGGTATTCATAGGGATCAGCCGATCATTATAATAGAGATGGGGAACAGGGGATAGAGCCTGGAGAACAGGCTTCGTATATCAGCGCTTACATAGGGAAACGCGGATTGGCGTGACGTTAACCGGCGTTTCCCCGGAGGAGAGGGAATTGAAGAGGCCAAGTTTAAAAATACAATCGAACGAAAAACGAAATTTCCTGCGTTTATTGATAAGCGCCGCACTTTTTTTGACGGGAACGGCGGGACTCTTTGCCGTGGAAGGGGAGGTATCATTCTCCATCCGTTACTTTGACCAGAAGATCTATTATTTGGAGCAGGAACCCATCATGATCCGGATAACGATCAGCAACAACAGCCCGGAAGTCTACCGCTTCAAACTGGCGGATGAACGGGCCTTTTCCGTCGATTTTGACGTGCGTTCGATGAATAACCGGCTTGTGGAACCCGCGGAAGAACTCCTGCGCCGCCGGAGCAGCAGCGGGAATATCTTCTTCCGGGAGCTTACCGTGGAAAGCGGCGAGTCCTTTTCTTTTATCGAAGATCTGCGCCGTTATGTAAACTTAAGCAATCCCGGTTCCTATATTGTAAAGGCTCAAGTGTATCCGGAACTCTACCGAAGCGCGGCTGTTTCCACCGGAAGCGCGGAAAAGGGAGCGCCGGCCCTCCAGTCCAACCGCCTGAGCCTCAGACTCAGGCCCCCTGCCCTCCCCGGCCCCGACGGGAACCCCATGGTCATGGATCCTGAAACCAACGCGGCCCTGAGACGGGAACGGATTCCCCCTGACGAGGTGATTAGTTACATCCTTAGTGCCCGGCAGAAAAGCCAATGGGATAAATTCTTCCTCTACCTGGATCTGGAATCCATGCTGCAGAGGGATCCTGTTTCCCGGCGGCGCTGGCTTGCCTCAGGAGAAGAGGAAAGGCAGAAGATGGCGGAGAACTACCGGCAGCAGCTTTCGGGAGCCATGATCGACGGGGACATCTCCAGCATACCCACGGAATTCACCGTAGAGCGTACCCTGTATTCAGGCCTTGAGGGAACGGTCACGGTACTGGAGAAATTTAAAGAAGGGAACTATACTGCACTTAAGCGCTATGTCTATACCCTCCGCCGGCAGAATGATATCTGGATGGTGGTGGATTATACGGTGACCAATCTGGGGACTGAATGAAGCTGTTGCTCGTGCTCGGTTCTGATGAGACGCATAATCTTATTTCCCTCTACGTAAAGCCCCTGGGCTTTGAATTGATCCGCTATCGCCATGTGCTCAAGGCCATGGATAATATTGATGAAGCGGACCCCACCGGAATCATCGTGAGTGTGGGGGATTTCCCCCGTCACTGGAAGATACTGGTACAGTTTGTACGGGCCGAAAGATCCAAAGACGCCTGCCCCATCATCCTCCTCAAGAATGAAAAATTCCCCCTGGAAGAAACTTCAAAGGCCTTCTTTCTGGGAGTCTCGGGCATCGTTTCCGAATCCCTGAATGATCCGCAGGAGATCAACCGGCTGCAAAGCATACTTTCCCGTTATATTCCCGTGGAAGAGAAACGCAAGTCTCCCCGTATACACATTGAAAGCTGGCACAATTTCGGATTCCTGGTCTCCAATCCCCGGGACAACGCGATTATTTCAGGCGAAATAAAAACCATTTCCAATACGGGGCTCTCGTTCTCGCCCACCCACGCTTCCATGACGAAAGACATACTCCTCAACGATGAACTTTCCGGATGCAGCCTCCGGGTAGGGGATCGTATTCTCTCTCCGGTCTGCAAGCTTATCCGTACCGGCCGTATCGTTTCACTGGAATTTACCGCCCTCCCCGGGGCGGAACAGAGCTTTCTTGACAAGTATCTTGAAGATCTGCCGCTGGAAGATCTCAAACACAAACAGGGCCAAAAAAAAGAACGTTAAAAAGGCTTCGTAAAACCGCTCTCTTACACCCCAAATGCCTCCCTGAAATTGCGATATATATTCGCTTCCAGTTCCTGTACGCCGGTTTTGCGCAGATCCGCCACGGTCTTTAGTATCACTGTCAAATCATTCCAGGATGAATACTGTTTTCCCCGCGGGGCCTGATAGGGAGCGTCGGTTTCGGTGAGAATGCGTTCCACAGGAAAGGCGGCGCAGCAGCGTATCTGTTCCCTGTGGTTGAGTGTAACCGTATTCCCAAAAGAAAAAAACGCGTTTACCCCGTGGCGGAGCAGGGCTTCTCCTTCGCCCTGTGTTCCCGGCCACGAGTGAAAAATAACGGACGAACAGCGTTTGAGGGCCTTTGAGTGGAAAAAGATCTTGTGCATGGCCCGCCTTACGTGGAGGACAAGCGGCAGTCCTTTTTCGACAGCCAGTTCCAGATGGGGAATAAAAAGACCATCCTGAATTTTTTCCGTTTCCCGGTACGCTTCATCAAAAAGATCGAAGCCGCATTCTCCGGCGGCCCCAAGCCGTCCTTCCCCGGCCAGGGTATGGAGCGTGTCAAGATACGGCTGCATGGACGCGGCGGAGCAGCGCGGAAGCTGGGGATGAATCCCGTAACCGGGCACAAGGGGAAGCCTCCCCAGGGAAACACGTTTCCCTGAGAGGGCCTCGTTATACTCAAATTCTTCAAGACTCACCGCGCTGCTTACGCAATGGAGATCCGCTCTACAGGCCTCTTCTTCGAAGCTTCCGTTCTTTTGCAGAAAATTGAAAGGATGACAGTGGGCGTCACACATCATGATTGGATTGTATTATACACAAAAAAGGCAGTATGCTTATCCCATGCGTTCGCGAAGGGAGGCGCCATGTTTCCGCTTATCAAGGAATTGCTGAAAATGCCCGCCGACGGACGGGAAGTTGAAGTCCGCGGCTGGGTAAGAACCAAACGGGAGATGAAGAATCTGTGCTTTGTGGAACTTAACGACGGTTCCTGTTTTGCGGGGATACAGTGTACCTTCGACTTGGGTGCGGATTTAAGTGAAGAAAGCCGCGGGGCTCTCGGCCGTGCGGGAACCGGAGCTTCGGCGCTTGTAAGGGGGAAACTTGTTCCCTCTCCCGCTTCGGGCCAGGCGGCGGAACTGGCAGCCACGGGGATCCGTATCCTGGGTGAGGCCCCGGCGGAGAATCTTCCCGCAGGCGCAGGGCGGAGCGCAATAAACGCATATCCCCTTCAGAAAAAACGACATTCCCTGGAGTTCCTCCGGGAGATCGCCCACCTGAGGCCGAGAACCAACACCTTTGCCGCGGTTGCAAGGGTGCGGAACCGCCTGGCTTTCGCGATTCATGAATTTTTCCAAAGCCGGAGCTTTGCCTGGGTGCACACACCAATCATCACCGCCAGTGACGCCGAGGGGGCCGGGGCGATGTTCCGGGTGAGTACCCTGGAGATGGAGGCCCCGGCGGAAAGAGGCGGGACTTTTCCGGACTGGTCAAAGGATTTTTTCGGAAAAAAGACATTCCTCACCGTTTCGGGTCAGCTTGAAGCGGAAACCTACGCGGCGGCATTGAGCAGGGTCTATACCTTCGGCCCTACCTTCCGGGCGGAAAATTCCAACACCACCCGCCATCTGGCGGAATTCTGGATGGTGGAGCCCGAGGCGGCATTTGCGGAACTTGAAGACAACATGGATCTTGCCGAAGATTTCCTCAAAGGTCTTTTCAATACCGTGCTGCGGGACTGTGCGGAAGACCTTGCCTTTTTTGATGAGCGGATTGAAAAAGGAATCATCGAAACGCTTACGTTTGTGGCCGCATCGAAATTTACCCGCATGAATTATACCGATGCCGTTACCGAGCTTGAAAAAGCCTTTAACAGTAATAGTGCTGTTTTTGAATACAAACCCTTCTGGGGCTGCGATCTCCAGAGCGAACACGAAAAATTTTTAACGGAACAAATCGCGGGCGGCCCCGTAATCGTTACCGACTACCCGAAAGAGATAAAGGCCTTCTATATGAAGCAGAATGACGACGGCAAAACCGTGCGGGCCATGGATGTGCTTGTTCCCCGGCTGGGAGAGATCATCGGCGGCTCCCAGCGGGAAGAGGATCTGGGAAGCCTCGAGCGCCGCATGGCGGAACTGGGCATGGATACTCAGGCGTACTGGTGGTACCTCGATCTCCGCCGCTACGGCTCCGTACCCCACTCGGGCTTCGGGCTGGGCTTTGAACGGCTCATCCAGTATGTAACCGGCATGGCCAATATACGGGACGTAATCCCCTACCCCCGTGCGGCAGGCCAGGCGGATTTTTAGCGATAAGCCGGAAGAAGAATATTTTACCG
Organism: Treponema sp.; assembly: GCA_031265435.1. GTDB lineage: Bacteria > Spirochaetota > Spirochaetia > Treponematales > Breznakiellaceae > JAIRNJ01. Next base: position 15,914 of record JAISCR010000141.1, read on the forward strand.
CTACGTCGAAAAAGTCGAAGAAGTATAAGAGCGGTAACCCACGTATCAAGCGTTACATCGTTACTCAGCTTCTCATCATCTGCCTGCTGTAAAGTATATTCCTTTTTTAGCCACTACCTCATATTCAATAATTTGCACGGTCGCTCCCATTGTCAGTATAATAAATTTGAATTGCCGGGCGTTGTAGTCAATAGTTACCAACTGGTCCAACAGAACGACGCCGGTCGTCTTCGTCTTTTTCAAGGATACATACAAAGGATACTTGCGGCTGGTATTACTGATCGGGGCAAATATGGCTATATTGGCGTATTCACTAATGAGCCGGTGGCTCAGCGCTATATACGGCCGGTATCCTTTCTGCTCATGCCCCATCTTCGGATCAAGATTGATCTTGATAATATCCCCCTGCTGGGGTACGCCCTTTACCATTTTTCATTCCCCACCGGTTCTTGAGGATTGACTAGTTCGGTCCTGAATGATTCCCCGGAATAATCCTTAAAAAGATATTCCAGGGTCCCTTTTTCGGGACCCGGTTTCTTGGCTACCGTTAGCTTACCGTCTTCTACGTCAAGATAGACCCGGTCATTGACATTCAAACCAAGGCGGCGGATAGCCTCCGCGGGGATTCGCAGTGCGCTTGAATTACCCCATTTTACGATTACAGCTTCCATGATACCCTCCACCTGTAAGTATATACAATATGTAGATACATTGCAACGCGCTCGGCTAACGCAGGGGTATCCACAGGTTCGCCGTGGTTTTATTCAGTAAGTGTACGCCCATGGTGCCAAGCACCCTTTTTCAGGATAAAAATTTATCCGCAGAAAAAGTGTCCGACACCCCTGCGTTTTCCAGTATAAACACCTCCCGGGCATGTTTTCATTCTCCCTCAATGTCAATATACGCATTGTTGCCTTTTCTGTCTACTATATTTATGTGAGGCGGGCTTTTATTACCTTCTTCCCTTTCCTGCGTCTTTAACCAATAACCATTCAACAACGGGTTATCCCTGCTAAGTCCTACAAAATATGGCCTTTTTTCATTTACCGTATTTGCATCAATCTCATCTTTATTTCTCTTTCTATATGAAATATTGCCATTATTGTCTACCGTTATTTCAAATCCGGTATAATAACGAGTACCATATATACCCAAAATAATATAATATAATCGTCTGCTATCATCAGATACATATATTCGGGCTACCTGATAGTACTCTTGTCTTAAAATTTCATCTGTTATTTTTTTTTCAATTACGCGTTCAAATCTGTTTTCTGTGGCATATAAAATATCACTTGTCGATAAACAAAAAAATCTTTCCCTGAAATAAAATAAATATGAAAAGTAAGCGCCAATAAGCCCGGCACTGTTATATTTATTGACAATATTCAATTCCAATGAAAAACCGGAAACGCTCAAAAAGATTATTAATATAAACAGTAATATTTTTTTCCCCATATACCTCCCGTCCCAATCCTGCCGGTTACCCCGTCCCTGCCCAGGTTCAGTACTTGCTGCCTCGGTGACTATGGCTTTTCCCGCTGTTCCATTCATCACCCCCAGTATATCACCTCTCTACCCAAATTCCAGTCCCTTTTCACTTTTTTCTTCTTTTTTCCCTTCCCTTCTCGTATTACTTTACCAGTATTGTCAGGTTTCCTGTTCATTATAGTATTTAACTATTCCATAAATAAGGGTACATCACGCTCCAGTATACGAAACTGAGAAAAAGAATTGTCATAAGATATCTTTGGTCCTTCTTTGGTTCGGTTTATTCTTATGTAATAACCTTGCCTTTCTGTCCCTATATACGGTTCAAATTCTCCCTCTTTATTTATTGTTCCAACAACTGTTTCCCGAATGACTAATCTATATATATCTTCTTCCTCAACTTTTAATAAAGTTAACATCCTGTCCCGGTATTCAACTTTGACATTTCTATCAACAACAACAGATTCAATAGTATAATCATCAGGATACACGTAAATTGTTTTATCTTCACCGTCTTCCAGTATCGTAAAACGACCATGCAAATACTTCTCTATAATTTCCCTAGTATACTTTTCTTTTGTTTCTGCAAGTGTCCTGGATTTTTCTCTGCGATACTCTTCAAAAAATAACCGCATATCATCGGGAATTGTATCCGCGATTCCATTAAAGGCCGATACCAGCAACAGAAGCAATACACATATCATTTTCATCATTTTCTCCTTAACCGATACGCCTGCCGATCAAACGGAGTGCAGAGGTGTCAGTCGCTATGTGCCGACATATTTCGGAAGACTGCCGGGTTTTAGAAGAAATTTTAACCTCCAAGTCGAATAAGTATAAGAAGCAAGAAGGGAAAAAGAAGCGCTTCGTACTCCGCTTGGTGAACTTTTTCGACTTTTTCGACCTCGCGGTGAATTCTTTCTTCAACATACACATTCGCCCGTAAAGCTTAATCCCCCTTCTTCGATTATATCATATCCTGCCCTGTCGTGTCGCCCCCCCGGCAATTCTCTGCGCAGGTCTACGGCAATATTTCAATTCTTCCTGCGGTATGATATACTTTCAGGAATGAAAACAGGAATAAAAAAAATCATGGCTGTTATTGGAATTATCGCCGGGGCGCTGATCCTGGGAACTGCCGTCTTCCTCATAGTGATGACGGCTGTGGAGTACAGGCCCGAAGCGGTTGAGGCTCTGGAAATCTTTAGTACGGGAAGAAACGTCCCGCCGGACAGCCCGGCGCCGGGAGAAGACATCCGTATCCTCGACTGGAACATAGGCTATGCGTCGCTGGACGCAAGCCAGGATTTTTTCATGGATGGCGGCAGGAGCGTAAAGCCCAAAACAGACAGAAATGTACATGAAAACCTGAAAGAGATCCGCTCCCTGCTTGCCTCAAGAAAGGCCGGCATAAACCTTCTCCAGGAAGTAGATATTGATTCCGGCCGTTCCTATCACGTAAACCAGACCGGGCCCATCCGGGAAGTATTGGGCGGCTATTCGGCTCATGCCCTGAATTTCAAGGCACTCTTTGTACCCTTCCCCGTCCCCGATTTTATCGGAAAAGTTTCAAGCGGGCTTTTCGTCCAGAGTAGTTACGGCTTCTATGAGGCCGAAAGGATCAGCCTTCCTGTGCCCTTTACATGGCCTGTCAGAACCGCCAACATGAAGCGCTGCCTTCTGGCCTTCCGTATTCCCCTTAAAAACAGCGGCGCCGAACTGGTCGTCGTAAACCTGCATCTGGAAGCCTACGATGACTCGGGAGGCAGGGAGGCGCAGACACGGGTACTGCTTGATTTTCTGGAAGAAGAATACGCCAAAGGGAATTACTGTATCGCGGGAGGAGATTTTAACCAGAGTTTTCCCGGCGTAGACATGGAACGCTTCCCCATCAGGGACAAGGACTACTTTGTTCCCGGACTTCTTTCTCAAGGCCTGCTCAAGAGCGGATGGCGTTTTGCTTCGGATACGGAGACGCCTTCGTCCAGGCTCCTCAACAAGCCCTACAGCGGAAAAGCGGACGATACGCAGTATTACTTTATCGACGGATTCATTCTCTCCCCCAATATCGCACTCCGTTCGGTAAAAACGCTGAACCTTGAATTCCGCAATTCGGATCACAATCCGGTGGAACTGGAAGTCGGTCTTAAAATTTGAGGTCGAACATGAAACAAAGTTTTATGCCCCGCCGCGTTAGGATGAAATTCCTCAAGTCAGGACGTGTGTACAGTTTCTGCGTCCTCATTTTTACCGGAGCGCTTCTGGCCGCGCAAAACGCGGCGTCTCCTCCCGATCTGCTGCTTCCGTTTATGGAGAGGTCTCCCGCTGTCCGGACAGAGGCGGCCCTGCTTATGGACGCGGAAACGGGAACCGTGCTCTACGCAAAAAATCCCGACAGGGAAATTCCACCCGCCTCCCTTACCAAGCTCATGACCATGCATATTGCCTTTAGTGAAGCGGCCGCCCGGAACATAGACCTTGACGCTCCGGTGGAGATTAGCCGTGAAGCCTGGGCAATAAACCAACCGCCCCGTTCAAGTCTCATGTTTCTCGCTCCGGAACAACGGGTGAGCCTCCGGGAACTGCTCCTGGGACTGGCGGTTCCCTCGGGAAACGATGCGGCCGTGGCCGTGGCCCTCCGCTTTGCCCCCGATGTAAGGGCTTTTGTCAGCCGGATGAACAGCGAAGCGAGGCGCATGGGAATGCGTATAAGCCGCTTTACGGAACCTGCGGGAATATCCGAAAACAATATTACTACCGCGGCCGAGTTTGCCCGGTTCTGCAGACAGTATCTCTACCTTCATCCTGAAGCTCTTGCCGAATACCATTCGGTTGAGGAATTTGCCTACCCAAAGCCCGAAAACGTGGGGGACGCCTTTAGGGAGAAGCCCGGCACCATCGTACAGCATAACCGCAACGGCCTTCTGGGAAGGGTAAGAGGAGTCGACGGTCTTAAAACAGGCTACATCGACGAGGCAGGCTACAACATTGCGCTTACTGCCCGCAGGGACGCTACCCGCTTCATCCTGGTGCTTCTCGGCGCTCCTGCCCGGCCCGGAGGAGACCGCATACGGGACGAAGACGGAGAAGCGCTTTTGAACTGGGCCTTTGAAAACTTCAAGACCATCCACCCCGCCATGCCCGAAATTGCCCCTGTCCGGCTCTGGAAAGGCCGGGAAAACCACGCGGAACTGACTATAGGGGAGGCGCTCCCCTTCACAATTCCCGCGGGCCGGGGCGCCGGCCTCAGTTACCGGCTGGAACCGGCGGAACCCCTTACCGCGCCCCTCTCCCGGGGAGAGGAAGCGGGGGAACTTGTCTTTCTGGATGAATACGGGGAACTGCGCCGCGTCGCCCTGCTCAGCGCGGGGGATTATGAAAGGGGAAACGTCTTCAAGCGTTTATTCGACAGTATCAGGCTGTTTTTCCGGCGTGTAAAGAACGGCTCTACCGCGCGTGTTCAATCAAAGTTGACACCGGTACTATGGTGTAGCCTGAGCGGGCAAGGGCATCGAGAAGCAGCTCCAGTTTGAGAAAGAGGTAATCGCTGCGGCCGCCGGGAAGGATTCCCAGCCTGACCGGTATTATTGAGCCGGGAAGCTTCTGACTCATGATCCTGTCTATCATCTCCGGGGCCGAATACTGGTTAAAGGCGAAACGCCGGGCATCGTCCCGGCTGACCCAGTCCAGGGGATCTACATCCCGGCCTATGGTACGGTAACCGGCCGCGGCCGCGGCGGAGATGATCTCCTCCGAAGCGCTGTACCAGGGCGGGTGCCAGAGCAGGCTGAGTTCAGCCCCGGCCGCCTTAAAAAATTCATCCTCATTCCTGGCAAGGCCCCTGGCTATATAATCTCCCCCTACCTGGTAGCGCACATCGGAAAGATCGATGGGAGCATAGAACATGGAAGCCGTTTCGTGGCCTGCCCCGGAAATGGAAGCGGCCGCCGCGGGATGACGGCGGATGAATTCGCCGTTCAAAAAGAAGCTGGCCCGGTACCCGAAACGGCGCAGGGATTCCAGCGTCTGGGGAAGGCCCTCGGCGTCATCGTACAGATCAAAGCAGAGCGCCACTTCCCGCAGTCCTTTCCGCAGCCCGTGGCTGAACAGAGCGGACCCGGTTTCAACAGAGGGCGGGACCGGCGCTTCATCGGCCTCGTACTCAAAGGCCGGAATCAGGAATTGTGTTCCCACGGAAGAAACATTCCGGATCATGGGAAGATTCTCGCAGGGACCGCCGCTCTGGTTTTCCAGGTATACCCGGTATGTTCCGCTCAGCTGAACAGGCTTCCGTATTCTCTCTTCGGCGGTCTCCGTCCAGGGACTGCTGCCGTCTGTGGCGTACCAGCGGTTTCCGGACTTTGCGAGGATACGGTTTCCCCTTTCTCCAAAACCCGCTTCGGCGGCCCCGGAAAGGCAGATGAGTTCCCTGCTCACCCTTTCCCCGCGAAAATATACGCGATCTATCCTCTCGCCGTCCGCACAGACCATCTCTTCGTTATTGATCCACAGACATTCCTGCGCGGGATTACCGCTTAACACCGCAAGGCTCTTCCAGTTTACATAGTCGTAGATGCTCACTCCCGGCTCACCCCAAAAGAGGGCCTTGCTTCCGTCGGGAGAGAGACTTGCGCCGGAAAACCGGGGCGCGGAGAGGGGGCTGAAACTTATCCCCCCGCTTTTCGACTCAAGCCGCCAGGCCAGGGATTCCTGTTTCCCGTTTTTGAATACCCCGGCAATCACCGTAACTATCCCCGCCGGAGACCAGAGCAGCTTGAGACTGTAACTCGACCAGGGGATCACCAGGCATGGCAGAACTTCCGCGCCGGCTTCTTCATCAAGGGAGAAGTAGAAAACAGTGCGCCCGCCCTTGGCGACGATTACGGAAGCGGAATCCGGAGCCATCCAGAATTCATCAAAACCGGGATCAAAATCAAAGGGGATTTTCCCCGCAACAGTTCCTATGTCAAGGAAATTCGCATAGAGTGAACGGGCAAAAAGTTCAGGCCCCCTGACCCGGTAGAGCGTAGAACCTTTAAGGTAAAAAAATTCGCCGCCCCGGGTCCAGGCCACCGAGGCGATACTCCCCTCTCCGATAAGCCGGTACCGTTCGTCAACATTCCCCGCGGCGGAAGAATTCACCATATAGTAATAGAGTCTGCCGTTTCTGTTGTACACGATGACCCGGGAATCCGGGCTCCAGCAGGCAGGAAAACTTTTACCCGGCCGTTCCACGTTTCCCGCCAGCACCCGCGTGGAGCCGTCGGAGGTATCCACCAGACAGAGTTCCCCAAAGGCGTGGCTCACAGGGTTAACGCGGAGAATCCAGCGTCCGTCCGGGGACGCGGAGCTTTCTTCAATACGGCCGCCCCTGAGGGGAAAGCCTTCGGCAAATGAAGGGAAACCCGGCACCGGTTCGGGCAGACCTCCGCTCAGGGGAAGCCTGGACAGTCCAAAGGCATTACGCACCTGAAGAACTCTGCCGTTTTCCAAAAGATCAAGTTTTTCGGGAAAAGCCGAAAGCCGGGTTATCGAAAGATCCTGCAGACGGGAGACAAAAACGCCGTTCTGTACAAAACTGCCGTCTCCCCGTGATTCACAGCGGAAGACCAGCCTCCCGTCTTCACCCAGATCGAGTCCGGAAAAACGTACTTTGGCAAAAGAAGGAACAAGAAAAAAACAGAACAGGAACAGGGAAAGGATATTTTTTTTCATTACGGTTTATCCGGAGGGGAAAGCCGGCCCGGTCTTCCGGCCAGAAATGCGTCCAGTTCCCTCTCCATGCCCTCAAGTTCAGCTTCCATCCGGCGAAGTACGTTTATGGAGTATTGAACCTGTTTTTCCTGAAGCTTGTCACAGGTTTGGTCAAGCAGGGTTTCAAAGGAGTCTTCAATGATAACGGTTTTTTCATCGGGATACATAAGCCAAGTGTATGCTAAATTGCCAATTAGTGCCAGGCGGAGGAAGTATTGTATTCGGGAATTGTTTCAGGGTTTTCAAATGAGGGAGTCTGCGCTCCCGCATTATCAAATACCTGTATAAACGTAACTACCGCGATAAACATAATAAGAATCAGAACCAAATTACGCATGAACCCTCCCAAGCCTGCACTTAATTCCATCAGACTTAATTTTATCCCTGATTAATTAAGATAATCAAGGGGATTAACGGCTCTGCCGTTTTTATACACCGCGAAATGAAGGTGAGGCCCGGTGCTGTAACCGGTATTTCCGGATTCGCCAATCTTTGCGCCCTGCAGCACCCAGGCATTCTCTTTTACCAGGACATTGGAAAGATGGGCATACATGGTTTGAAAACCCGATCCGTGACTCACGATGATGTACCTGCCATAGGTTGCGTTGTAGCCTACCGTAGCAATCCTGCCGTCCATGGCGGCCTTTACCGTTGTACCTTCGGGAACAGCCATGTCCAGGGCGGCATGGTAACGCCGTACCCCGCTGATTGGATCGTTGCGCCAGCCGTAACCGCTTGTAAGCCGTCCCCGGACAGGGTAGATAAAAGCGTCCCCCATTGCCAGATGGAGATCCTCTTTCTTCATCCTGGCGCCGGGAATAAAAAGCTGGGTTCCCGCCGCAATAATATCATCCTGAATGTCGTTGGCATCCAGAATCGCCTCCAGAGGTACTCCCATATTTTTGGAAATCTTTCCCAGGGTATCGTCTTTCCGCAGTGTATAGGGAATGCCGTCCATATTGGGGATCTTGAGATTTTCTCCCTCCCGCAGACGGCGGGCGTTGCTGATACCGTTACTGGCGATGATCGCATCCATGGAAAGGGAATACCGGGCCGCTATACGGGATACCGAATCCCCTCTGCGAACCCTGTAGCTTGACCAGGAAAAGGTCTCCATAAGGTCAAGGGGAATGTCCGTTTCCCCTTCCGCGCTGTCCGCCGTATCGATTCCCGCGAAGGAAGCCAGGTTTGCCTCGTTGTGGGGATCTTCGGGCAATTCAAGAGCCAGAGCGGAACTCCCCGGAAACCTGAAAAAACCGTCCTCCCGGCTGAGCGAAAGAATCAAAAACACAAGGATTCCGGATACGGCGGCAATAACGGCAAAAGAGGAAACCGGTATGGAAAAAACTCTTGTTTTTGGTACGTGAGTCTGTTTCAAATTCTTACGGTTTTTTAGAGGCGAAACAAACTGAAGCCGGGGCAAACGGGGCAGTTGAAACCGGCGCGGAGACCTCTTCTTTACGGACTTTTTATGATGGTTTACCGGTTTTTGCCTGATCTGGCTGAGAAAAAGCTTGGGATCATCAATTTTTTGACTCAGACGGTACGCGGCCGCCTTCTGGAGCAGAGAGTGTTTGCGCCGCGTGACCCTTTGTTTCAGGAGTATGTTTCCCATGATATTATTTATCGACATTATGAAAAGGAATGATTATACTCCCCATTATGGGAAAGGCGATTGCCGGAGCGTTTATTGCCGGCCTTTTCATGAAGATCTTCATCTTTGATTTTATGATTGCCCAAGGGGATTCGATGAGTCCCGCTATTCGGAGCGGAACAATACTCCTTGTAAACCGTCTCCAATACGGCTTCCGCGCCCCCCTCGAGGACAGGTACCTCTTCCGCTGGGCCGATCCAAAACCCGGAGACGTGGTGGTTTTCCGCACTCCCCTGGGAGATACGGCGGTAAAACGCATCGATGCCCTTACCTCCTCCGGATATCTTATCATGTTGGGAGATAATTCCCGGCTTTCCCTGGATTCCCGTTCCTATGGGCCGGTACATTCAGCGGGGATTATCGGTAAAGTTTTAGGAATTAAATGAAGAATCCATTCAAAAATCAGGATCTCAAGCATCCGTACAGAACTATCTTTTTTCTCTGCCTCTTTGCCCTGGCGGCGATCCTCCTCCTGGGCCGTTACTGGCTGCTCATGGTACAAAACCCCGATGTACCGGATAATGACGCTCCCCCGGAATTAAGCCTGGAGCGGGGGCAGATCCGGGACAGGAACGGCCGCATTCTCGCGCTTCAGACCCGGCTTGCCAATATCAGCCTCTGGCGGCCCCAGATTCAGGATCTTGAGATCCTCTCCCGTGAACTGGATCCCATCCTTGGAATACCCGGTGAAGAACTCAAGGAACGTATCCGCAGTTCCCAAAGCGACTTTCTCTATCTTAAAAGACAGGTTGATGAATCTACCATCAAGATCATTGATGACAGGATACGGGAAGGAAGGCTCCAGGGAGTGAAGATAGAACCGGTAGTCCGCAGGATCTACCCGGAACGGAATTTGGCAAGCCAGATAATCGGTTTTATGGGAAACGACGGGGAAGGCCTGGGAGGTATCGAGTATGCCTTCAACCGGGAACTGAGTCCCGCAGAGGGAAACAGTACCGGCTCCACGGTGTACCTCACCATCGACAGCAATGTCCAGTTCATTCTTGAACGTATCGCCTCTTCGGTGCTGGAGGAGAACCAGGCCGAAGCGGTAATGCTCATGGCGATGGATCCCAGAACCGGCGATGTTCTCGGTTCAGCCTCCCTGCCGGGCTTCGATCCCAACGATATCAGGCTTACCTCAAGCGAGGAAAGAATGGACAGACCGGCCCTCTGGGCCTATGAACCCGGTTCCGTGTTCAAGATCTTCTCCATGGCTTCCCTTCTGGATTCGGGGGCAATCGGCGAAGACTCGACTTTTATCTGTAACGGAACCTACGAGAAGACCACCGGACGGGGAGAGATTATTCGCATCAACTGTCTGGGAGCCCACGGCCGGGTGAGGGCGCGGGAAATTATCGTCTATTCCTGTAATGCCGGGGCAGGCTATGCGGCGGACAGGTCGACAAATACCCAAGTGTACGATCAATTACGGGATTTCGGTTTCGGCGTGAGAACCGGGGCGGGGAATCCGGGAGAAACAGCGGGATTTCTGCGTCCCGCGGATCGCTGGTCCGAACGTTCCAGACCCACCATCGCCATGGGTCAGGAAATTGCCGTTTCCGCCATGCAGATGATCCAGGCTGCCGGGGTTATTGCCAACGACGGCATTCTGGTTCCGGCACGGGTGGTTTCCCATACCGTCTCCCCGGAGGGCAGGGAGATCCCCTTTGAAACCGGGCAGCCCCGGCGGGTACTCAAGCCGGAAAGCGCCCGCGCCCTGCGTTCCTACATGGTTGATGTTACCAGCGGCATCGGAACGGGCTGGCGGGCCAATGTGGAGGATCTCTCTCTGGCGGTAAAGACCGGCACCGCCCAGATCATCGACCCCGCAACCAATGCGTATTCGGATACGGACTTTATTGCCAGTTGTCTGGCCATGTTCCCCGCGGAATCTCCCTCCCTTATCCTCTACCTGGTGATCATAAAACCCCGGGGGGACTACCTGGGAGGCCGGATTGCCGCCCCTCCCATCCGGGAAGCCGCCGAAGCCCTCACCGATTATCTGGGTATCCCCCGGGGCCGGAATCCCCAGATAGAACATTCACCCCAGGTAAGCATTGGCGAAGAACGGATTGCGGATATCGGGGAAACGATCCCCGATTTTTCAGGTTTCTCCAAACGGAGCCTTCTCCCCCTCATCCTGCGGGACGATATTCACGTCGAGATTCAGGGCGACGGCTGGGTACGCCGTCAATCGCCTCCCCCGGGCAGTGCCGTAGAGCCCGGAATGACAATTCAACTCTTTCTCGAATGAGCACACTCGAAGCGAATCTGCGCATACTCAAGACACATTACCCGGATCTTGCCCTTCTGCTGGAAGGCGAAGAGAAGCCGTTTGAGGGGGAAGGCTGGCCGGGAAGCCGTAGCGATATACGCATGGAAACCTCATCTTCGGGCCTTCCGGTGATGAGCGTCTGCGGTATTCACCTTCATTCCAACAGAGACCCGGTACGGGAGGCGGAACGGCTGGCGGCAAGTCTTGATGAGGGGGAAGGCCCCATTGTCATCTGCGGCCTGGCTCTGGCCTATACTGCCGAGGCCTGTTTCCGCCGCTTCCCCCGCCGGCCCCTGATCATCGCGGAAAGGCATATTACGGTACTAAAGACGGCTCTGGAAAACCGGGATCTCGGGGAGCTTCTGCTCAATGCCAGGCTTCTGTTTGTTCCGGGAGGCTCCGGGGAAGGAGTTCCGAATGCCTTGTCCCTGTTGGAAAAGGAAGGCAGGGGGAAAGCCCTGATCCTCAAAAACCAGGCCCTCTGCAGACTCAATGAAGCCTGGTACTCCGGAATAGAGGCCCGGGTAAGAAGTTTTTCGGTGAGGGAAGACGTGAACACGGCTACCCTGAGACGTTTCGGGAAACGCTGGATCAGGAACCTTTCCCGTAACATGAACGCGATCCGGGATCTGCCGGGCGTTTCCCGGCTGGAGGGGATACTCTCTCCGGCTCAAGGCCTGCCGGTGCTTCTCGCGGCGGCGGGGCCGGGCCTTGACCGCATTGCCCCGATCCTGCCCGCCATCGCCCGGAGATGTCTTGTCGTGGCGGTGGATACAAGCCTCCGTTTCTGCCTTAAAAACGGAGTGGAACCGGATTTTGCCGTGGTGGTAGATCCTCAATACTGGAATGCCCGGCACCTTGACCGGGCCTCTTCTCCCCATACCATGCTGATAGCCGAATCCGCGGTGTATCCCCCGGTTCTTGCCGGGTTAAAAGAGGGGAGTTTCCGCGGCGGCTTTCTCTGCGCCTCCCTCTTTCCTCTGGGCAGTTATATCGAAGAACGTGTCGATCCCAAGGGTGAACTGGGGGCGGGCGGCTCGGTGGCCACCACCGCGTGGGATTTCTGCCGCCTTTTGGGGGCCTCCGAAATCCTGATTGCGGGACTGGACTTGGGTTTTCCGGGCCTCAAGACCCATTTCCGGGGGGCGGCCTTTGAAGAACTTGCCCGGAACCGGTCGGGCCGCCTTTCTCCCGGAGAGACATGGTCGGTCAATGCCTTGAGGGAGGGGCAGCCCTTCCTTGCTCCGGCCTCGGATGGCGGCCGTGTACTCACCGACAGACGGCTTTCTCTCTATGCCTCGTGGTTTGAAAACCGCTTCCGCCTCTTCCCACAGATAAAAAACTACAGCCTCGGAACCGGGGGCATCGCCATAGCGGGCCTTGAAACACAGGAAGGCGGGGCAATTTTGGCCCTTCCCGAACGCCGGGAAGAGATTCACGGCCTTCTTGAAGACGCATACGACAGAATAAACAGGGAATTTTTCGGGGAAACTTTTCCGCAAAGGGCGGAAGCCTGGGAAAAAGCCCTGAAAAGCCTCCTCCGGGGCCTTGAGGCTCTCATGGAAACGGCTTCAGACGCCGCGGCAATGGCGGAAAATACCCTTTCCAGACTTGAAGCCCAGGACTTGAGCCCCCGGGAAAGGGAATCGATCCTCTCCCGCCTGGATACGATCAACCGCCGAATCGCCGAAAGTGATGTAAAAGAGGTTGCCGGCTTCCTCTTCCCCCCCTCCGCGGAACTGGAAAAGGAACCGGCCGCCCGCGATGCTTCGGCCCGGATATCAAAAGACCCTTTCCGCCATCACCTTGCCTTTTCCGGGGCCATGTACAGCGCCCTTTCCGCCGCGGCAGCCTATAACCTCCGGCAGCTACTGAAGTTTCCGGACAAACCAATTTAGCTGTAAAGTTATTTCCCCCAAAGACCGATACTCAAATAACGGGAGGGATACCCTCTCAATTACAGACGGTGCGCATACCGACGTCCAGGCGCATCGTCTTTTTTTTTGAGAAATTGGTACCGTTAAAGAAGGTCAGATTTAAACAATTCGCTGAATTGTAAATCAATATTTTCCTTCAAATTCTGCTGTAGATTTTGCAAAATATGGGAAGTAGTCAGCGGTTTTTTGCCGGTTTCTTCAACACACGGCAATAACAGTTGATAGGCTTCTACATGAAGGGCACGGCATAATTTTGCAATCGTTTTATCACTTACCCACATACGGCACCCTTCTATATCGTTAATAGTTTGAGCTGAAAGATCGGCTATCTCCGCCAATTTTTCCTGGGAAATCCCCAGAATTTTCCGGTTGGTTTTAATATTCAGCGACAAGATTTTTCGGATTCCTTCAGGGGTTAAATTCATAAAAAAATAATACTACGGCATTAACAAGTATTGACAACTTGTAAATACCAAGGTATTCTTACTTGTTGATACCAAGTATTATATTGGTATTAACACCAAGTGTATACAATAGTAGACATTTTGGACATATATCGGTTAACGGCAATGTTTGTTAAAGAGGGGTAATTATGCGGGCGGTCAGATTTTTAGGTGCAGGCAAGGCGGATGTAGCCGAAGTCCCCATGCCTGTCGTTTCTTCCGGTCGTGTCCTGATAAAAAGTCAGATACCCCCGGCAAAGCCGGGGGCTTGTTTTGTGAACCGCTCAAAGCGGTTTGTTTATGGGCCGCCTAAGGGCGGCTGTCTTTATTAGTTACCTTATGAACAGTTCCAACTGGTCAAGTCGTTGGTCCTCCACTTCCTGTTCCCGGATATACTTTCTTATGGCCGCCTCGTCCCGTCCCACCGTTGATACATAGTACCCTCTCGCCCAGAAGTTCTGCCCGGTGAAGTTCTTTTGCTTCCCTACAAATCGCCGGGCTATCGCTATTGCGCTTTTCCCTTTGATATACCCCACTACTTGGGCTACCGAGTATTTCGGTGGTATCTCGATCAGCATATGCACGTGGTCGGGACACAGATGCCCTTCCACTATCCGGCTTTCCCGCTCCCGTGCCAACTCGTGAAATATACTCCCCAGATAATTGGACACTAAGCCATACAACTGTTTCCTGCGACATTTAGGTATCAATACTCAGGGCAAAAGCATTTACTTTCCAAACAAGACAGAATAGAGGAAATCCGGGTTAACCGAAGCCTTGAATATCTTCCGTTTGGTGCTTAACCGTTTGTCAGGAACACTGGCCGCCCGTAA
>JAISCR010000204.1 GCA_031265435.1 Treponema sp.
GCGTTTTTTATTCCTCTCGTTTTAAGGCAGGTGATCGTTACCCGGTCGCAATGGGTTTTTTCAAAATCGACCATATTGAGACGCTGGTAATTATCCGTTATTTCCTTTTCCGCGACTGCGGCGCCTTTATGGTACAAGGTCACCCGGTAATCGGACACCAGTTCGGAAGGGGAGCCTTTCTCCTGCTGGGCCATGCGTTTTGACGAAAGGGTGATCTTCACCGGCCGCGAAAGGTTCGAATCGAAGGTGACGCGCACCTGGGAGATCTCCGCTTCCCCGGCAAGATCGAACGTCAGAGTTTCGCCTCTGACCTTTATGCCGTCGGATTCCCAATAATTGATCTCTTTACCTTCGCTGCGCGTAACGCCGTTAATTACCCTCTCCGGTTCCCTGCCGGGAAGGAAGCTTGAGGCTTGCACGGAGGCGCTCCGGGCAAGGTCGGCTTTGTCGGTATTTTTATGGCCCGGAATGTAGCAGTCGTCCTTTAAAAGCGCCTGTTGTAAATCGCCGATATGGCCGAGCAGTTCCCCAGGTTTGAGGCGTCGTTCAACGCACATCGCCGCGGCGGTTCCCAGGGCCTGGCCGCCTGCGGCGCAGGTACCCATCACCCGGGTACTGGACATCGCCAGTTTGCTGGCGCTCAGGATACGGCCGCCGACAAAGAGGTTGCTCATGCCCTTGGCGTAAAAACACCGGTAGGGGATGGTGTAGGCGCCTTCAAGACAATAAACAAACGAAGGAAGTTTATCAAAATCAAGGAGGCCGTTGGGCGCGTGGTTGTCAATGGGCCAGCCGCCATACGCCACGGCATCATCAAAGATACGACCGGCGATAAGATCGTTTTCGGTTAGGATATAGTCCCCTACGATTCTGCGGCCTTCGCGTACACCAGGCAGCATACCCACCCAGAGGAGATCGTAATCGGCCGCGCCGTGATCCCCGCCGTTTTTAATGTGGTCCCACACACCGTAGATACAGCCGACCAGATCGTCCCGAATCTTTTCGTATTCGCCGATAATATCGTCTCCCGTGCCGGGAAGCTCTATCCACCAGTAGCCGTAATCGACGCAGTATCCGTCGGTGGCGATATTTTCCGCCAAGGGACTCGTGTAACTTATCCCCCCGTTTTTGCCTTCCGAAAGGGTTTTGACGGTTTGGGGGCTTGAGTGCTTCCGGTATTTAAGCTGGTCCTCGGTAAAATGCCAAGCCCATTCGGGTGTTTTGAACTCCACGGGCTTTCCCCGGTTAACCGCCTTGAAAAGAAGCGAATTTCCCATGCGATCGTTGTTGGTTTTTTCGGGCGCGTGAGGTTCGTTGAATTCGTCCCTGCCTTCGCTGCCGGTTCTAAACTCCGCACCGGCAAGATAACTTAAGGTGCCGTTGCCGGTACAGTCCGCGAATAGTCTACCGCTTATGGTCCAGTGGGTTTCGGTGGTGGACTGGTAGCAGAAAAGCCGCTTCACCTCCCCGCCGGAAGTTTCCGCATCGTACATGACGGTATTGAGAAAGGCGGTGAGGTTTTTCTGACGCTTCACGGCGTTCCAGAGTACCGCGTCCCATATAGAGTAATTGTAATATTCATTGCGGTACTTGTTTTCAAGCTGTAGTTCCAGGAGCAGGCCCGATTCTTCCATATCGGGCTTTGCGGCGTTACATGAGGCGCCGCAGACGTGCATACGGATTTCCGACGAGGCGTTACCTCCGAAAACCGGCCGGTCCTGGACGAGGGCGGTCTTTATCCCCCGGCGCGCGCAGACCAGGGCCGCGCAGAGACCGGTCATACCGCCGCCGGCTATCACGACGTCAAAAGCGGCTGATTTTCTTTTGGGCTCCCTCGGCATGGTACAACAAACCTCATAAAAATAGAATATGTTCTAACAATTATGTATTTTCGCCTTTATTTTCATATATGTACATCCATTTGTCAAGTGAATTTTTCAAAAAGATATAACAAATTTGAATTATTGCTTATATTGTCAGGACATTTAGAGGCTGATTCTGAGGATAAAAGTGTTTCGTGCGGCAGGATAACGACTTTCGGTGTATTCAAGTACTTCGCCGTTACCATCCCAGGCCACTGACTTTATGCACATGGCCAGGCTGTGTTCCGTTTGGCCCAAAAGCCTGGCGTCTTTTCCGGCAAGGAGAACCGCCTCAAGCTCCTTTTCCATGTGGCTTATGGCGAATCCGTTTTCTATTAATACACTGTTCAGAGACTTGTCTTCAAGGTCGTATTTGAGGATAAAATCCAGACGGACCGGGAACCAGGATGTGGTCAGTACGATGGGTCCCTTGTCGAAAGAATCTCGCACATACCGGAGACGTGCCAGTTTGATCGCCTCTGAGCCGGACTTTTGTTTCAATTTGCGGGCGATTTCGTCAGACGCCGGAAGGATCCGAAATTCCAGCACTTCAGTCTGCGCGGAAAGCCCCTGCTGTTTCATCTCCTCGTTGAAACTTTCGATAAAGACGGAAGAATGTTCCAGTATATTGGGCCTGATGACGAAGGTCCCCCGGCCTTTGGTCCGGCTGAGACAGCCCTTGTTGACCATGTACTGCATGGCGCTCCTGACCGTCGGCCGTGAAACGCCGAACTGGGTGCAGAATTCCCTTTCCGTGGGGATCATCTGATCGACCGCCCATTCGCCGCTTTTGATTTTGGTCATAATGTAGTCGATTATCTTTCCCTGTAAAGTCTGCATGAGGATATGATACCGGACATTTTCTAAAAAGTTAAGTTATTTACATAAAAAAATTGGTAGCTATTTAGTCAGAAATATGCAAAAAGCCTGATTTTCAAAAGTCACCCGAATTTTCCACAGTGACGCCAGGACTGTCCACCCCTCCACCCCCTCTCGCCCTTTAATCGTCTGAGGATATACGCGGGGAGCCGCGGCGATCTATAATCCTCCTATGTTTGACGACTGTATAATCATGGCCGGGGGATCGGGGACCAGGCTTTGGCCCGCCAGCACCTCCCGGAAGCCGAAACAATTTCTTTCTATCCCGCCGGAGGGCAGCTTTTTTTCCGCCGCCCTGGAACGGGCGCTGGCGGTAACCGCGGACGCCGTGGATGGCAAGGTCATCATCATCGCGGGCAG
>JAISCR010000043.1 GCA_031265435.1 Treponema sp.
GATGCGCCCAAAATAGTTACGCCTTGAGAATCCAGGTCCGCAGTATGGCGTCCAGCCTGGCAAGGTCGATGGGTTTTGAAAGAAAGCCCTGGAAGCCGTTTTCCAGAAACATCGCCTCGTTCCCCACAATCGCGTTGGCCGTCAGGGCGATGATAGGAACCGTTTTCGCGTAGTCGCTTTCCAGCTCGTTCCTGATGATACGAACCGTCTCTATGCCGTCCGGGCTGGGCATCATGTGGTCCATAAAGATAAGGTCGAATTTGATCCGCCCCTCACGGATCATGTCGACAGCTTTCCTGCCGTCGGTAACGCAGGCAACTCTTATCCCGTAGGGCCGCAGCAGCCCCTGGGCAACCTTGAGATTGGTTACCATATCGTCAACCACCAGGACCGCGGCGTCGGGTTTTTGAAAATAGGTAATCCGCGGCGGGTTTTCGCGGGTTTCCTGTCCCGCGCCGGAATCGCCGTGTATATCCACCGTGCCTACGGGACTCATGTTCACGATCTTTTGCCGGATCCGCACCGTAAAGGCGCTGCCCTTGTGATAGACGCTCTGCACCGTGATATGGCCGTCCATCAGTTCCACAAGTTTTCTGGTAATGGAAAGCCCCAGGCCCGTGCCCTCAATGTCCGGATTCGCGTCCCTTTCAAAACGCCGGTATTCGGAAAAGAGGTAGCTGATATCCTCTTCCTTGATGCCCCGTCCCGTATCCGTCACGGAAAAATAGAGGACAAGATCCCAGCCCTCCGTTTCGCCCCACACCCGCAGGGTTATGGTTCCCGAGTCCGTATACTTCCCGGCGTTTGAAAGGAGGTTGTTTAATATCTGCCGTATCCTGATTTCATCGCCGTAGAGCCGCTTTGGCAGGGAAGGCTGTACATCGGTCTCGAACTGTACCGGCTTGGAGGCGAAGCGAAACAAATTCATCTTCACGCAGTTCTGCAGCAGATCCAGAAGGTTGTATTCAACCGGCGCAAGTTCCAGACGGCCGGATTCTATTTTTGAAATATCCAAAAGATCGTTGATAATTGCCAATAGGACATTCCCGGAACTCCGGATTTCCCTTAGATGTTCGCCGGTCTCGCCGCCGGGATCGGAGGCCAGTTCCACATCCGCCAGCCCTATGATGGCGTTCAGGGGGGTGCGGATCTCGTGACTCATCCGGGCAAGGAATTCGGTTTTTGCCTGGGATGCCCGCTCGGCAAGGGTAGTTTGAATTTCCAGTTCCCGGGTCCGTTCCCGTACCGTGGCCTCAAGGTTGCTGTTCGATTTTTCAAGGGCCTTGTTGGCGTGGTTCAGGGCGCGGTAGAGGATCCCGAATTCCCGGGCCAGCACAAAGGCCGCGCCGATGGTGAATACAAAAAACCCGTACCGGGAACTGAATAGGTTGTAATGCAGGATCATGGCGTCAAAAAGATCAAACAGGCCGGTGACAAACAGGATAAGAATGCCAATCATCAGGTTTCCGATGGGGGTCACGGCGATCCCGTGCCCCAGGATTCGGGCAAAGGACGCGCCCTTGCCTTCCTTTTTCCACCGTTTATACGCACCGGCAAAAAAGACATAGATAAAATCGAATCCCGCCACATAGAGGGCCGCCGCGATTGCCAGGACCTGCCATATTTTCAAAATGTCCTCGCCGAACTGCAGGGAAAAACAGGCCTGCAGCAGGACTAAAAAAGCAAAGAGGGCTATGCAGATTTTGGTCTGCGGCAGGATCCGTTTGAAATTCAACTCCTCCGCGAAGGCCCCCAGCAGGGGGATCGCCATAAAAAGTACCCCCATGTCAAGGCGGAGCAGGATATTGGTATCCGGAATAAACATAAAAATCGCGGCGCTTCGCAGCAGAAAATACAGCCCCAGGGATGTGGAAAAAAGGCTGTAGAGTAAACTGTACCGGGAATCCCGGCGGGTTAAAAACAAAATAAAATGGTAGATCCCTAAGAAGATGTAAACCCCGCAGAGGAGCAGCGCCAGGGTTTCGTTGTGGGTGACCTCCATGGATTCCATATTCCCGATATAGTAGGGGGAAGCCACAAAGAGGCCGGTATTCTCATAGGTGGGATCGCCGATGATCCGTAGTGTTAGGATGTTGGTCCCCGGCACAAAAAGCGTCCTTCGTACCGCGAAACGGACATGGTGATGGCTCCGGTGGGATTGGATCTGTCCCTCCCCGTCCAGATAAAGTTCCGACTTAACTGGGACGCCGTTAAGAAAAACTTCCCAGTTGTCGCCGATGCCCGCCAAAAAAACGCCCGGCGTAAAGGGCGCTTCGCCCCGGAGCAGTTCCATGAACCGGGGATCCACCGTAAAAGGTATTTTTATGGTAAATTCCTGGTCCCTCTGGCGGCGGGGGGAAAGGAAGGTCCGCCTGGGCAGGGCGGCAAGGCCGGAATACTTTATCTTAACCGCGTCGCCGGAGGCCGCTCCCTCTATCAGCTTCCAGTTCCCGTCCGCGGGGTCCGGCGCCGTTCCCGCCAGTTCCCGTTCAAAACCGCTGGCCAGGTAGAGGGGGTAGTTCCGCAGATCGATGTAGAATTCCCCCTCCGCCTCCTCCGGGGATCCGCAGGAAAAGAAGGTCAGTACCGCCGGCAGGCAGTACAGGGCGGATACCAGAAACCGGAAAAATCGGCCTGTCCGGTGTCCCGCTTTAGGAATCAGCATAACGTTCTCCCCCTTTGCCTGCCCGGCCCACAATGCTCAGGGCGTCCGATACGGAAAAGTATAACAGGACAGCCCCCAGGGAGGGAAGAACGGGCGGGGCCGCAACTTTGGGTACTAAGAACGAAAACTTCTTCGACTTTTTCGACCTTGCGGTTAAAAAATTCTGTGGGATAGTGGGAGATACTTTTTCGTATCCTGGACCTGTATCTTTCATACATTCACCTGTTTACAGCATAGTTTTCTCTATCCATTTTCCTATTCCGTCTTCATTGTTCTTTCCGCATATATATTTCGCGGCCCGTTTTATTTCATCTATTCCGTTTTCCATCGCTATTCCTATCCCGCAATTTTTTATCATTTCTATATCGTTATAATCGTCGCCAAAGGCCATTATTTCAGATAGTGGTATGCTTTCATGGTTCGCGACCGCGTACAGCGCGTCTATTTTTCCCGCTTCTTTATGCGCGAACCTGTGCCAGTTTTCCCCGGAGAAACTAATCAGCGTGCTTTCCGTGAATCTATTTTCAATATCCAGCGCGATTTTCCTGTCGGTTATTTCCGCGGTTATTTTATAGGTTTCCTGCGACAAGGGATTTGAAAAATCATAATATTCGCCGTGCGTATAATCGGGATGATACGCCGGTTCTTTATAACTAACGTAATACTTTGTTTCTGTTTCCGCGGTCAAATGCCTGACATTTTTATTGTTTACACATTCATGTAGTATTCCGTCGGAGGTTTCCACCGACAAAAGTTTTTTGTACATAATTTTTTGATCATTGGTTAGTACGAGCGCCCCGCCATTTAATATCATGCTGTCGGGTTTAACCAGCTCTATACATCTTTTTGCCGATTTTTCCGACCTGGCCGTCGCCAGTACAATTTTTATACCCCTGTTCTTACACTTTTCTAAAACGGATAAGGTATAATTCGATATAGTTTTATCATCCGTCAATAGTGTTCCGTCCAGATCCATTACAATCATTTTTACCATACATTTCTCCTGGGAATTACTGGACCTGTTCAACAACCTGGTTTGCTGAACCTTCCTTGCGGCACAGGCCGCTGACGTAGTCTGTGCCGCGCCAAAAACAAAAAATAACGGTGCCGCGCGTTCATCCCGGCGGACCCTTCCGTGCCCTGATGCCGGTTAGTTTACCATCTGGTATTCGTAGTCCCCGCCGCCCAGGCCGTATTCCTTGAGGAAGGCGATCTGGGCGTAGGGGTCCTTGCCGTGGAGCCGCTGGAAGAGGTGGCCTTCGGTTCCCAGGGTGATTCCCGCGGGGACCCCTTCGGGGTTAAGGCGCTCGAATTTGATTTCGTCCAGGCTGGCTTTTTCGATGGCCGCGAGGTTCCAGCTCGACATGAGGCCGATGTCCGGCACCAGGGAGGGGGTGGTCATACCCCAGCAGTCGCACATGGCGGTAATGGAGATGAGGAGGTTGATGTAGAACACCCGGTCCGGTTCAAAGCTGTCCAGCACGGTTTTGGTGCAGAGGGCCAGGCCCTTCTGGAAGTCCAG
>JAISCR010000093.1 GCA_031265435.1 Treponema sp.
GAATTCTTCCGCCATATTGAAACTTTTCCCTCCGGACATAACGCCCTCCCAAGCATTCGCTCAATATATCATGGTTTTTAGGAAAAAGGGGAAATTTATGGGTCAAGTTTAGGGCAAAGAGCCGGGCGGCATAGCGCCGTGCCCCGTCCACAATCCGGTTATGATCATGGTATCCTTCAATGAGGATACCTTTCCGGTATACCCGCAAACCAAAATTTCCCCGTAGAGGAAACCTTTCCCTGATCTGTATCATCATAAACCTCCGCTCTGTTTATCCCTGTTCCAGCGGCAAGAGGATGCCGCCTATGCGATTGATAGAACCGTCTCTGACATAAGTACCGTCTCTGAAATAGTGAAACTGTATGGCTGCCTCAAATGTTTCCGTCACCGGCTCCCAGACATCGGTATGGCCTGTGTTCACGGCGGCCGAAAAGAAATCCTGCATCCCCGAACAGCGGTAAACCGGGGTGTTTATTCTTCCGGCAGCCGGCCGCCGGTACAGTCCGTCCCGGACAACGGAGCCGTCCCGCCGTACCGTGCCGTTCCGGTACAGGTAATCCAGTTCGGTGTCCAGGATGGTCGTTCCGTCCCGGAGTATCCTTCCGTTCCGCCTGATGCCGGCATTAATAAAAGAATCAACGACGGTATGGCGTACTGTCGTTTTATTCCCATCGTTGATGGGGAAAGATTGCTTAAAAGTGTATTGGGCGGATATATTTATGAAGATATTAGGGTCAAGGATTCCGTCGAGGAACCCCCGTGCCCAGGTTATGTCTGCATCGTCTGCGTTGATGATCGCTATCAGGGATTGGAGGAAGGCTTCCCTGGATGTGAATCGCCCGCCGAAATGTTCCTGCAGGCGGTCCAGGATATAGGAGCGTTCTCCGGCCTTCATGAGATAAAAGGAAGCGGCGGCAACGCGGTCGCGGTATTCGGTTTCCGTGTCTTCCGGCAGTTCGGGCACGGACAAGGCTCTGCCGTGTTCCCGCAGTTTTTCGGGATCGCTTAGATAAGGGAAATGGGCGTTAAACGCCTTTAGTGCGTCATGTTTAAGCTGAGCGAAAACACGGGCGGCAAAGGAATAAAGCGATCCCCGGTTTTTCTTTTCCATGCCCAGGGGGTTTATGTTTTTTGTGATCCAGTCTTTCATTCCCCTGTTTTCCTTACCGTGATAGTACCGACGACTACATAAAGGGTTTCCGCCTGAACGTCCCGGTCCGGGGACAGAATCTCGATGGTAGTAAGCCTCAGCGGCCGGTAGCGGTCATACAGATCGGCGATCTTGAACCGGCCGCCGATAGAAAGGCCGTAAATGTAGGTTTCGGCGATAAGGCGGATTTCCGCTTCTTCCGCCTTCCCGGAGTATTCGATTTCGACATCAAGCTCCAACAGTTCCGGAGCCCGGACGCACACGTCGAAGGCCATCAGTTCGTGGCCGTGGAGATTGGCCCGCACGGCATCCAGGAGGTCCTCATCGGGAGCGCCGTTCACCGCGGCGATCACCACGTCGGTACTTCCCGGTCCCCGGGGAGCGCGGATTATCTTTGCCGTGCGCACTCCGGTAACTTCCTCGGCGTAGAATTTATACGTGTCTTTGGTATCCCCCAGGGACTGCTCTTTCCACCGTGTTTTTATCCGTTCCCGGTAGGGTTCGTCTGCTTCCACTTCCTGCCCCACGGCCGTAATCCAGTTATCCCCTGCCGCTACCGCTTGAAGGCCGGAAATATACCGGGTGATGCGGAGCGGGGTGCCGGAACCGATGTTGTAGCGGCTGCCGGGAAACTCGGCGATAACCGGGAGCGAAAAATCACCGGCTTCAAACGATACGTCCTCCGCCACCCGGTAGCGCAGGTCCGTCCCGTCAAGGACGGCCCAGGCGCCGGCGGGTATCTTCCCGGGACCGTCTGAGGTTCCGGTAAAAGCGCCTGCGGTTTTCCCTTCCTGTTTCCGTACCACCCCCAGCATGAGGCCCCACAGGGACAGGAAGAATCCGGTAGCTCCGTCCAGGGACGCGTTTTGATAAATTGAATTAATTGCGGTCTGATAGATATAAACGACAATCTTGATTATCACTTCGAGGAATCCCCGCAGTACCCCGGTACTCTTGAAGTTGGTCAGTCCGGTTTCCTGTTTTGCCAGAGCGGTAATATCACTGCGGATCTCCTCCTCACTTTTATCTATCCAGCTTTCATTCATGGCTGTCCCCTTTGGTAAGATCGTAGTCAAGGGTTTCCGGTTTTATGGCGGCAAGGGGGGTAAACTCAAGACGGAAGGCGCCGGGTCCTGTTTCCTGCGCGTTGACTGAAGCGGGATCGACCCGCCGGTCCGCAATGGCCACGCGCTCCAGTTCCGCTATAACCGATGCCGCAGAAGAACCGGCATCATTCAGCATGAGCGGCAGGGAGCTTCCCGCTTCCTTATCCCAGGGGAGCCTGCCGGAAGCGATTTTAAGGGCCTGGTCAATGTCCTGCGCCACATAGGCGGGGCCGGAAACCAGTTCAATATCGCCGTCGGGGGTAAAAACAATATCGTCATCGACTAGAAGAAAATCCGTTCCGTAGTCCATTATTGTACCTTTGTGGGACCGCCCTCAACGGGATACGGTCCGGCTGCCCATAAATCGCCCACCGGAACGGCGGCAGTATCCTGGATATAGGGAATTACCCCGGCGATAATATCGGCCAGTTCATCCGCGTAATCCTCATCCGCTATTCCGTCCCCGGTCCTGCTTTTTTCGTACAAGGCTATGAGCCTTGGTTTGAGCATTTCTTTCAGATCATCTTTCTTCATGGCCATCGCGGACCTACCTTTTTAAGAGTTGATTAATATCCTGTTTAATCGCCGTCAATTCCTGAATTGACGCAGGTGAAACCTTATGGGAGGGTGGTCCGCCGATGGTGGTAATCTTTGCGGCGGTATCAATGATGTTGTCCAGGATTTTTTTAAGGCTCTGGGCCCGGGTCTCAAAGAAAAACAGTGCGTCCACGTCAACGCCGAATTTCAGTCCTTCCCCATCGGTGATGATAAACTGGCCTTTCTTGAACTCCCCGGCATTGTATTCATCAGAATAGATGCCGGCGATATACGGGTAGGCGGGATTCCAGGCAATAAACTCGACAATGACCAGGGTATCTTCCGGGGGGATGGCATACAGGCCCCTGCCCGAGGCGCCCACCCATACGGGGGAAAGGGGGACCTCGGCGATTATCCGGCCGGTCTCCTCAAGGGTTCCGGCGGTAACCACGCGGACATCAACGGAATACTTGTTTTTCCCCGGTCCCTCGTGGGCTTTCATCACCCGGCCCAGGGCCGGCGCTTCCCGGTTGGGGAGAAGCCGGTCAAGTAATCTTTTCAGGATTACTTCAATGCTGGTCATGTGAGCGGCTCCTTTACCCAGATGGTAAGCCGGGAATTGCTTTGCGAAATGATCATATCGGTGCGGACGGTTTCCTGTACCCTGCCGTCAACGGTGATGTTTTGTGAATGGCGGACGGGGGCAGGTAATATCTCTAGGCGGCCCTCTCCCCGGCTGATAATGTTGTTCCCCGTCTCAAGGTTTATTTCCGGCCCTTCGTTTCTCCCCGCGCCTTCTTTTTTCCCAAAATGAAAAATATTTTCCGCGTCGAAAAAATAACGTAATCCCGCTTCTCCGAACTCCCCCAGGGCGTGAATGAGCAGGTGTATACACCGGGCGGCGCTGACACGTTCGGTGGAAAACCGGTTAAGGGTAAGGTCCGGGCAGGTGATGTTCGTTGTGGTGATACCTGAGGCTTCAAGGGTGTCCTCTAAGATTACCGCTGCTTTTTCTTTCCGGTAGGCCGGCATAACTGCGGTATCGCATAATTTTTTGTACCCGTCGGTCAGGGAGAGTTCGCGGTAGGCGCCGTGCACCGCGGCGCCGTATAGTTCCCCGGTAAAGAGGACTGAGTCTGCGCCCCCGGTACTCAGGGAGACGGTAAGGGCATCCCCCGGCTTGCCGGCCGGTACGTCGGCGGGATAGGAGAGCCGTGCGATGACCGCCGGAACGCCCTGGTCGGTCATCAGGCGGAATGCGGCCGGGCGGCGGTCCACCGGCGTACCGTTAATGGTTACCCGCAGCACGGGGTACTGTAATTCAGAGTTTTGCATATTTCTCCTGTATTACTCCCAGCCCCGCCCGTTCGCGGGCGGCCACCGGAGGCCCGGAGACCTCTTGCGGAGTCTGTTCAATAATCTCTATCCCCAGCTGCCGTTCCTGGCTTTTTCCGGTGGTACTGTTGTATTCGTCAAAATCAAGGGTACAGGTAATAATTTGACTGCTCCGTTCCTGGGATGATTTTAATTCGTTAAAGATAAACTCCCGCGCGCCCCAGGCGGCGACATGGGGGTGGTGGATGGTATAGATCTGGGGTGTGCCGTCCTTCATTTTTTTGAACCATCCGGCAATTTCCCGCAGGCAGTCATAACGGGAGATATGGGGGGTTACGGTATACCGGGCCATGTCGACAGCAGGAATATCAAGGAGGGTCAGGGTGAGGGATAGGTCGCAGTCGTTCCAACCGTGAATGATTTTAATGGACCCGGACTGTCCTTCCTGCTCCACGCTGTCTTCCAGGAGGGAATCGCTGACTTCAATACTTTCAAGGAACCCCGGCAGGATATGGACCGCTTCGCCGACTACCCCGATGGAAACGTAGTTTTCCTCACGGGCTTGTTCCATCCAGCGGCGGATCTGGGGGATGGTCCTGACGATGGATTCCGGCAGGGTGAATGCGGGGAGGATCATACGGGCTCCTCCTCCGGCTGGTGTACCGCATTCATGAGCAGGTGATAAAAATCAACGGCGGATCTCATGTCTTCCGCCTGGACGTACAGGTTTTTTATCGTTACCTTGGGGGGTCCGAACGTCCGTCTTTGCGGTGCGGCAGGCTGTTGCCCAGGCTGGGCGAAGGCAGGAGCCTGCGGTAACTGTGGGAGGCTGAGGTCAACCTGGCGCTCCAGTGCGGACATATCGAGGTGTGGGATAAGGGCAGCGGACATCGCGTCGGAGAAGGCGCTTGAAGCGGTGTAGGTCATTTCCGGCGTGCCTATCCCGGCGGGAGCGGCAAAGCTGGTAAAGGTCTGCGAAACCGGGGTACTGCCAGGCGCCGGGACCATCGTGGATGCCGCTGTACTTGAAAATTCAGGAGCGGTAAACGCGTCGGGCGGTACTATCGGTTCCCCGAAAGAAGGGGATGTAACCGACGAAGTAACGGTTTCGGTGGGGGGCGGCGTGATACCTTCCATCCCCGGGGTAACGGTCCCGGTTACCGTTTGAACTAATTCGGTGGTAACGTCTTTTGACAGCTCAGCGACGGCCGCATTGCCCGCGTCCACCGCATCCCCCAGCCAGCCGCCGACTTTGGAAATAATGCCGCCTACGACGTTCCCTATCCACCGGAAGGGAGCCAGAATAACGTCTATGACCGGGGACAGCCATTCAACGAATCCTAAGACAGTACCCTTGATGCCTTCCCAGATGGACGAGAAAAGCGTACCGACAAAACCCCAGGCAGCGGAAAAGCCGCCGGTAATACCGGCCCATACACTGCCAAACCAGTTGGCTACGATGAGAACGATAGAGACGATGTGGTCCCAGATTGAACGAAAGAAACCGGCAGCGTAACCCCAGGCCTGCGTAAATGCTGAAACCACAATACTCCAGATACCGCCGGCCCAGTTGACGAATGTCATAACCGGTTCTTTGAAGACGTTATTCCACAACGACCCCCACAGAGAGCCGAAGAATCCCTTTAACCAGGTTACCGCGATAGTAAATACGTTGGTGATCTTGTTCCACAAACCCGTAAAAAAAGAGGAGACCGTACTCCAGTTTTTAATAATCGCGTACACACCCAACGCCACGAGGGCAACCGCTGCAACCACCTCCAGAACCGGCCACACCACCGCCCAGGTCGCTCCGGCCGCACCCCACATTGCGGCGGCGTATCCTGATGTGG
This sequence comes from Treponema sp., assembly GCA_031265435.1. Taxonomy (GTDB): domain Bacteria; phylum Spirochaetota; class Spirochaetia; order Treponematales; family Breznakiellaceae; genus JAIRNJ01. Next base: position 5,979 of record JAISCR010000093.1, read on the forward strand.
CGGCGGTTGCGGTAAAGGTTGTGGCCGTCTGGGTTATCATCGTGCCGACATGCGCCGCCAGGGTTCCTGCCAGGCGTGCAATACCCGAACCCAGTGTTTTAAGGGGCGTACCCATGACGGATAAGGCTCCCCGGAACATTTCTTTATAGCCTTCGAAGTTTTTGACGTTTGCGGCCAGAACCGATAACTGGGCGGCGGTATTCAGCGCTCCGCTTCCCAGGGACAGCAGTCCCTGTGCCCCGATGCCGGCAACCGCGGCGATCCCCCGGAAGACCCCGCCGACCGGAGAGGAGGCGATAGGGTTTACCACATGGGTCAGGAACCCTGCGCCCATATCGACAAAAAAGCCTTTGATGATGTTAATGTCCTGCCCGGTGGTTATTTTGAGCGCACTGGAAGCAGCCTGGAGGCGGGCCAGTTTTGATTCATACGATTGGGTCTGTACGGCTTGGGCCCTTTCCGTAATACCGGACATAGTGGAGCCGAACGCGGAAGCGAAATCCTTGTAGGTATCGGCGGTCAGGGACACGACCGCGTTCGCGGCTTCCTGCCGCCCCATTGCCTGGGTTATCGCGTCCTGATTGCCGCCGAATGCGTCGCTCACGATCTGCGCGGATGCGGCAAGGCCGTATTCCGCCAGCATCGCCGAACCGGAAGTTATACCTACTTTCGCCAGCGCCTCCGCCAGTGAATCGCTGGGCTTTTGTAACGCGGTCATGAACGACTCTAATTTTGTTCCGGCGGTCGCGGCAGTATCGGTATTTGCCGTCATGTACGCCATCGTTGCTCCGACTTCGTCAAACCCCACCCCTACCGATGCGGCCTTGCCCGATACCGGCGCCATCGCGGAAACAAACTCGTTCATGGTGCCGACACCCATGCTCACCGCCTGGGTCATGACATCGGAGGCCCAGGCGGCCCGTTCATTGACCTCGGCAACATCCCCCGTAGTAAAATTGTAGGAGTTCATAATCTTTACCAGGCCGTTGGTGGCCACACCGAGATTGGCTTGCCCGGCCTCCGCCAGGGCCAGGGCGTTGGTAAGGACCTGCATCTGCACGTCAAGGATCTCAACCCCCGGCGAGACCATCGCGATACCACCGGCCACATCGTTAAACGCGTCCGCCACCGCCAGGGGTCCGGCGGCGGATTTCCCGCCTATCCGGTTTAATTCTTTGCCGAGGATGTTTATTTCGCCCGAGGACTTGTCGGTGATCGCCTGGATATTTTTCATGGAACTTTCAAAGGTTCCGGCAAGGCGGGAGGGTTCGTTCATCATGCCGGACAGGGAGTTCCGCAGGGGAGCCGTCATATTCGCCATGACCGAAAGCTGGGTGGCAACGGTATTCAGTGCCGAGTTTTGCCCGATTTTATCAAGGCCGCTTTTGATCTGCGTTAATCCCGCGGTAAAGGGGCCGGTTTCAAGCGGGGGCGTTTCAGACTTCGGGGTCCTCCGCTGTTTGGGGATTCCCGGTTCCGGGACAACCGGAGCCGGGATAGGTGATTCAGGTAGAGCCGGTGCAGGAATAATCGGCGGCGGTAACGATTGCGGGATATAATTTCCCATAGAAACGCCGCCCGGCCCTTCCATGAACAGCGGTTCCGGTATCACCGGATGCGGGATATTCAATTCCGGTAGGGCAGGAGAAGGGATAACCGGCTGGGGAATGTCCGGCTGCGGCAGCGATTGCGGAACAATGCCGTCTAAGGAGACCGCGCCAATCCCGTCAAGGGACGTTTTAAGATCGATAACACTTTGCCGCGCCTGGGCAAAGCCGGAGGAAAAGAGATCGTTAAACTGCAGTGTAATGGAACTGGTAAAATCCAATTGCCTACCCTTCTCCCTCAAACGCGCGGACTATCGCTTCCTGCGTTACGCCCACTTCAAACTCCCGCATGGCCCGGGCTTCCTCATACTTGTCCATGAGTTCGTCAAAGCCCAGGCCGGACACGTCTTCACCCAGGAACCGCCTGATAAAAAGGCGGAGGCGGGTGATGGTGGCTACAGCTTCCGGCTCCTGACGGAAACGTTGGCCCCGAAAAAAGGATTTACCGCCTCATCGACAAACCGGGCACACGCGGCCGGATATTCCCGAATCTCGCCGATAACCGCCCCCGATTCGGGATGCACGATGAGCGAAGTAATAATGTTCAGGTTTGCTACGATGGGGTTCCGCTGGGCGGCCTTTGCATGGGACTCAACATCCGCCATAGTCGGCCGGCGGTAGATAAACTCAACGGTGTAGAGTTTATCATCCTCATCGTTGAACTCGATACTGCCCTCGTACAGGCCGCCGGGGTGCGCTTTTTTCAACTGTTCAAGCCGTTCCGCTTCAATTGCTTTTTTCATAGTTTTACTCCTTGTTTAGTTGATCATAGGGACGTAGGCGGGTACGCCGTTGTCCAGCATCGGCGCAGTGAACGCTCCCTTCACCGTAACGTTAAGACTGGTATCTCCCTTCTTACCGCCCTTCTTCCGTTCCGTAAAATGGACCATCAGGGTATCGGTGGTGGGCACCTGCCCGGTCTGTCCAAAGCTCACCACCACCGGCAGCGGCGGCATGTTGTAAAAGCCTCCGGAGGAAGCTGCCTGGGTGTTAAGCAGGTTATAATCGGCCTGGGCCATTTCAATTTCGCAGTCCCCCGAATACTCCCCCCGGCCGATGCCAATCGGGAGATTGTTGGTCCCGGTAATAACCTTGTCATCCTTCTTGTCGCTGTAGCTGATGCTTTCGCAGACGGTGATCATGCCGCTGGGCAAGAGGACTTTTATCGACTCAAAATCATAAACCATACCGTTTACCATCATGCACCTCCTATCGCAGGATTCGAGTAGGCGATTTCGTTTTCGATATAGGACAATTTCCCCAGGGGCACAATCCGGACTTTGAACCGGAGTTTTTTGGTGGAGAGGATATTTTGTCCTTCCGGCACGACAACCGAGCCGCTGGAGATTTCACCGTCGGTTACCATGATGTTAAGCGGCGCTTCGCTCTGTGCGATAAGCATCTTGATGCCCTCCGGGGAACCGTCCTTGCCGATGGTAATGCTGTCGTTGACGAAGGGAAGCTGGGCGGCGTAGACCTGGCGGCAGGCTTTGTCCATCACCCGGCGGCGTTCCACCAGGTCAAAATCGCTTCCGGCCTCGCTCATCATCTGGCCGGAGGTGATATAAATCCCGTTAAGGCCGGCAAAGGTCCGGGCGGTTACATACCCGGCATTTTTCAGGGTTTCGATATGGCCGTCGTTGATACCTTCCGGCTTAAGCGCGGTGGCCGCGCTCAGGCCGCCGTAGCGGACTGCGTCCGGCCCCTGGTGGACGCCGCGGGAAGCCAGCTTGCCGCAGTACACTCCGATAAGGCCGCGTATATCAAGCTGCCCGTTGGTATCGGCTTCTTCAATCCAGCCGGCGCAGACCTGGAGGCGTGTGGATGCAACCGTCCCCCGCTCCACTCCGGCCAGGGCGGCGGTCCACTGGTCAAGGGTTTCCCCCGCCGCTTTATACCGGGCCTGGACAACAAAAAAGAGATACTGGTAGATTCCCTCGGCCCCTTCCGCCTTGGTGGCCAGGGCGGCCCAGAGGGGGGAAGCGGAAACGCCTGCCACAGCAATCCACTCAATCGCCAGTTTCGCTTCGAGGATCGCCGTAACGGCCTCCAGGACTTCCCCGTTGGCAGCCTGCGGCGCGGCGGCAGTAAAGCTAAAGGTGTCCCCCTCCTTAAACATGCCTTCATGGGGATTAAAGGTGAGGGTGATGCCCGTTCCCGGAATCTCGTATTTCCCGTCCCCGTCAGGGACCGTAATCCGCTTACCGGGAAGCCCGTCAACAACGACCCGGAAGGATGCGGTATTAAGGACTCCGTCCGACAGTATTTCTACCGCCACATCGTGTTCGTTGCGGGGACTGCCGGAAACTCCTACCGTTCCCTCACCGGTATTTTCACTGCCCGCGGTAAGCTCCGAAAGGGTTCCGGGGATGGTCCCCTCCAGGGCTACGGCGTACACCGTGGTCCGGGAGACGGAAAGGGCGCTCACGAGGAGGTCCCGCAGGGGTCCATCCCCGATGGCCTTTTCCACCTGATCGGGGTCGGTAAAGGTCAAAATCCCCCCGCCTGACTGAGCGGCAACGCCGATGGCGGCAAAGCGCCCGGTCGCGCCGGCTCCCGCCACTCCCATCGCTCCGTCTAAAATGGAGTTTTTTATACCCGGTAACATTACTGTTTTTCTCCTTCAGGAGGTTTACGCCCTCCCATCGGGGCCTTCAAAAAAGCATCCACCGCCTGTTTGAAAACCTCCGCCGTTACCCGTTTCCCGGCCGCCCAATTCTGCGTCTGCATAACCGCGGCAAAAACCGACGCGGGTACAGCCTCCCGTTTCGCATGATCCTCCACCGCCTCCAGGCCGGAAGTATGTTTGACCACGACTTTTCCCTGATCGCCAGGATTGTTTTGATCAGCGGGATCGTCCTGGCCTCCGGGGTTTCCCTGATTACCGGGATTGTTTTGATCACCGGGATCGCCCTGGCCTCCGGGGTTTCCCTGATTACCGGAATTGTTTTGATCTCCGGGATCGTCCTGGCCTCCAGGGTTTCCCTGATTACCGGGATTGTTTTGATCTCCGGGATCGCCTTGGCCTCCAGGGTTTCCCTGATTACCGGAATTGTTTTGATCACCGGGATCGCCCTGGCCTCCGGGGTTTTCCTGATCGCCTTGATTTCCAGGGCCGGTCCCGCCCTCCGGGATTTCCTCATGATTTTGTTCTTTCGCTCTGGACATATAGACCCTCCTACAGTTGTTGTATCGTGTCCGGTTCTACCTCGACGGCAGCTATGGTGGGAACGATTTCTTCTTCCAGGGCCACGTCAACGGTAAACTGTACCTCCGCTACCGACAGATACAGTTTTGAAACGGTGTCGGCCTGGTCGGAGTGTTCTTCCCAGTTAATAACGATAAGCCCTTCAAAACCGTCAAGTTCCCAATGCCGGGGAATTGCGGGAATAATACGGCTGAAGACAGCGTCTGCTTTTTCTTCCCCCTCATCCCATACCCGCACCTGAAGCGGCAGGATGCGGCTCCCCCGGACATACTGCTGTTTCCAGGTTTCCTCAGCCGCATCGTAGCGCCGGAAGGTCCGCGCCTTCCGGTCATCGAAATTCCCGGAGTTGGTGATGAGCGCAACCAGGGGATATTTCCGGGCGTTAACGGCCCGTTGTTCCTCCGCGAATGAACGGACGATCACCGCCTGGGGAATCCGGTCCTTTACTATTTTTTCAAGGATGTCTTTTGCCTCTTGTATCATAACGCCCCTCCTACTCCCAGCAATTTCAGGACACGGGGATCGCCCAGGACGTGCCGCTCAAAGTTTTCCGGAATGCCCATATACGGCCGGGCGGGGATATTCGATCCGGGATGGTGTACCTTTTTCGCAAACCTCCCGTTGAAGTGGAGCGCCTTTGCCTGGTGCGGCCTGATTTCATGCGCCCCCGTTTTCCCGCCCTTCTGATGTATCCGGCCGTAGACCATGTTGGTCCCCAGTACCGCCGTGCCGTCCTCATAGCCTTCGTCAGTTAAACTCTTAAACAGGATTCCGTGAGCCCGCAGGATCGTAGCAACACTACCGTCAGGGCGGGGATGCTTCAGGGGTTCCCATTTCTCTCCGGTGGCCGGATCGCTCTCGTTTTCAAAGGCAGTGTTACTAACGTCATGCAGTTCCCCCGCCGCGAAAGCAGCCAGTTCTTTCATATCCGGCTTGGCCGCCCGGGACAGGGCGTCCAGGATAACCTGGTACCCGTCCATGTGCGCTTCAATCCCCGCTCCGGCCATACTAATATCCCCGCCAGTCAAGCCGGCTCCGGGCCGACACCCGCACCCCCCCGGAAGGCGGCTGCGCCGTCTCCCCCGGTTCGTCAACAAAGCCCGGTATCCTGAACTTCCCCTCCGCCACTTTTTCCAGAAACCGGCGGGCTACTTTCGCCTGTTCAATGACCGCATTCCCGCCGGCATCGTTTTGTAACAGGCCGCGGCTGATTACTAAATTAGCGGCCGCCATATCAATGCAGTATTTCTGTATCGTTTCCGGGGGACCGGCAAGAGGCACCGCATAACCGCCTGACAGGAGGTATCCGTCAATTTCGGCCTGGGCATTCCGTATGGCCCGTTCCGCCGTCTCGGGATTAAGCCGGGACCAGCCGTTGATATAATCTTCGCCATAGGCGGCAGAGAGATCGGCTAAGGTACAGTAGGACATACTATCCTCCGTGTGCAGCTTAACCGGGATACTGCCGGCAAAAGCCGGAAGTCCCAGAAAAACCGCCAGAATTACTACCATAAATCTTTTCATGGCATCCTCCGTAAAAAAAGTATTCATCAAGGCCAACGGCCTTTTTTACGCAACGTCCTTCAGGGTATAGATAAGGTTTTCCGACACCACCAGTTCCGTAACGTCATGGGCTACCTGCACGTACTCGCCGCCCAGGATGCCGCCGTCTTCCTCGCTCCAGGTCCTGACCACATAGCCCTGCCCGTCCGCTTCCTGGTACTTAACCGTCAGGGTCTTCCCCGCGCAGGGTTCGTCCCATACATCGCTGACGTGGGCAAGAACCACGCTGTTACCCCAGATACTGGATACGCTCAGCGCCCCATCGGTAGTCCTCTTGCCGAAATCCGCCCTCCCCTTGGCGATAATCACCCGGTCAATGCGGAACAGTTTTGCCAGGGTCGCCTCGTCAACTTTTTTGATCATGTTCGCTTCCCCCAGTTTTTCCAGGAGCCGGGGGTGGAACTCAAGAACGTCAAATACCGCTTCGGACAGGAGCATAAAGTTGGGCCGGTAAAAGAGTTTGCCGATAGCCTCCCTGATGGCTCCATCGGGATCGCCTCCGGCCGAAGCGGACGCATTCCCCCACTTTTTGTCCTTGGTTATACCCGTGCCGCTCAGTGCGGTACTCCGCCCGGCAAGGTTAAGCACCGTATCGGCTACCCGCTTTTCCTGGGCAAGCTCCAGCTTCCCCACCAGCGTTTCTGTTTTCTGCCGCTCCCACAGCTTAAAGGGACCGTCCATGAACTCAAGATCAGCCTTGTCGATAAAACTCTTGAGCCCGTAGCGGCTGGTGGCGTAGTCCTTCATCTTGCCGGAGGTGGCAAACTCCGCAGCCCGGCTCCGCTCCCCGGCCATCGTTACGTCAGGCACCTTGTATGCGTTCTCCGCCGAATAGACCGCATACTTCCCCGAGGGTTTCCCTACCGTGATACGGGGAAACAGCAAGGGTGCAACCAGCCCTTCCCGTACTTTTTTGGAATGGTCCACCGCAAGGTTACTTAACAGCGGACTGACATAGCCTAATTCTCTGGCCATTTAACAACCTCCTATGCAGGAATCGTGACGCTGCCGCGTTCCACGATCATATCCACGTATTCCCCGGCAGCGCCGGACTGCAAAAAGGTGCCGCAGACGGTGTACCGCCCGGCAGCGCTCCCCAGTTCAACAAAAGCGCCGGTAATATCGTTCTTGAGTACCGCCTTCTTCCCCGCGTTCACCGTCCCGCCGGCACGCACCTTTACTACACCGTCAAGCGCGATACCCACCTCATCCCCGGCTGCCTTCGCCTCATTCGCTTCCCAGGCAAAAACCCCGATAAAGTCCCCGCTCCCCCCGGTCCCCGGAGCCTTGACCTTGTTTTCCGCACTCCCCTGGACCACACCGGTCCCCGGCAGGATTTCCGATTCAGTACGATACGGCCGCCTCACGCTTCACCCCCTTTCTCGAAAAGTTCGGGTTTTTCCGCGTGCAGCGCCTCCGCGGCTTCCGCAAAACTGGAAAAGTTCTTTTCTTTCCGGAACGCCCGGATCTTCGCGGAGAGCAGGTCTTCCGAACCGGCGGGGGAAAGGGGAGCGTTTTTCTTGTCCGCCTTATGCGTGCCGGAGAGATCAACTTTCGGTTCAAAGCGGCTGAACAACGCGCGGTAGTTTTTCCGCTCTTCTTCCCCCAGCCGGGCATCCAATTCCGCCGCCTCTTCTGCCAGCGCCGGCGGGATTTTCCCCTCGTCCCGGAGCTTCCCGAAAAACACCAGCGACTCCTGTTTTCTGCCGGCATTTTTCAGGTCCTCGTTTTCCTTTTTGAAGGCGGCAAGTTCCGCATCCTTCGCGGTAAGTTCGGCCTTCAGTTTTTCCGCCTCATCCATAGATACCTCCTCGTGGTTTTCTGGACGCAGTTCCTCCGCGTCCTGTTTGAATGACCGGGCATCGCCGGCGTTTACCTTCCGGGTAAATGCCGCAATATGTTCTTGCTCATCAAGGGTGGTAACCGTACCTTCAGGCAATAAGCTAAACAGACTGGGAAGACGCAAGCCTGGAATCTGCGGTGCGGCCCGGCCCAGAAGGGCTACGGCCCGTAAATAGGGCGGATTGGACGCATCAACTTTGTCATGTTCATAAATCTCCGCAGAGACGTACCGCAGTTTCTTTTCCGCCATCGCCTGCTTAACCTGGTCGGAAAACTCAGGGACTTCGGCAAACACTTTCCCCGCCCCGTCCATCCGCAGACTTTTCACCCAGCCGTGGGCATATTCGCCCTCGTCCGTATTGGTGTACCACCGGTGTCCGATAACCAGCGGGGCATCGCCTCCTTTTTCAGGGTCGTAGGCATCTACCAGCTTCTTCACCCGTTCCTTCGGCCAGTCCCCCTGGGGATAATTCCCCGCCTTGAAGATCATAATTTCAGGCATACATCCCTCCTCCTCCCAAATACCCACCATCGGGATAAAACGGAGTCCGCGGGGTCCCCTCAAAACCCCCCTTCAATGGCTTCAAATGCCGTTCAAATTTGGTCCGCCCGCCTAAAAGCGTATATCCATAGGGAAAGGCCCGAATCAACGCAATCACGGGCTTTTTCGCCAATCCGCCGCCCCGACAAAACCGCATCGTTCCCTCCGTCCCCTATACCTGGTAATGAGGCGCATCCCAGCCAACCCCAAACGTATCAAGCGGCGGCCACAAACCGCCCCATTCCAGACCCGATTCTTTTCCCAGCTTCCCGAAGGCCAGCCACAGGTCCGCATTCTCCGCAGTAATAACCCAGGGGATTTTCCCGTTCACCACCGGTACGATGTCCGCCGCCTGTCCGGTCAAATGCACCGATTCCATCGTCCGGGTAATGATCCGTTTCCCTTCGGCTTCGCCTAGAAGATACAGCCCCGCCTTTTTCCGCAGTTCGTTGATTTCCGCCAGGGGACGCCTGCCCTGGGCGTAATAGGCTTCCTGTACCGCAGAGGTGCGGAGCGTCTCCACCACCGAATACTGAAAACCCCGCATCTCCAGCCGGTCCAGAAACGCGTCAAAACAGGGCCGCACTTCCGGCTTCAGTAAATCCAATTTACTCATCTTGCCTCCTTGACTTCACTCCAAAGCGGAGTTATGGTTATGGTATGGGTGCCGCCGAGGGCCCAAATCGGAGCAGGGCTACGCCGTTTCGCGGGGTAGAGTGCAGCGGGTTCGAATCCCGTCGGGCGGCTACCATATTTTTTTATAGTTTTTATTCCCATGATCATCGCCTATTCTCCCGAAGGTTATTATTTGCAATGCGAAACGCTCTAGTTTCCGCAAAACCACATTCAGTATTTTCCCGCCTTTTATCTTTTTGGCGAAATGGAACTCCCGCCCGAATTGCGGCTGGTTGGGCCGCAGGTTTTCATAGATTTCATCCGGATTCTGGATAAGGTCGTACAGTTCTTCGAAATGCTCTTCCGAAAGCTTCTGACCGGCGTTCTTATCGGAAAACCCGTGAAAAATGCGATACCCGTTTATCATTATTTTGGAATCATTTATGTTCATGGCCTTCTGCCGGGCCTCATCCAGGTTCCCTGCCAGGTAAAGAATGGGATTGTTTTCCGCGTACTCGCTTTCCCTCTTCGGCTTTTGACCTATCATCTCGTTTCTTAAAACCTTCAGTTCGCCGGAAGTTATTTTTACCGCTTCCATGTCCGCACGGTATTTTTCCCGCGCCAGGGTAATAGCGGATTGGGGAAGATTTTTGTATTTATTAAAGTTCGGCGCCAGGGCCTCCCGGCCCGGGTTGTACTGCCAGGTGGGGTCAATGTCCGGTAATTCCATCCCCGAGGAATCTTCAACGGTAATCCCCTCCCGTTCCGCACCGGACTCGCTTTTTGTCGTTACATAACACTGGCAGCCCCAGCCGTTGGGCGGGTAGTAGGTATCCCAAAAGGAATCGTCATACCGGAAAGCTTTATTGTGCAATGCAAGATGTTCCTGCCGCCGGTTGTCCCCGTATACTTTCGATTTATACAACCACACGGGCCTGCCTGCAGCCTCCTGTAATTGTTTGCGGTACTGCGCGGCGGCATACGCCGTCCTCATATTCGTGTCGTATATTACCCGCAGCCGCCAGGAGATATATTTCTTGTCGTCTTTGGTGTGCCCGCTGCCCCCGTACCACCCCGCCTGCTCCATAGCCCCCAGCATCCCTTTTTTCCAGGTGTCATACGATTCACCTGAGGCTATAGCCTTGTTTAACCGGCCGTGAATATCGTCAAGGATATTCGCCTCTACCGAATGGGCTACCGTAAAGGCGTGGGCATGTTCCCCCCATTTAAGATCGTCCCACCTTTCCGTAGGAACGTTGATTTTCTTTTCCAGAAACCTGATAGCCTCTTCCGGCCGGGGGATACGGTCAGTTTCCATGCTTCCCCCTCCGCCGCCGGGCTCCGCCGATGCCCGCCGCCGCATACCGTACCTCGTCTATAAGACCTGCGAAACCTCCCGCATCCCGGCGCCGGTAGGCTTTCTGAAGCACGGCGGCAGCATCTTCAAAATTGTCCACCGTCCCCAGCGCGTCCACATAGGATTCCACCGCCTCATCAAGTTCCTGCTGCCCGGCCCTTGCCATCAGGCCGGAAAACTCCCCCATGAGCCGCTCATCCCTCGCCGCCGCTCTATCGGTTTTCGATGCGAATAACCCAACAGGGCTCCGGTTCCTGCGGGAATCCTGTCCGGTATACGGGGCTGCTGCCGGCCGGTTACTAAATAACCCGCCGCCGGAGGTTTCCCCGGCCGGCTCAAGTTCCTCTTCCGGGATTCCGTATTCCCGGCTGACATAGCTTTTTGTAGGCCGCCAGCCCATCTGGGGAATGAGTACGTCCCGTTTCGCCCGTTCTATCTGTAAATCTTCATCCTGGACAAACTCAAAGCGGGGCGGGGTAACGCCGCCGCCAAAATTATAAAAGGTGTACACCGCCGCCAGCCGGTTAAAGGCCGCGGAGATTCTGCGGCGGTCCGATTCCGCTAAATCTTTCCGTACCAGGTTATGGGCCTGCGCCGCCGCATAGCTCCCCTTATTCCCTATCTCCGTGGTCAGGGTCTGCCCCAGTACCGCCTTGCTTACTTCCGCATTAGCCGTGTCGATAAATTCCTTGTGGATACTCGATGCAGCCCCCTTGTTCGCCAGGCTCTCTATCGTTACTTCCGACCCCTCCGGGAGAATGGCCACCGAGTCGGCTACCAGAGCCTCCAGGGCATCCAATAAATCCGCCTTATACTTGTCGTCTACATTATTCGGGTATTTCCCGAATAAAAACGCTCCTCCGTATTTCTCCACAAAGACAGCCCACCACTGCCACCCTTTCTTTTTGAAGGTCAGCGGCCAGTAGCATTTTGAAAAAACCTTGGAACCGTAGGGGTTCACGTAACTGGCCCAATGCTGCACCAGCAGAAACCGGTTCTCCGGCGGTTCTTCCTGGCCGCCGCTCCCCGTCCGTAATACCAGACGATTCTCCGGGGTAAACTCAAACCACTCCGCCGGCTTGCCCACGATATTCCCGATACCCCATTTCCCTTCATGGGCTTCCCAGATAATCTCAAGCGGGGAATACCCGTAGGCTACGGCGTCCATCATTTCCTCAATAATCCGGGGAACATCAAGATTTTTTAATTCGCTTTCAAAGGACCCTGCCGCTTCTTTTTCTTGTGCGCCCTCTGCGCCGGCTTCCACAAACCATTCCGCGCCGGCGGCGGTGGAACAGCGGACGCTCCACACCGCTTCAAGATGGCTGTCGGCAAGGAGTTCCCGCAGTGCGGGGATTCCCTTCCCCATTCGGGACAGGAGGGGATCGGTATCGGGCAGAGTCCTCATCAGGGACACAAAGGCATTCAAGCGGCGGCGGGTCGCAAAATGGTTTTCACCGGAGATGGCAGCATCGGGACTTTCGGAAAGGCTCTTGCTGCCGGAATCAGGGCGCCTGTCGGGAGCCCATTTCCGGGAACGTGCGTTTTTCTTAGACATGATCAATACCCCTCCAAAAGCCGTACCGATTCCCAGGGCCGCCGGGACTGGGGAAGCCCCGCCTTCCGCTTCCGCGCATACTCCAACAATTTCCGTACCACCCCTTCCAGCGCATCCGGGCCGTCCTTGTATTCCCCGTCCGGGAACTGTAAAAGCTGGTCTATCAACTCTTTCTGATCCGCCTCACCTTTCAAAAACCGGATCACCCCGTTCTCAATCGGGGCGGATAAAGTCCCTTCAATCCGGGTGTCCTTATGAATGGTGTTGGTTTCCGCCCGGTGGGGAATAGGGTAGCCTTCCCATTCGGCCTTGGCGTTCAGGACTTCCCCCAGCAGGGCCTGGCCCCCGTTGTCTTCAAAAAACATATATTGCGGTTTCCAGTCGTTATAGATTTTGTACATCCCGTCCACCATGCGCTGGACGCTCTCTTTCCGTATCCGGGCCGCAAGAATATAAATAATTCCTTCATGGGTTATCCCCCCGCAGACCGTCGCCTTGTAACAATGCTTCTCCTCATGTTTCACGCTGGGGTCCGTCCAGGAGAAAATATAATGAAAATGCACACCCGTTATTTCTTCAGGGGCATAACGCTTAATAGACTCCTCTTTGAATATCCGCTCGTCCAGGGCAATCGGAACCAAAAGGAATTCCTGGCCGTATGCCAGGTTCCCGATGGTCCGCTTTAACCGCGTAAGCCGGGATGCGGGAAACGCCGCTTCCCAGGCCGGCTTGCCGCGGACTTCAGAGGGAAACTTGTAGGTCTTAACCGGCTTTAGTTCATCGGTCCCTTTTTCCAGGGTACTGGCCACACACTGGGTGTTAAGCGGGGTGGCCACAATCACCGCAGAATAGTTTTCCGCCAGGGCGGGGATTAAGTCCTGCATAATCCAGTCGATGGACGCTTTAACAAACTTCCGGCTCTTTGCCCGCTGGCGGCTTTGGATGTCGTCAAGCCTGACGTAATCCGGGCGGCTGGGACCGTGGACAAACCCCCGCGGGTCCTGCCCCATCGACACCGCCAGAACCCCCACCGTCTTCCCTCCGCTCCCCGGAACGTTCACCGTGAAATTGTCCAGCGCCGGCCGCTTACCGGGGGGGATAAACACACCGAAGTCATTTTTAAGCCGCTGATTATACATGAGTTCCGCAAGAATGCGGCCCGTGAACCTCCCCGATTTCTCCTCGTTGTAACTTGAAAAAATCATGAAGTTCCGCCTGCCGTAGGCAATCTCATGGATGGGGTCAAGCAGGGTAAAATACGTTGATTTCCCGCTTCCCCGGAACGCCATAAGCAGTACCGGCTCTTTTTCAATAGCCCGTATCTTTTCCCATTCCCTGTGGAACTTTGCAAACTCAGACGGCACATAATCGGGAAAATAGGTCCGGGCAAACTCCAGGACGTTATTCCCGCAGTTCTTTTTCCGCTCCTCCTTCGCTTTGGCTGAATTGTCAGGGAACACCGGCCGGGCGAGTATCTCCTCCCGCAGTTCGTTCCATGCCTTTTCAAGCTCCCGGACCGTCTTGATGTCCCTCATGCCAATAACCCTTTACCGGTGCTGGACTTTACCAGTTCCTGATAGATGTTATCCCAATAGGGTTCCATGTTTGTTTTCAACTCCGGCTGGTTTTCCGCAAGCCACTGGTTCGCTGCTTTGATGAGGTCAAGGATAGCGCCCGGATAATTGCTCAGTTTGTTAAGTTTATCCAGCACGCTTACATGCTTGACAATCGAATCGGCGTTTTTAGGGTCGAGCAGCATTTCGGGGTTTTTCTTGAAATTCAAAATCAGGATTTTGAGGCCTTCGGAATAAATTGAAAGAAGTTCGCGGGACGACAGATTATACGCCCTTCTCAGCGCCTCCCAGTCCGTTGTTTCCCCCTGCGCCGCTGCATCGGCCTTCCAGCGGTACACCGTACCGTCGTTCACGCCCAGTTCCGCTGCAATCTGAGGGCAGGTCATGGACTGCCGCACGTAGAGGTTTTCCGCTTGTTCCCGCTTGCCGTCTTTTGCCATATTACTTTTGCTTCAACGTTTCCCGCAGTTCTTTCATGTCCTGCCGTACATCATGGAACCCGCCGGAAACCATGTTCTCCAGCTTGTCCAGCATCTTGAAAATCTGTTCCTGCGATATTTCAAGTTTCCCGATGCGCTCGCTATGGGCCCCGATAAGACCGTACAGTTCCTTGTACCGCCCATCCCCCCGCGCCCGGTCTTCCTCCGCCCGTTTGCGCATAATGTCAAGCAGTTCGTCTGACCGCCTTATCGCCGCGGTTAATTCTTCCTTGGTCGCCTGTACCTCGTTGTCTTTGGCAACCCGTTCCACCTTGCCCTTGATAACCCCAAAGGCGATACAAATACCGCCCAGGGTAACTGCAATGGAAATAAGGGAAAAAAGTATCTGAGTGCTCATGTATCCTCCCGGTAAAATTCAATGACTATTTCCAGCCGTTCCAGGTATTCCCTCATGGCGATAATGTTACGCTCCAGGGCGCGGTAGTTATCGTAGGACAGCCACAGCCCCCCGTCTTTATCTTCAAAAGCCACCGGTTCGGTAACCGGCGCCGGCGGGAGGGGCGGGTCAAGCCTAATGACTTCCGCCGTTACCGGACTTGCGGTCCTGCACCCCGCCAAAAAGATTGTTAGAGCGATGCAGCAGATCGCCGTCAGCCGTCCCGGCCAGTTCCTTCCGTTCCTCATGCGCCTTTACCTCCGCTTCCGCCTGTTTCCCCAGGACAGCTTGTACCCGCACGACTGTTTCTCTCGTCTGCCGTACCGTCTCAAGTGCAGCCTGGGCTTCCGCCGTCGCTTGTTTTATCAGCTTCGACTGCCTGATTACGAGTGCTGCCAGGATGCCGCACAGCAACAGTAAGATGAGCACGATATATAGGGTTATCATCCGCCTGCCCCGCTTTTCGTATCCGGCTTTGCGGGTATGAAAATACCGATAAGCAACCGGATAGCAAGTACCAGCACGAATAACTGGCCAAAGCCTAAGCCGCTTAACCGTTCGGTAAGGAACGGCACGTCGATAAGTGCAAGAAAGGGATCGAGGATAAACCCCAGAATAACCGCGCCCAGAAACGCCGATACCACCGTCCAGGCAAACCCCAGAAGTGCCCCGGTAATAACGCTGATGAGGATAGCTATTATCGCTTTCATTTCCCCCCTCCATCAAAATAAACCAAATCAGGCCGGTCCTTCCGTATATTCCCCAGGGGGCCGAAAATGTTACCCATCACCATCGACAGATCGACCGGCGCGAAAACAAGCACCACAAAGGCGGCGGTCTTTATCGCCGCGTCAATGTCCAGCGCCGGGGAGACCGTAGCCTTCAGTACCAGCGCTCCGACCGCAATAACCGCACCCAGGATTTTCGCACCCAATGAAAGCGGCTTTCCCTTCAATTCCATGATACCTCCGGTAAAAAAGCGGGGAAGAAGTAAAGAAGCGGATAACCTTCTCCCCCGCCGTGCTACCGCAAGGATAAAACAGGAAAAGTGAAATAATCACTATGAATTATTTCACAAAATTATTTCACTTTTTGAGGTGATTAAAATGGATGGTGAGGTATTCGTTAAAAGATTGCCGTCAAATCAGCTTTGGTTTTTCCCATTCGTGGATCGGTTTGACCGGAATCCCAAGCTCACCGGCCAGCCGGGCT
The DNA here is from genome assembly GCA_031265435.1 of Treponema sp. GTDB lineage: Bacteria > Spirochaetota > Spirochaetia > Treponematales > Breznakiellaceae > JAIRNJ01. The sequence continues at coordinate 21,932 of JAISCR010000093.1, forward strand.
TCAATGCGCGCCCCTCTGGATTCTTTCCAGCCGGGAAGCAGAGCAACGCCGTCGCATTTCAGCATAAGGTTAATTGCCTGTCTCATGGCCTGGTTCCAGTCCGTAGCAGCCGGAATACAGGCCGCCGGATTAACCGGACAAAACCCGGCTTCATAAAGTCCATTCTCCGCATTCAGGAATTTGACCCGGTACTGGTCATCGCCGGTAATCGGGCCGCAAATATATAACCTTATCTGTTCATAATACCGGCATTCCGGGCCGGCGTTCCTTTTAAGAAAACCTTTCAGGCAATAATCCGGGCCGTCATGTTTACAGGACATACATTTCATAGTTCTTTCCTCTCTTTTTTCGTTCATGCCTCTAAAAGCCGGGCGCCGGCATGGCCGCTAATCCCCTGTTGAATTTCCACGCCGGCCCCCGCCTCATGGCCGTAATGCCAGTCCGCGTATTCATAGTTCTTTACCGATCCCCGGCTAATCCCGGATATAGACTCTAAATCGGGATACCGGTTTTTCATATACAGTTCTACCGCCATCTTTTCTTCTTCCGGACACGAAAGCGCTTGTAATTTTTCTGTTACAACCGAAACCCAGCCCCTGGAAAATACATCCCCGCGTATTGTTTTGTTACGCCGGGATCGGACCCGGTAGAGAGACTTGATATACTCCGCCCTTGCCCGGCGCAGCTTCCTGAACAGCACAGTCGCAATGTATGACGCTACTTCCGGCCGGTATTCAACCCCGATAAATTGATATACGTTCCGATACACAAGATCTTTGCCCAGTTTCCGTCTGCTAAGGACTTGGCACCCAAACGCTTCAGCGATTGACACTGCCAGATGTATTTCATACTGGGGCGGCTTGTCCCCACTGGACCGCAGAGATTCGCCTTCATTCACATCCAGGGTGGGAATATCGCTTTTAATAAGTCCGTAGTCTTCCATCAGCTTTTGAGCCATTTCCAGGGCCGATGCCGCCTCATTCGCATTCGGCGATTTTGACAGGGCAAACAATTTTTTAATCCTGTCTTTGATTTTGTCAATGTCTTTCATTGTCTTTGCCTCTTTCGCATTCTTCATTAACCGCATCAACAATAACCCGCGCCTGCTCCGCCGCTCCCTGTGCGCATACGTTGTCGTAACGGCAATAGATACTTATTGCCGCCAGTAATACCTTTAGGTTATAAATCAATTTTCTCATTCCCCTTCCCCGTTTTTGGTTCCATGATTTCTACAATTTGTTTTGGGCTGCGGCCCAGCATGGCAAAATGTTGAATCCTTCCATAAGCAGCCATTTCTTTCGCTTTGCGGGAAAGACCGTCAAGTATCGCAAATATATCCCCGTAGGTTTTAACTTTTTCTTTTCCCATGACCTCGGCGAAGGCTTTCTTCTTGGCCTCACGGGTACGCCTGGCCATGTCTGCGGCCATCTTCTTTTCGAGGTCGCGAATAAACTTTGTTTCACGCCTGGTCATGCTGATATTCCTTCTTCCTGTCAACGAGGTTTCTGATATACCGTTCAGTGTACCCATACTTCCTGCTCAACTCTTTATAGGTCGCACCATCCCAAAACTCTTTATTTATTTTTTTATGAAGGTTTTTCGCAATAACGTTCTTGGGGATATAAACCATCGTGCCGGCAAATGCTTTGGCGACCCTGCTTGCTTGTTCCTCGCCAATTATGTCCCGCAACTGCTCAAAGGTCTCGGTGCTTTCATCATTGAACAATTCCCCCTGACTCATTTCTAAAAGTGCTGTGCGCAGTTCTCCCAGCAGAACCGCTACCTCCCGGAATGCCGCCCCTTGTTCTTTTATCCGCTTTCCCAAATCCGCGGCATCCTCTTTCACCAGCAAAATTACGCGCTGGATCTCTTCAAGCTGGTCACTGGGAAGTAAATCCATTTCTCCTTGCTGGAACACTGTTTTTTTCACTTCTTTACACGCAGACCTGGTCACGGTTTCGCCTCCCTTTTTTTCAAGTACACCCGCCCCTTTTCATCTTCCGCTATCCGCGGATCGGCAAAGGTCAGGGTCGCCATCCGAACCAGCACGGCGTTCCGGCTGACGCCGAATACCCCGGCAATCTTACCCATCCTTACCGGCCCATCCTGCCCGGCCAAAAAATCCATAAGCGCCTTATGGGTAATGCTGCCAATTTTATAATTTGTCATTTTTAACGGCTCGTCCCCAGCCTCCCGCCGGTCGCGGGATCGAACCCCGCTTTTTCCATCATGTCCGCCAGGGCTAAAATCACCTTCCGGGCCAACGGCGGCCGCAGAAACGAGGGACTGTCCACATGGGCTATCCGCTTCACAAAAGCCCGTAACGCCTTATCGCTTTTATTCCGGGCGCAGGTCTTCCACATAACCTCTATCTTGGCCCGCTGGTCCCTTGTGCAGCCCCAGGTATCCGGCCAGCGGGGGCGGGACGTGGTTTTTCCCTGCTTCTTCCAACTGGTGAACCCCAGGGTTTCAAAGGCTTTCATAACGGCATTAAACTGGTCTTCATATTCCAGTTCCGCCGCACTGCTCATACCGGCGGCCCCCTCAAGGAGCAGCCGGTAGGCTTCATCGGTAATGCCCGTTTCTTTTTTGGCAAGATGGATCAACGACAGCTTTGCTTTCCGGTTTAGAATCGCCGCAGGTATTTTCCCGGCTGTAACCGTATTCATCATGTCGCTTCCCCGCACCATAGTTTCATGCTCTTGCTCCTTTCGGCTGCTCATCAGGCCCGGAACGCCGCTCCCGGACGACAGGAGGCCGCTTCATGGCGGCCCGCTGTTTCGCTTCTCATAACACCGAAACATCAAGGGGTACCTGTTGGTACTCCCCGTTTCCGTCCCGTTCATAAAACCGCAGATACCGCTTCGTACCCGATATTTGTATGCTCTCCGTAATGGCGGTCATCGCCTTCTGCCAATCGCCGTCCTGGATGTCCAGACGCCGCAGGCCCAGAACCCTGGCGGTCGATATTTTCCCGGTTTTATCCACCTGGAACGCATCGTTCACCAGCATCCGGATCTCCGGCCGGGCATCGGAACTCCACCGGTCAAGGCACTCTCCAATGATCTGCCGGGCAATCTGGAGCCGCTCATCAAAAACAATGAGTTCATCCATTGCCACAATAAGCCGGTAGGAGCCGTCATAGGTGGTCAAGGTGATGTTCCCCTTCTTCCCGCCCCAGGCTTTGCCGTACTGGTTGGCCGACAGTTCCACGAAGGTGTAGATGTCGTCCCGGATACGCTTTTTGAAAGCGGCCAGGATTTCTTTCATCTTCATAGCCTCGTCGGCAATCCGGCGGACCGTCTGATCCCGCAGCTTGTCGATCTCCTTCACCAGTTCTACCGGCACCTGCCGGCCCTGGCTGTCCGTCATAAACTCGTTACTCATCATTGCCTCCATTCGCTGAACTGTTTTTTCAAGAAACTTTCGATTCTTTCAAAAGACCGCAATTCTTCTTTTACTTTTTCACAGACCCGCGATAAATCGTAAACGATAAATGCCAGTCCGATCCGCCAGTCCGCCCAAAATGCCAGGGCGGTAAAAATGACCGTAAATATCCAGTCAAGAATATCCGCCGTCTTATAACTGATTATCGTTTTTTTGCACTTCATAACCCGCTCCCGAATCCACAATCCCAGCCCGATAAGAGCGGGCAGATTATGGCGTTCCCCAAAGTCCCTGATGCGGACCGCCGTCCGGTAAAAAAGGCCGATCATAATCCCCCTCCTGGTAATATGAATTCTCGCAAAATATCGACCGCAGTCTGTACGGCCCCGGCTTCAAGGTACAACAATACAAGGCCCGTCTTTTCTTTAATTTTCCTGTAGACCTCTGAGGGCATTGAACTCGCTGCTGCTAATTGAAATAAATTCATTCCTGAAAATTTATTGTCCTTTTTAACCGGGCCGAGTACGGAACCGCACTCGGGACAGCGGGCATAGCCCCGCTCTATCAATACGGAGTCTTCTCCCGCCGTTTCCCCGCAGTTATCGCAGTGTAAATCCATCGTTGTTTCACCTCCTCGTTAAGTAAAGTAAGGGCACTTGCAAAAATAAGGGCATACGTTTTTACACCCCTTCTTATCCCTGAAACAAAGGGTGAACCGCCCAAAAAGATTCGGAAACATAAAGCACAAATACCGGATTAGTCTGTTCACGGAGCGAAACGTGTTGTTCATAACCTCTCACCTTGTTTCCAATGATCATGTAGATCGCAGTAACAATGTTTCCTCGTATTGCAGTCAACAATAGCTTCAACACGAGACATACCACGGTCAAGCCTTTCTTTACATATACCTCTGTCGGCATCGTTTTGAAGCATTTTTTTACAATTATTGCAACAACGATATTCGGCAAAATTGAATTCACTGTTAAACCGATCTATCTTGTCTTGATCTATAGGCACACCTACGCCTATGTCCATCAATTTCATTCTCCTACCTCATCAACAGTTCGCCGGCGGCGCTGATAATATCCGCATCCGGCTTTTCCCGGCGGTTCATGCTCATCAACTGGTGGGTCCTGCCCATCAGCTTCGTCAGGGTGCGGGTGGACCCGCCGGCCCCCTTCACCAAGGCGTCAACCGTTTCTTTGGGAAGATCGCTCCAGACCCGGCCAATGATCTTTTCCGCATCGGCCTTTTTCAGCGTACTCAGTTTCAACAGACACCCGACCCGGGATTGTAACTGTTCGTGGTCATGCTTAAGGCTGCGGAGTTTGTACTCCAGGGTGGGAAGTCCCACCAGCACTACCCCGGTGCGGGCCTTGTCGTTGATAATGCAGCGCACCAGTTCCAGGGAACCATCGGAAAGATAGTCCGCCTCATCAATAATCAGGACGGCGTCCCGGCCCAGCAGGGCGGCGATAACCCGGTCAATGACCGCATTCATGCCGCCCTTGTCCTCCACACCCAGGGCATGGGCTATCGCATTCATCAACACCACCTTGGAAAAACTGGGGTCAACGTGGACCAGCAGGGCGGAAAAACTTTCCCTGGCATACTGCCACAGGGCCGTTGTCTTTCCGGTTCCCGCCGCCCCGATAATCACGGCGATTTCCCCTTCGTCCTGTGCAACGGTGATAGCTTTGCGGACCTGCTCCATCGTGCTGGTCTCGGTGACGGGCACCTCCAGCCGCTCCAGCCGCCGGGCTTCCTGCCTGAGCCACACGCCGATCCGCTCCTCAAGATTCTTCACGTTGCCGGTATACGTGTGATTCTTGTAGGAGGAGATAACGGCGGCCGAATAATTCATGGCCTGGGCCGCCTTGGCCTGGCTGATCTTCTTCCCCTCCTCCGGGGAACCGACCAGCTCGAAGAACTTTTTGTACAGCCCCTCATCGTAGATCATTACATCGCTCATACATCCGCTCCTTTGCCCCGCCGGGGCCGTCTGTAATAAAATGACTTTTACGGTAAAACCGGTTAACGATTTTCTTTCTCCTCCTTCATTGGGGTTATCTTCAAAGAGATGACCCTAAAGTTACAGATCGTTCCGGGGTTGACGATCTCTTCCGCCGCCGCGATAACGTGGTAGCAGTTCTCCTCAAGCAGGTCCACAACTTTCTGAATTTCCGATTTTTCTTTGTCACCCATGGCTACTCCTTCATATTGATTTTATCCGCCCCAACGGGACGGGGGTTGCCGCTTAATCTCCCAAAAGCGGAACATTTAACTTTATGGGAACATCGCTGTAAATGTAGGAAGCCCCCGAACCGGCCCATTCAACCGCTATTCCCGATGCCGTAAAAAATCGTATCCCCTGATTGTTGGTTCCGTAGGTCCCGTCAATGTCGGGCAGTTGTATATTCCGTATGCCGCCGTTGCTTACATATTCTTCCCGGTATTCAGGAGTTAAAAACGATCCGGTAGAAGCCGGTTTCCCATCCGAAACGTAATAGCCGATGATATTCCCATAGGATATGAGGTAGACATAACAGGCGGCGGAAGGGCGATCCCAATGGCTCACCCATTTGCTGACAGTCCGGCGTTCCTGAAAATAGTTTACCTGCGGAATCGGAACACGGGTTTGGGCGGATTCCTGGGCCATCGCCGACTGCCTGTTCGCTTCATTGCGTACTTCATCATCAATTCCGCCCTGGGCGCTTGTGGTAAACCCTATTCCAAGAATAAGCGCCGCCACCATTGATAAAACGACAAGTTTTTTCATGTTCATTCTCCTATTTGATACGGGAGGCCGTCAGCCTTCCAAAGATTGCGGGTTATTTCCCGCGATTTGGCGTTATATTCGGCGATCATGTTATTCAGTACCATCTGCGTACCCATGCGATCTGTCGAACCCTCCGGCAAGGCGGCTATATTCCGCCGTTGTGCTTCAATAGCGTGATACTGATCATAAAACCATTCGTAGTTTTGGATGATCGCCGCAGGAGACGTTACCCTCCTTGCCACGCCCAGTGCGGAAGAGAACGGCCAGATACCGGCAAAAAACGAAATGACGATATAAACGAAAATGACAACGCCAAATCCGATAAACCGCCTTCCCCACTTTTTGCCTACCGCCTCTTCCAATTCGTCCTTGATGTAAGCCACTGTTACACCTCCTATAATTGCGGGGCTGTTCATAACACGATAACCCCGCTTATTTATCCGCCCCAACGGGGCGGGGGTTGCCGTGAACGGTTAAACGCCAAAATAGGTTTTTATGGTTTCCCAGGTTCCGGTAATAATCGGTCCGTTGAGACCGTTTTCCCTCCCCCAAAGTTCCGCCCGGCCTTTATCCCCTTTATGCCCGGATTTTGGAACGATTACATAAAGCGTCTCATCGCTTTTCATGCCGCCTATTGCGAAACGGTCGTACAGCGATCCCTCGGCGGGACAGACGTTTTCAAACACTACAAACATGGTATCAATGTTGATTTTTTCCGACTGGACAATTACTTTAATTTTGGGATAGAGTTTATCCAGCCTTTTCTCTAATTTGGAAACCGGGCAAAACCAGTCATGCCAGCCTGCTTCACAGGCGGTTTCAAAAGTGTTATCACCAAAAAACCCACCCTCATATTTCCACATGAACTCCCTGATAGTCATTTTCATATAACTCATACATCCGCTCCTTGTATCCTTTTTATCCGCCCCAACGGGGCGGGGATTACCGTGATAAAAAAGCAAGTACGCCAAAAAGAACGGCGATGGTAATTTGATCGAAATTGCTAATTCCCTTCAGTTCCAAAACCAGCGCATATATGCCAAAAAAGAAAGCTAATAACCCAAAAATAATTATTTTCATTTTTTAATAGTCTCCTTTAGTCAGGATCGAAAAACTTTTTGATTTTCTGTTTCGCCGGTTTCACTTCCGTTTTTACCAGCGTCATGCCTGCCGGGGAGTTCACCACCAGGTCTTCACCGCCCACTACCTTCAGCGTTACCTGCCGGCTCTCCTGTTCCCGCAGTTCCTCTAACTGCGTTTTCCGGTCTTTCCTGAGTTCGTCCATCTCCTTCTTGATTTCCTCTATGTTTTTTCGCAGGCCCTTGCGCAGGAGGTTCACCTTGCGGTTGTTTTCTTCTTTGATGCCGGAATCTTTCAGGCCGCCGCAGTCGGCGTCACATATATACGATCCGGTCTCCGGGTCAAAAATATATCCGGCCCCAATGTCGTCTATGCTTACCCGTAACTCCACCTGCCGGCCATTAAGCAGCAGCAGGTCTTTGTTGACATACCACTCGCCTTCAAACCGGACCCCGTTCCTTTCTACTTTAAGAATTTTGCGCCGGGTCCAAACGTATTTTTGATATTCTTCCGGCATATCGCGCCGCTCTTTCCGGTTCTCGTTAAATACCGTATCCGGCGTGTTGTTATTCATGCCCTGGCCGCCGTGGCGCCGGCCGCTGTTAAACCATTCAACAAACCGGGCAAATATCGTCCTCACTTCTTCTTTCGTGGAAAGTTCCTCTACCGGTATCTTTTGACCGCCGTTGAAATTCCCCCAGTACAGTTTTAATGCGTCTATGCGGTCGGACGTGTTGGACCCCGTATAGCCATCGAATGACTTGTCATGTTCGGCGGAGACAAAGCCGAAAAACCGCTCTATCGGTTTCGACTGCCCCCGGTAGGGTATGCAGAACTGGACTATCGAACCCAGGTCATCGGTAACGCAGGACACGGCCTGCTTGTCTTTCTTCCCGAACTTCCGGTGCTGTTCGTTCCACGCATTCCCGGCAAACCAGTAGCTGGAAAAATCCTTGCCGTTGTCAACCAGAAACGCTTCCGGACACCCGTACTGTTCCACCATCATCTTGACCGCCCGGATAATCGTCAGCGTGGAGGGCACCTCGTCTATGTGCCAGCCCAGTATCTTCCGGCTCCGCATATCGGTTATGCAGGTCAGGGACAGCCGGACAATATGCCAGCCGTCAACACGTTTAACCCTCGATATAAAATCGAAGGTCTTGTGATCGGCTACCACCACCTGCATGGAATGGTAGCGGGTATAATCCCGCTCAATGTACGGATTATTATGATCGTGAAAGTATTTTTCACCCCTGAGGAAATAATCTTTCGTACCCTTTCCAATCTCGTAGCGGACATAACGGCATAACATGGAATACTCTGCGTGGATGTTTTCTTTTTCTTCCAACATCCGCTGTACTTTCCGCAGGCTGTATTTGTTTACTTTCAGGTAGTAAAACCGAATGAGGGCTTTGGTATGCGGATCGAAGGCGGCGCCGTGGCCGCCGCGGTTGTGTTCGTAGCGGGGAGCCAGACCCGCGGTCCCCGCCTTTTCGTACTGCCGTACCCACCGGCTTAAGGTGCTGTCCGAAAGCTCTTCCCCTAAGCGGGTGCGGATGTCGGGCAGGATAAGGCCGGCGCTGTAGGCGGCGGCAAAGTCGGCCTGGGTGCGGCCGGAATCCTTCCAGGCCAGGATGAGTTTTTCCCGCAGGGTGGCGGTGTCCCGTTCGGCGGTGGTATGTTTTTCCAGGGGTTTTACGGAGGGGTCGGGAGCCGCGGGTTTTACCGCCGGGCATAAACGGGAGGTGAGCTCGTCAAGGGTGATACCGATACTGGCGGCGTAAGCCTTCTGAACATCTTCCGGCAGGGTTGCCAGGTGGTAGCGCCGCTCCTTCCCGCCGCGGGTTGTGTAGCTTCTGTAAGACCAACCTTCACGTTTTGCCCGGATATTAAGGGGGCGCTTAGTAATAGCTAATAATTCTGATATTTCGTTAGCGGTCAGCCACTTGTCCGTCATACCCGTTTACTCCGAATCCACCCAGAACAATTTCCCCCGCCCGGTGGGTTTCCAAACGGCCGGTTCGCTCCCGGCCGCCTCCCCGCGCTCCTTCCCTTCTCTCGGCTCCTCTTCGGACCACAGTTTTTTTGTCCGCTCCACAATGAGTTCTATCCAACGCTCGCATTCCTTTTCACTGAAAAGAAAGGCCCCGTCTTTTTTCTTCATGCGGATAAGACCGACAGGGTTCTTGCTGACGCGCGGGTCAATCATCGTTCCCTCCCCATTATAAAAAACCCCTCCCCGTGGTATGATTCAGTTGCCAAACAAAAATCTTTCCCGCAAGGAGGGGCAAAATGCCCAGTGATGCCGTTATCTCTGCCTGGATTGGTATTGGCGGGGTGGTAATCGCCACCATAGCAACTCAATTTTTTAACTGGATTAACAGGCGGAACGATTTTGATCAAAAACTCTTTTTTGAAGCTCGGAATAAACGCCTCGCCACTTATGAGGAGATCATTAATAAGCTTAATGCCATGAAAAACCCTGCCGTATTGCCTCGCTCTATATCTGCCCGAGAAGTCGAAAATAAAATATACGGTACATATAGTCATGTGTTAAAACTCCTTCTCGGCCGGCTCTATCTTTACGGCAGCCTCGCGTCCAGGGACATCCTTCAGTCGTTTATTACGGATATAACCCATCTGCCGTTTGATGAGGACTGGGATGAAACACTGCCTCAAACGGGAGCCCATTACTACGCTGTTTTGTACCATTTTATTGAAAATTCGCTGATAGACTTTAGTGAATTTGTGTCTATTGAGGTGAGCAATGGTTTTATTGACATAATGCCTTCTATACATTCTTCTAAGCATTGCCGGAGGGTTAAAAAAAGTACGGTCAATCCAAAGAAGGGCAAGATTAAAAAAAACAAGTATCGCAATAGCCGCGGCCCAACATAAGGCATAGTAAACAACGAATGTTCTTGAAGTTTCTGGATTATTAAAAACTCCTCCGGAATTAGCCGCTAATATGATAAGAGCGCCCATCATGCCCAAAATAACGGGTAAACAAAAATTCATGTCGCACCCCCCGCCTCATTCCGCCGGCAGGCGGCAAGGCATTCATTGTAATACGCAAGGGATATTCTCTTGCGTACCAGTAAACCCTTCCGGGCAGCCTGGCTGCGGCAGCCGGAGGGTTCGGCCAGCCGGTAACACCGGCCGGTATCAGTCTTGAAAAAAAGGGAACCGTTATAAAGGAATTCCTTGGAACTCAAGTAGAAGTCGGAAACGGCGCACCAGGGGCCTTCCCCGGTTGTATCAAGTGGTCGGTATGCCGTTCCCTTTTGGTCAAAAACAATTTCAGGGACAACCAGGAGCAGGGGGTCTCTGCTGTAACCGTAAGGGATACTGGCGCAAACGATACGAGTTTCAATTTTTACCCCGTCAACATGAATGGGGTAGTTTCGGTTAAACCGGAGTTTTTCACATATCATGCCGCTCCTCCTGTGGTAGTTATAAAAAGCCCCTCCCCGTGGTATGATTCAGTTGACGACAAAATCTTTCCCACATGGAGGGGCAAAATGACAGACAGACAGGAAATCCGGGCTAAATCGGCGGAACTGGCAATGATGCTGTACGGACTAATGGGGACCCCGAAACAAGGCGTGAACCCCATCGTATTTGATAATGCCGAGCGCTCACTTAAGGAAGTCTTCCGGCTTGCCGAAAAATTTGAGGATTTCATTTCGAAGGAGCCTTCTTCCGATCCGCTAAAACCTTAGTGAAGGCGGCGCAGAGAACATCGGTCATCTCGTGCATGTCGTATCCTAGATCAAATTGGACCAGGACCCTGCCCTGGATGTAGAAGTCGCCGGTTATATCCGCGGCCTTTCCGCCATAGAACTGCGAACTGAGCAGGACATGGTCCAATTCTCCAAACAGGGTATTATCCGCATACACCCAGAAGCGGTTGTGGCTGTATATGGACTCAATCAAAAAAGACTGATCGGCGGCGTTGGCTTTGACCACGCG
>JAISCR010000112.1 GCA_031265435.1 Treponema sp.
CAAGCAAGCAAGCAAGCAAGCAAGCAAGCAAGCAAGCAAGCAAGCAAGCAAGCAAGCAAGCAAGCAAGCAAGCAAGCAAGCAAGCAAGCAATTATGGACTGTTTCTAGACTTTGTCAAGCCCCTGACGGCTTAAATTCACACTTTTTTTACATTTTTTCTTTTTCGCTCTCCTTAAAGAAGGCCGGTATATCCCTATTGGGACATGCCGGCCTTCTTTATTCCCCCCCTGTATTTCACGCCGCATCGCGGCTATGGAAGAAACCGCCCTGCGGAGCGGTTATGTACATTATGCCTGCGGGTATAAAACACATGGAGGCTTTTTTATGAAAAAAAGCAAATTATTTCTTGCGGGAATGGCGGCCCTTCTGCTGACATTCGGTTTGGTTCTGGCGGGCTGCCCCACTGACGGCGGCGGCGGTGGTTCAAGTTTTGATGGCACTACTCTTGCCGGAACAAATTGGGTAGCGACAAAAAACGTGCCTTACCCATTTGGTGGCGATGGACTGAGTATGGACACGGAGGCAAGGCTGGAATTTAGTTCCAATACAGCGGGAACGGCTACACGTACAGTTACCAAATGGAACGGTGACTGGCCGGAGGAGTTTAAGTCAAAAATGGAGGGCATGATGAAAGCAGATAATGGAGCTTTTACTTCCACCTACGATGCCGCAGCCAAAACAGGGACCTATACCCTGAAATCAGGTACACCGGGAACATTCACTGCTGATGTCGGAAAGCAGACACTCACGGCAATAGAAGTGGATGACGGGGAAGCGGAGACTACTGTTTATAAACTCGACTAAACCGGCGCTAATGGCCGCGGGTAAAGCCGCTTATTTGACCGGGCCGATTCGCGGTCATTTTTCAGCCGGTGTTTCCATACTGTTTGAATGGTAAAAAATAAAGAGAAGGCATGAAATTTAAAATAAAACAGGCAACGCTGTTTCTTGCCGGCATAGCGGCAGTTGGGGTGTTAATCATCGCCGCGCTGCATTTTAGAAGAATAATACTCTTTCAGGATTACCTTAATACATTAACGTCAAATGCACAGGACGGTGATATTATATGCCGTTTGGGAGACCGGACATGGTCTTTATATTTCAAAGGACTTTCCAAAAGGGACAAGCGGTTTTCACATCTTGGAATAATTCACCGTAAAGATGAAGCCGTTATGGTTATAAATGCGGAAGGGCGGGCATGGGCCGGAAAAGATTATGTCAATGAGGTTACGTTACAGGAATTTATTACCCCTGCCCGGATGATAGGTCTATACCGGCTGGATAACGCGGACGGCACAATGATTGTGGAGGAAGCGTTAAAAACAATGGGCAGACCCTTTGATTGGGATTTCGACCTGAATAACGCCGATAAATTGTATTGTACGGAACTATTGTACGTAGTATTAAAAGAAACCGTTCCGGAAATAGAACTGGAGACGGTGCATACCTTCAGACGGGATATTGTTCCTTTAGAGGCTGTTTCAAATTCCACGCAATTCAGGGAAGTTTTATTTTTTGATTGAACTACCGCAGGACAGGCTCACTAATCCAGAATTGTTATCTCTACCCGGCGGTTTAAGCCGCGGCCTTCCTCCGAGGAGTTGTCCGCAAGGGGTTTCTTTCCTCCCCAGCCCTTGTAGAGGAAACGCCCTTCGGGGATACCCCGTTTTACCATTTCATCAACCATGCGTTTTGCGCGCTCTGCGGAAAGCCGCATCTCTCCTTCCGGGCGTCCTACCGATGCCGTATGTCCTTCCACAAGGAAACTCTTCTGCGGAACTGTCTGCAGGGCTGCCGCTATGGAATCCAGGCGGCCTTTTTCTTCCGGCAGAAACTCTGCGGAATCGGGCGCAAAGCGGATTTCTTTTACGGTAAGTTTTATCCCTTCCGGTACGGAAGCAACTTCGATGTCCTTTTCAAATTTCTCCGGAGGAATTTGCAGCTTCTTCTCCACTTCCGGTATGACGGTTTCCCGGTTGAGGGGAATGTTTGAATCGTTGAAGGTGAGTGTAAAACCCCGGAAACGCAACGTAGCAGCGTCGGTAAAAGTGTAGGTTTCATCAAAAATATCCCGCATCATGAAAGGGAGTGAATCTTCTACACGGAGGAGTATTTCTACCGTGTGGGAGCCCTGCACCCGGGAGAAGAGGCGGGAACCTGCACGGGAACGGACGGCATATTTTGCGGAGATTCTGTGTACCGGAATTTCCTTGTATGTTTCCGTCCCGTGGTATTCATATTCGGCCAAAAAGGGAAGCGCGTCCGCCTTGCCTTCGTTCAGGGGATCTGCCATACGGATGCCGGGAGCTTTCCACCGTGCGCCGGGCCGGATTACCCCGGCGGGAAAGGCAGGGAAACCCCGCAGGGCCGGAAGACCCTTATCCTCTTCGATTTCCACCTGTCCGTTGGGGAAAACATGGAAGCTTACCGGGATCACATCATCCACCGCCCTGGCACTCTGGCGCATATCCCTCAGCGTCTCTTCAAGAAGCAGAAAGTTCCCCCGGTAAAGGGCGAACCCTTTGCCCTCAGGATAAACCGGATTGATCAAAGCCCGCACTTCCCGGTAAACATGACCGGTATATTTCCCGTTATCGTAACGAGACCAGTCGGATCGCTCCACCATGGAAAAAGGCCCCGAAACACTGTTTTTGAGTGTCACCTCCCCGGTATTTTGCTGGGCAAGGAGCGAAAACGGAAGAAACAGGAGAAACGCTAATTTTGATACCTTGTAATTAATTTGCTGCACCCTTACTGTATTATCGGAAGATGTTCCAAAATGTCAAATTTCGGAACAGGCTTAAGTTCATAATGCAGACACATTCACGAAAGGATCCACTATGGAAAACGAGAATGAAAAGGAATATCTCCTTTCCCTGCTTACCCAGCTCAGGCTGAATGGAAAGGAACTGGAAAAGCTGGAAGAAGAAATCCGTATCTGGGAAGGCAGGATTGAACTTGCCGGAAAAGCGGGAAAAGGGGATCTTGTTCTGGAGGCGGAAACGGAAACCGGAAAACTCAAGGCAAAAACAGAAGAACTAAAAACGGAAACTACAAATCTTAAAGACGAAATCGAAAAGCTTCGCGGAAACCGGGAACTTTCCGCGGAAATAGAATTGGCTGTGTTGAAATCAAAACTGGAAGGCGGGGCCACAGACCGCTCTTCCCCTCCGGAGGCTGAATCATGAACCGCGTCCCTCTTTTGCCGGACAGAAGCCGGCCCCTTCTCTTTAGCCACCGGGGATGCTCCTCCCTGGAACCGGAAAATACCATGGCAGCCTTCAGGAAGGCCAGGGAACTGGGCGCTCCGGGTATCGAACTGGATATTCATGTATGCGCGTCAGGAGAAATGGTGGTGGCCCACGATGATGATTTCAAACGCCGCGCCGGAGACGAAAGGGCCATTGCGGATCTTGAATATGACGAAATAAAAAAAATCGATGTGGGCAAGGGAGAAGCGCCTCCCCTTATCGAAACGGTGCTGGAAGAATTCTGTCCCGGCATGTACATTGATATAGAACTAAAAACAAGTCTCACCGGGCACGATCCCCTGCCGGTCCTTCTCGCGGAAAAACTCAAGAGCATGGGAGAGAGAGCCCTGCAAGCGGTAACTGTTTCTTCATTCAACCCCTTTGCCGTCGCCGCCTTCAAAAGACTCTGCCCCGCCGTTCCCACAGCCGTCATCTGGAGCGCGGACAGGGAGGTGCCCCTGCTGCTCCGCTGGGGTTTCGGGCGCATCCTCTCCCGCTGCGACTATCTCAAACCGGTACACCTTCAGGTAAACGGTTTTAACTATTTCCGTTTCACCCGTGTCGAAGGCAGGCCCATGGTTCCCTGGACGGTGGATGATACCGCCCTGGCGGCAAAGCTTCTTTCAAAAGGCTGCGAGGGGATCATCACCAACAGGCCCCAGGACTTTATATGAAGTCAACTCAGGATTCCGTATCCACATCCTCACTGTTGAAACATGGTTCCATTCTTTCCCTTTTAACGTTTGCTTCCCGTATACTGGGACTTCTCCGGGAGATGACCAAGGCAAGCCTTCTGGGAACAAGCGCCCTCTCCGATGCGTTTTCCGTAGCCTTCATGATCCCCAACCTCTTCCGCCGCCTCTTTGCCGAAGGTTCCATTGCCGTGGCCTTTATCCCCGCATTCAAGGAGTATCTTCTGAACGAAGAAACGGGAAAGGCGGGGGCCGCGGAGGAACGCAGGGAATTCCTTTCCTGCATATTTACCTTTCTCACGTTTTTTGTAAGCCTGGCAGTGGTGATCGGTATCTTTATCACTCCCCTTATCGTGCCTGTATTCGGACTGGAAGAACTTGACGAGACAGTATTACTGGCACGGATCATGTTTCCCTTTCTGGCCTTCATCTCCCTTGCGGCTCTGTTCCAGGGCATCCTCAACAGCCTGAAGATCTTTACCCCATCGGGACTGGCGCCAATCCTGCTCAACATCGTAACGATTCTCTGCGCCTATGGCTTAAGCCCCTTCACGAAGAATCCGGCCCGCGCCATGGCTGCGGGTGTCTTTATCGGAGGCTTTTTGGAAGCGGCGATACAGTTCCCCTTTGTGCTGAAAAAGGGCTACGCATTTTTCTTTGTAAACCTCAAACGCGCCCTCGGCAATCCCGGTACACGAAAGGTACTGCGCCTTGTCGGGCCCACGATCATCGGTATGGCCGCCTACCAGATCAACGACCTCGTATCCACCGCCCTGGCGGGAAACGCGGGAGAGGGAGTGGTATCAAGCCTGCAGTACTCCCTCCGCCTGCAGGAACTGATCCTGGGAGTCTTTGCCGTTTCCATAGGAACAGTGTTACTGCCGGATCTGGCGGAGTACGCAAAATCGGGCCGCTGGGAAATATACAACGAAAGGCTCGGCGGCGCGATGAATGTCATTACCCTCATCACGATTCCCATCACCTTCTTTTCCCTCTGCCAGGGCGAAAGCCTTGTCCGCCTCCTCTTTCAAAGCCGCCGCTTTGACGAAGCTTCTGTCCGCCTGACACTGGCGGCCTTTCACTTTCACATGCCCGGCCTCTACTTCATCGCCCTGAACCGCATCCTGGCCCCGGCCTTCTACGCCCAAAGCGATTCAAAGTCCCCCACCCTGGCAGGAATTGTCTCCTTCGGCTGTAACATCAGCCTGGCAATCTTTCTGGTAAGGCCCCTGCGGGGTTCGGGCATCGCCCTGGCCCTGAGCCTTTCAAGTGTGGTAAACACAGTATTACTGTTATTATTCCTGAAGAAAAACAGAGACATTGCGCTGGGAAAAACGATCCGCTCCGCCCTTGTCTACATGCTCAAAATGATACTCTTTTCGGCAATTGCCTCTGTTCCGGTGCTTCTGCTGAACAGTTTCTTTGCGTCCCTCTTTGCGGGCCGGGGCCGCATCATAAGTTACGGCATGCCCCTCGCCGCCCAGTCCCTCATCTTTGCCGGCATCGGACTCCTCCTGCTCCTGCTCAGCCGGGACAGGCAGATTCGGGGAATTATTGGGATGATTAGACACACTTGACAAAAAATAATAGTTCAGTATAAAATAAAATTATGGAAAATTTTGTAGAAAGAATAAACCTCATAAAGGAATCTATTCTTAAAAATGTACCGGCGAAATATATATATTTATTCGGTTCATATGCTTATGGCAAACCAACGGATAAAAGTGATATAGATATTTATATCGTGATCCCTGATAAAACAGTCAGCATTTCGGAAATTTACACAAAAATAATGATTGATTTAAGTATCAAAAAAATATTTTTTGTTGATTTATTGTTAAGCAGAGAAAGTGTATTTAATACTAGAAAAATGGAAAATATTCTTGAGGAAACAGTTTATCAAAAAGGAAAAATTTTGTATGAAAATTAAAGATGTAATAGGATGTAAATTATTCTCTTGTTGCTGTAGAAAAAGTTAGGAATTTTGAATCAATAAAGAATTTAAGAAATATTATCGCCCAAGAAAATAACGTTGAAAAAATAAATATCGAAAAGAATAACAAATAGTGTAGTGCATGCTCCGGCACATTTTTGCAGCCCTGGTCTTTGCCGCGCAAAGCCCTTATCCGGGCTGCAAAAATGTCGTAAAGAGCCCGCCATCCCTTCGGGACGGCGTATATCTATTTTTTGATGCTGTAGAAGGCCTTCTTGCCCGCATAGCAGGCGATGCCTTCAAGCTGGTCTTCGATACGCATAAGCTGGTTGTACTTGCAGACCCGGTCGGTGCGGCTCATGGAGCCGGTCTTGATCTGGCCGGTTTCAAGGGCCACTACAAGGTCGGCGATAAAGCTGTCCTCGGTTTCCCCTGAGCGGTGGGATACTACCGCGGTATAACCTGCCCGTTTTGCCATCTCGACAGCCTCGTAGGTTTCGGTAACCGTGCCGATCTGGTTCACCTTGATAAGGATCGAGTTACAGGCGCCCATGGCGATGCCCTTCTCAAGCCGTTTTGTGTTTGTCACAAAGAAATCGTCGCCCACGATCTGGACTTTGGAACCCAGGCTCTTGGTAAGCTTTACATAGCCGTCCCAGTCATCCTGATCCAGAGGATCCTCAATGGAGATAATGGGGTACTTGTTCACCCAGCCGGTGTAGAGTTCGATCATCTCGTCGGCGCTAAAGAGCTTGCCGGGGTTGGACTTCCAGAACTTGTAGCCTTTCTTGTCGCCCTCGCCAAAGAGTTCGGAACTGGCGCAGTCCAGGGCAATGCCGAACTGATCGCCGGGTTTGTAACCTGCTTTCTCAATGGCCTTCATGATAAATTCCAGGGCTTCCTCGTTACCGATGTCCGGCGCGAAACCGCCTTCATCACCGACCGCGGTATTCTTTCCCGCATCGTGGAGCAGTTTCTTGAGATTGTGGAATACTTCTGCCGTCCAGCGTACCGCTTCCCTTAAGGTTTCGGCGCCCACGGGCATGACCATGAATTCCTGAAAATCAATCTTGTTGTCCGAATGTTTGCCCCCGTTGATGATGTTAGCCATGGGCACGGGGAGCAGATTGGCGTGGAAAGACCCCAGGTACTTGTACAGGGGAATGCCGAGGAAATCCGCGGCCGCACGGGCGGCAGCCATGGACACACCCAGAATGGCGTTGGCGCCCAGCTTGCCCTTGTTCTCCGTCCCGTCAAGCTCGATCATGGTCTGATCGATGTCTACCTGTTCAAGGGCATCCATACCCTGAAGTTCGGGCGCTATGACATTGTTTACGTTATCAACAGCCTTGAGAACTCCCTTCCCCAGATAGCGGCCCTTGTCCCCATCTCTCAGTTCCACCGCTTCATAGTCGCCGGTAGAAGCCCCGGAAGGAACCGCAGCCCTTCCTGTTGAACCGTCTTCCAGATGAACATCCACTTCCACAGTCGGATTTCCGCGGGAATCGAGAATCTCTCTCGCCTCCACATATTCAATGATACTCATACTTTCCTCCGTTATGTTAATTAAGCTCGAATACTATTAATTCTAACCTTTTTCCAGGCTTTTGACCAGAGCACGCACGCTATGGTTAGATTTTACGATGATACATGACGAGGGTGCCAGGTTCTCAAAGGAAAAGACGGCTGCCGGAAGGCTAAAGTTTTAGCGAAATTTCGCAAAAACTCTTGATTTTTGGATACTTTTAGCATATCCTCAAAATATGATAGAACGCCCCGCATATCTTGAAAAACTGCTTGGATTCAGGGACAAGCATCTCATAAAAATCGTTACCGGGGTACGGCGTTGCGGCAAATCAACCTTATTTGAATTGTACCAGAATGAGCTTGCCGGACAAGGCGTTGGAGCGGAACAAATCCAAAGCGTCAATTTTGAGGATCCTGAGTATCTTGAGCTTTTGGACTGGAAAAAACTGTATGCCCACATCACAGGCCGTCTTGTTCCGGACAAAACGAATTATATATTTCTTGATGAAGTCCAAAATGTACCGGATTTTCAAAAGGCCGCGGATGGGCTTTTTGTCAGGAAAAATGTTGACCTGTATTTGACCGGCTCCAACTCGAAAATGCTCTCGGGAACCTGGGCGACCCTGCTTTCCGGCCGTTATGTAGAAATCCACCTGTTTCCCCTGTCGTTCAAAGAGTATGTGTCGTATATGAGGGCACAACCCGGTGTCGGGACTTTTGAACTTGACCGGTTGTATGCCAGGTATACCGGATACAGCGGTTTTCCCTATGTAACACAGCTTGATGAATCTTTGATACGGGACTACCTTTCCGGCATCTACAGTACCATCGTTCTTAAAGACGTGGTAGAAAACAAACGCATCAGGGATGTGGGCCGCCTTGAAAGCGTCATCCGGTTTATGGCCGGTAGTATCGGGTCGGAGACTTCGATCAACAACATAGCAAAAACCATGACCGCCGACGGCAGGAAAATAGATACCCACGCGGTTGAGGATTATCTTGACGCACTGCGGGACAGCTATATTCTGTACCGCGCCGACCGGTATGATGTGAAAGGGAAAAAACTGCTTAAAACCCTCAACAAATATTATCTGGTCGACGCGGGCCTGCGTTACTTCCTGCTCGGCGGCAGGGAAGGGGACAGCGGGCATATCCTTGAAAATGTCGTATACCTGGAACTCCTGCGCCGCTGTCCCCGGGTCTTTATCGGCAAAGTCGGTGAAAAAGAAGTGGACTTTGTGGCGGAAGGCAGCCAGGGGACGGAATATTACCAGGTGTCTGATACGGTCCGCGACAAAACCACACTGGCCCGCGAGCTTGCCCCGCTGGACGCGATCCGCGACCATAACCCAAAGTTTCTTTTAACCCGCGATTACGATCCGCCGGCCTCCCACAACGGTATAAAACAGCTCAATGTATTGGAGTGGCTGCTGAAAACGCCGTAAATTTGAGCTACTTTAACCATTCTTTCGTGTTCCGGGACAAAACCGCGAAGCGGTTTTCGTCAAAACTGCCGGATTTTGGAAGAATATTTTACCGCGAGGTCGAAGAAGTCGAAAAAATATAAGAAACAAGAAGGGAAAAAGAGGCGCTTCATACTCCGCCTGGTAAACTTTTTTGAATTTGAGGTGAATTTTTTCTTCAAAGCATACTGCTTTTGAGGGAATTTTGATGCTGAAAAAGTAAACGCCGATACTCTGTTATTTTCCATTTCGTGAGAAAGGCGGCAGGCAACCACGCTTCCAACGCGAATGTGGCGCCTGTCACCCCCTGCGTTTACCTATATACAGCGCCGTCCGGTTTACCCGGAGACACAGAGGAAAGCCCCCATGCCTCCGTAAAACTCCGTTAAGGACTTACCGCGTAAATCGTGTTATTCTCCGTGCTGCCGGAAGATATAATGTTGCTGCCTGCTGAGCCGCTTGGAAAGCCGTTAATTGTATGGGTCGATACGCTTCCGCCCCATTCCGCCGTACCGCTGCTACCGCCGACACTGTTCACATAAAGTGAATCGCCTAAGCCAGACGCTGTGTTGGCGTCTGTGCCCGCACTTGAACCGTAGATCGTTCCGCCTTCCATGGTAAAGCTGCTGCCGGTGGCGTGGCCGACATACACGCCGCCGCCATTGTCGCCGGCAGTATTATTCGATACTTCGGCGCTGCCTTTCATGATGAAGGTTCCGCCATTGCAGACATTCACGCCGCCACCATCATGGATGGTTCTATTGCCCGACACTTTGGCGCTGCCTGACATGGTGAACTTAGCGGTTCCTCCGTATCCTCCATTGACTTCCACGCCGCCGCCATCGTAGGTGGCGGTGTTGTAATTGCCGGTAATAGTTCCGCCCTGCATGTCCAGCTCGCCCGCAACAAAAACCACATGACCAACGTTGTTCATGGTGTCGCCGGCATCCGTGCCGCCATCAGCGATGGTTCTCAGACCGTCAAGCGTAACAGTTCCATCGAGGATGAGTGTCTCTCCGGCCATAATGGCGAGGAGGGGTCCCTGGGTTTTCAGATGGATTATGCCGCTCCCGTTGATGGTCGCGCTCGCCGGAACTCCGGGTAATATGGCAATCCCGAAGCTGGTAATGCTGACAGCGGCCTTTGCGTTTATCGTGCCGTTCACGGTGAGGGTGGCATTGTTCTCCAGGATGAGGCCGCCATCGGTAAGATCCAGGGTCGCCCCGGTATCCACCGTCAGGGTCTTGCCGCCTGTTATACTAAGGCCAACGCCCGCCGGAACGCTGACATTTATATTAATAAGGGTCAGGTCGGCAACGACATTCACATACGTACTGTACACGCTGTCCACTTCGACGCTGCCCGGCGCAATCGCGTTAAGCTCATCGCGGAACTGCTTTGCGCGCGCAAGGTTAGGGTCGTCGCCGCCGGTAACAGTTACCACCGCCGTACCGGATTTGGAAGTGTCCATCGTAGATGTGGCCGTAACGGTCAATATGGAGGCCGTTTCATTACCGGCTACGGTAAGTACCCCCGCGCCGCTTATCACGGTTTCCGCGCCGCCGCCGACCTTCCAGGTTACGGTCTGGGCATAGTCTCCGGTTCCCGCCACCGCGGCGGTAAAGATTTGGGTTCCGCCTTTAACCACGGTGCCTGCCGCGGGGCTTACTATAACGGCGTTTACGGTCGCATTGTTGTCACTGCCGGTAAACAAAGAGCAGGCGCCGAACATCAGAACCGCGGCCAGCACAAGACCCCCGGTTACCGGCAAAGGCTGTTTCCAAACCCTGGGTTTTAAAACAGCGGCCCCGGATCTTTGAAACGGGCCCAACGGTATTCCCTTTTTCATGATTTGCTCCTTAAAAATAGTTTGGCGCCAAAGGCCGGCGCGTTTTTTAGGCAGAGTAAGCCCCCGGCGGAGGAAATGAGAATGTGTATGCTTATAAGTGTCAGTAAGAAATGAAGGTAAGTATTATGTAGGGGGGGGGGGGGGGGGGGGCAAAAAAAATCCCAATTCCGGCAGTTGAGATTTTTTTGAAAAAAAAAACGGGTTTTTTTTGGTTTACCCACATA